>CALKWO010000017.1 GCA_938003875.1 uncultured bacterium
TTTTGTTTTGCAATAGATTGCAACCGCCTCTTGCAAGACAAAATATTAAAACTTAACTCAATATCTTCTAGTTCCTTAGTATATCAAAACATAGACAGGAAATCTTCCTGTATATAGACGACTTTTTTTTCTTCTTTATTTTCCTGTAAAGGCAATGGATGTTTAGGATTTGTGTCTTCTGCGCTATCATCAGGAGGCTTTGGCTCCGTCTGTTCTGGATCAGGGACTTTGGGCTTGTCGCATGGGCTTACAGAAACCACCTCCAGCATGGAAAGACGATTTCCTGTTGCTTTCCAGCCTTTTATATCCACAAAGGAAGAAAGATCTATTTCTTTGTAGACTTTTTCCAGAGGTCTTTTTTTCATAGTAGTGAGCAATATCCAGGGATTTTTTGCTGTGGAAGCATAGACAAGACGGGATTTAGGATTCTCTGAGATAAAGCTAAAGCGGTTTCCAGAGGTTTTGGTTGTGATCTGGAAACGCTTGACAAAATAGTGTTCCTTCTCTCCGTCATAATGCACCACAGAGATGACGGTTTCAGGCGAAAACTTTTCCAGCGTGAGGACATGATCTATATCATAGTGGTTCGTAAGCTCACAACTGGTGAGTTGATAATAGCCTCTGTCGTCAATCACAAGAATGGCATCCTCTGAGGTAAAGTGTCCCAGGAATTCTCCTCTTTTCTCTGTATTCAACCTTCCTATTGTTTTGTCATACCATAAATCCATGCCCGCAAACGTGACTGCTCCTGTTGCTTTGTGGGAAACCCTGGAGACAGGGTATTTGCATAAAATGTTCCCCTGGGAGTCTTTGCCTTTGATTTCTATGCTGGCAAAGTCAAATTCCATTGCCTTATTTCTTGCCTTGCAAAGTGGATTGAGATGAACTGTGATAACTTCTGTCTCCCCCCTGGGATTGGCTGTCAGGTATAGCACTTTAGGAGACTGGCTGCTGGGAGCCAGATTATACTCCTTATCCCGAATCACAGAAGTGACATGGAAACGTTTGACGCGGGCAATGTCTGTCTTTGTGTCCTGATAGACCAGATTGTATACCATACGTGTATCGTTCTTTCGCCATACAGCAGCGTGGATAATGTCTTTTCCTACAAAAATCTTGTCTGCTACTTTGACGACCTTGCATATTCCATTCTTGAGAAATACGATAATATCATCCAGATCCGAGCATTCTTCCAAAAATTCGTCTTTCTTCAGGCCATACCCGATAAAGCCTTCTTTTCTGTTTGCATAAAGCTTCTGGTTAGCTGCTGCTACCTGAGTCGCCTGAATAGTTTCAAAATGCGACAATGTTGTTTTACGCTCCCATCCTTTCCCATATTTTTCTCGCAGCTTCTGGAAATAGGCGATGGCGTACTCTGTCAGATGCACCATATTATGTTGGATTCGCTCGATTTCCAATGACAGATTCTTGATTTGTCTGTCTGCCTGCTCCAGGTTATAGCGGGCAATTTGCTTGAATTTCAATTCTGTAAGAGCAGCAGCATCTTCTTTTTCTATGGAACGTCCTGCCTCTTTTTCAAAGGGAAGCAAACGGGAATGCACTGTATGCAAAAGAGAATCCCAGTCTTTGCATTCTTCCATGCACTGATAGATATGTCGGGAAATGAAAATTTTTTCCAGATAAAGAGCGTGTCTCTTTTTTTGCAGGGAAGCTAGCTCAATTTCCAATTCCCTGCCCAAAAGATGCTTTGTCTGTAGTGTATTGAGCCTGAGAACTTCCGATACCTCCAGAAATTCAGGTCTATTCTCTCGTATCACACAGCAAATAGGATTCAGGGATATTTCACAATCTGTAAACGCATACAAAGCATCCATGGTCACATCAGGAGATGTTCCAGGCAGCAATTCCACATAGATTTCTACATCCTGAGCGGTTCTGTCCATGATTTTTTTGATTTTGATCTTGCCATCGTCATTGGCCTTGATAATAGATTCGATCAGGTTTGTTGTGGTTGTTCCATAGGGAATTTCATATATACGCAGAGTCTTTGCGTCCAGGATTTCCATTCGGGCACGAACGCGAACCTTGCCTCCTTTTTGCCCCTGGTTGTAGTCCTTGACATCGGCAATCCCACCACAAGGGAAATCAGGGAATATTTCCACCTTTTCTCCCTGGAGAATGGCTATGGAAGAATCCACAAGCTCTATAAAATTATGAGGCAATATCTTTGTAGAAAGCCCCACTGCGATTCCTTCTGCTCCTTGTGCCAGCAATAGCGGAAATTTTACAGGCAAAGTCTCTGGCTCTTTGTTTCTTCCATCATAGGATGCCTGCCATATTGTATTATCCTCATAAAAAAGAACTTCCATCGCAAATTTTGACAATTTTCCTTCAATATAACGAGGAGCAGCCGCACTGTCTCCTGTTCTTATATCTCCCCAGTTTCCCTGGGTTTCGATCAGCAGTTTTTTTTGTCCTAGATTAACCAAGGCCTCCCCAATGGACGCATCTCCATGAGGATGGTATTGCATGGTCTGTCCAATAACATTCGCTATTTTATGAAAACGGCCGTCATCCATTTTCTTCATGGCATGCAAAATGCGTCTTTGAACGGGCTTCAGACCATCCACCAAAGAGGGTATGGCACGTTCCAGAATTACATAGGAGGCATAGTCAAGAAACCAATTTTGGTATAGATGCTCTATATGCTGCTTACTCTGCGCCTCTTTCCCTGATTCCAGGGAGAAGTCAGTATCCTTTTCTTCATTATAAGAATCATGCTCTGTCATGGATTAAATCTTTCTCTACTTTCAAGTTTTCAATAATGAATTGTTGACGCTCTGGAGTATTTTTACCCATATAATACTGCAATATCTTTTCCAGGGAGCATCCTTCTGTAATGATTACAGGAGTAAGCCTTATATCCTCCTGGATGAAGCGGCGGAATTCTTGAGGAGAAATTTCTCCTAAACCTTTGAATCTGGTAATTTCCGCATTTTTGCCAAGTTTAAGAAGAGCCTGTTTTTTTTCTTCTTCCTGATAGCAATAGATGGTTTCCTGTCGGTTCCGTACTCGAAAGAGAGGAGTTTCTAAGAGATAGAGATGCCCACCCCTCACGATATCAGGAAAAAATTGCAGAAAAAATGTCAGGAGCAGCAGACGGATGTGCATACCATCCACATCCGCATCTGTGGCAATGACAACATAGTTATAGCGAAGGTTCTCCATGCCGTCCTCTATGTTGAGAGCGTGTTGCAAACAATGGAATTCTTCGTTGGCATAGACGATCTTTTTCGTGAGTCCATAGGTATTGAGAGGCTTTCCTCTCAGGCTGAAGACCGCTTGGGTATCCACGTTTCTTGCCTGAGTAAGAGATCCGCTTGCTGAATCTCCTTCCGTAATAAAAATCGTACTTTCATAGCGTTTGGCATGGTTTGTGTCTTCGAGATGATAACGACAATCCCGAAGTTTCTTATTGTAGAAGGTAGCCTTTTTATCACGTTGTATAGCCAGCTTTCGGATACCAGCGATTTCTTTTCTTTCTTTTTCTGACTGCAATATCCTTTTAAGCAAAGCATCTGCCACTTCTGGATTTTTATGTAGATAATCGTCCAGATGCTTTTTGAGAAATTCCATAACAAAAGCACGGATGCTGGTACCATCAGGAGACATATTTTGAGAGCCTAGCCTTGTCTTTGTCTGCGATTCAAAAATAGGCTCCTCTATACGAATGCTCAGGGCTACCACGACAGAGGAACGAACGTCTAGCGTGTCGAATTCTTTCTTGAAAAAATCCCTTACTGTCTTTACAAGAGCTTCCCTGAAGGCTGCCTGATGCGTTCCTCCCTGGGGGGTATACTGCCCATTGACAAAACAATAATACTCTTCTCCATAATGGCGGGAATGTGTAAGGGCGATTTCCAGATCATCTCCCTTGAGATGCACGATAGGATAGCAAAGACTTTCGGGATTCGTTTTCTTGGAAAGCAAGTCCAATAGGCCATGCCTGGAAACATATTTCTGTCCATTGAGAACAAGGATCAGGCCTGTGTTCAGAAAGGCATAGTTCCAGATTTGTTTTTCCACATATTCCATGATAAAAGTAAAATTTTTGAAGATTTCCCTGTCAGGAGTGAAAACAACGAGTGTCCCGTCCCCTTGTGTGGTTTCCCGAAGAGCATGATCTTTTGTTAAAACCCCTTTTTCAAATTCCACAGTCTTGCATTTGCCTTCTCGGATGGCCTGTATCATAAAATAATCGGAAAGCGCATTGACAACTTTCGCACCTACACCATTGAGCCCTACGGACTTTTTGAAAACAGAGGAATCGTATTTGCCTCCTGTGTTGATTTTAGCGACACAATCAAAGAGTTTTCCTAGAGGGATGCCCCTTCCATAGTCTCTTATGCTCACACGACCTTCATGGATGGTTACCTCGATCGTCTTTCCAAATCCCATGATATGCTCATCGATGGCATTGTCCATGATCTCTTTTATCATAACATAGATCCCATCATCTGGGGACGATCCATCACCAAGCTTTCCGATATACATGCCTGGACGAAAACGAATGTGTTCTCTCCAATCCAGAGAGATAATATTTTTTTCTTGATATTTTTCTGTCATAACGATTGCTTTTCTATAAAAGAAAAAATAGAATTCGTGTTTATTGGAAGAGAAAATAACAAATTTCAAGCCAAAACGCAACAATTTAAAATTGTACTTCTGACAATAAGCTTGATAAAAAAATACAAATCATTTATAATTGTCATAATCTTACGATTTGGTAATTACATAATTTCAATGTAGCATAGAGAAGAAAGCGATTTACATGGCTCATAAGCCTTTAGTACCTAATGAAGAAAAAGTATCTGAAACCGAATTTATAGTAAAAGGACGAATGGAAGGCAGACGTTTGGATGCCTATCTTGGCAAACGCTTTTTTGAATACTCCAGGTCTTATTTACAAAAGCTCATTAAAAATGGAAATGTTCTCATAGATGGAAAAACAGCGAAGCCAGGCTATAAAATCAAAGAAGGTCAGAAAATTTTTATCCGCTTACCAGAGCTGGAGCCTCTTCATCTTAAACCGCAAGAAATGGATATAGAGATTATTTTTGAGGATGAATCCATTGCAGTAATCAATAAAAGAGCCGATGTTGTTGTGCATCCTTCACGTGGACACATGGAAGGAACTCTGGTCAATGGACTTTTGTATTATTTTGAGAATCTTTCTGATTTCAATGATGCCTACAGGCCAGGCATCGTACACCGTCTGGATCGTTTTACCAGTGGGCTTTTGGTTATCGCTAAAAATAATCAAAGCCATGCAGCTCTCGCCGAACAGTTCCAGACTCGCAATATCCATAAAGAGTATGTTGCTTTAGTTGAAGGAAAAATGCGCTTTGAGAATGGCACCATTTCTCTTCCTCTAGGGATAGACCCACGCAATAGAGAGCGGGCGGCAGTTTGCAATGGAGGGAAAGAAGCGGTTACAGACTACAATGTCATAGCTCGCTATCCTGGTTTTACGCTTGTGCATGTCTTTCCTAAAACAGGTCGTACCCACCAGATTCGTATACACATGAAATCACAGGGAAATCCGATTGTATGCGATTCCTTATACGATGCAGCTCCTGTTTTGAATAAGGAAAGAATACTTACGAACGTTACAGACAAAATTTCTGTAGAAGAACACGATCCTGAAGAATTACTCATGGACAGAACAGCTCTTCATGCCTGGCGTATTCATTTTGAGCATCCTGTGACAAAGCAAGAGATGCATCTTACCGCCCCGATTGCTCATGATTTTTTAGAAACATTGAAATTTTTGGAAATTTTTTGGCCATGCCCCAAAGTAGCGGAAATGATTGAGAGGCAGGGAATAAAACATGAAAAAGATACAGATGGAATTTGACTATCTTTCTCAAACTAAAGAGATAGGGATTATTAGAGTAGGCGGAGAAATTGATTTAAATAGTGTTGCGGAATTTTCTGAATTCATGGAGCAAGCAATGGCCAATCCATGCCAGAAATTGCTCATTGATTTGCAGAACCTACACTATGCCAATAGTAGCGGCTTTGGAATTCTGGCATCTGCTGCTCTGGTAGAACAGGAAAAAAATGGCAAAAAAGTCGTTTTTTGTAATATGCAGCCTGTCATTTCTAAAGTTTATACTATTTTTGGCATGGATCAGGTATGTCCTGACTTCCCTTCTATGGAACAGGCATTGTCTTTTTTGCAAGCACCAGAAAAACTGCCCCAGGAAAAAATTACTTTTCCCTTAATTCGTAGCTGCACAGAATGTCAGAAATCAAGCAATTTTCCGAAGCCAGGGCATTACAAATGTCCTTATTGTGGTACAATTCATCATTTAGATGAAGAGGGTATTATAAAGCAGATAAACCGTAAAAAGAAAAAAATAGCCAAAGAAAAATCTGCTGCCAATCCAGATGAAGTGGATATTACCTTACCTTCAGACAAGCAACATCTCAGTAAGCTCAGGGATTTCATTTTTTCTTTTCTTGTTGATTTATTCAATGAAGATGAAAGATCCCGTATGGCTATGGCTGTAGATGAAGCTTGCGCCAATGCAATAGAGCACGCTCATAATGATGACAGAAATAAAAAAATTCACCTGCATATCGAAGTAAACTCTAAAAAATTTTCTATTACAGTAACGGATAGCGGTGTCAATACCTTTAAAAATATAGTACACAGAGACCAGGTAAATCAGAATATCCTTAAAGAGACAGGAAGGGGCATGGGCCTGATTCTCATAAAACAAATGATGGACGAAGTCAATCTAAAGCCTACGGAAACGTGGGGAACAGCAATTACCATGACAAAATATGTAAAACAAGAAGAAAGCTAAGGAATTTGAAATTTTGTCTTGTAACAGATTGCTGGATTCACTGCTCATCTGTCTGAAGCCAAAAACAAGCTTAAATTCTGGCAAAAGGGCAATTCCTGTGCGATGATGTTCCAATATCAGTATTTGAGAGCAGTAGTAACTAATGATAAGAAAGGCATTTTTATGGAGTCCTTATTGGCAGAAATATTGCAAAAAATAAAGCCTCAACTCGAAAGGGAAGGATTTCATATTATTGGCATTTTTGGTTCTTATGCCCGAGGAGAAGAAACAGAAAAAAGCGATATAGATATTCTATACCGCCTTGAACCACAGAAATTTCTAATGCTTTATCCAGGGCTTCAATCATTTGGCAGGTTAACAGAGATTCAAAAATTTTTAGAAAGTACTCTTCATAAAAGAGTTGATATTGCTGATATTGATGGATTGAGAGCAACGGGGAAAAAATATATTTTGAAAGATTTATGCTATGTCTAAGGTAACGATTCGGGCAAAACTGGACTTTATTATCGAGATGATTGGGGATATTGAATCATATCAGCAAGAACTTGTTACCATCGAAATGATGATGAGCAAAACCATGTGTTTTAATGCTGTTTTGATGAATATTTTACAGATAGGAGAAACTTTAAGCAAGTTAGACAAAGAACTTCTCGAAAAGTATGATTTGACTCAAGAAGCTAAAGGCGCAGCCAGCGTTCGCAATTTTATTGCCCATGATTACGGTGCTGTCAATAAAGCTACTATTGAAGCTATTGTGCGTATCTATTTGCCATCGCTCAAAGAAAAAATAGTAAGCATGTTAAAAGAATCCTCTTTATGAGTTTAACATATTGTTTCCTGGCTTTTAAAAAACGGCATAACTCCTAATCTTTATGGTTATCTTTATCTTTTATAGAAAGGTTTTTTTCAATAAAAACTATGCAAAAAAAAGTATCTTTATCGAGTATTTATGTTTTGGCTACCTTTGCCATGCTCTTTTGGGGCATGAGCTTTATATGGTCTAAAATTGTCTTTAAATACTACAGTCCTATTGCCACCATTACGCTAAGGCTTTTCTTTTCTTCCATTATTCTATATTTTATCTTATATTTTTTCTACCGATCTTATCTTGTTTTACCTAAAGGCAATTGGAAACTTTTTCTTCTGTTGACATTTTTTGAGCCTTTTTTGTATTATATAGGAGAAAGCTTTGGCTTACAAAAAGTAGATGCGACTATCACTGCTGTAACAGTGTCTACAATTCCTATTTTCAATGCCATTGTAGGATTCTATATTTTTCGAGAAAATCTAACAAAAATAAACATTTTTGGGATAATAATATCTTTTATTGGTATTCTTTGTATGATAATAAAAGATAACTTTCAGTTCTATGTTTCTATAGTAGGAATGCTATGGCTCTTACTGGCAGTACTTTCTGCCGTAGGCTATGGAATTTCTGTAAAAAAAGCCACTATGCATTATCATCCTGTTTATATAATATTTGTGCAAAATATAATCGCTTTTTTCTTCTTTTTGCCTATTTTTATCATAGGCGACTTGGGAGATGTAATACAAACCAGTGTAACTCAAGAGTTGGTTTCCTCTCTTTTATACCTTTCCTTTTTTGCTTCCTCTCTGGCTTTCATCTTTCATACGTATGTGATCCAGCAGATTGGGATCGGGAAAGCCAATGTCTTTCTAAATCTCATCCCCATTTTCACAAGCATTGCTTCCTATTTCCTTTTAAAAGAAAGCTTTACATATTCTAAAATAGTAGGAATTGGATTGGTATTGGCAGGATTATACCTTGCACAAATTCATAGAAAAATTCAAACCGATCTTTGACAGATCATTTTAGGAATCTATTTTGGTTGAGCCTTGCGAGTTAAACATCAAAAGGATGTCTTCCGTCAAGGCAAAATTAGGTAGCACTGGCAATAGAATATCATTCCAATAGACAAAGCTCTGGTTTTTAGTAAAGACAATGACAGGCTCCTGATGAGGGAATTTTTTAGCCAGCATGGTGTATAAAAGCAGGCTTTTATCTCTATGGGTTGCTCTTTGGAAAAAAAGCACCTCATCGGGTAAGGCAATTCTCTCAGGAGAATGAAAAATCCCTTCTGGGGAAAAGGATTGCTGAACATACTCTAGCATTTTCTCTATGCTGTCTAATCTCTCCAATAATTCTTTGACTCGTATGCTTCGATATAGTGCTGTGTAAGCATAAATTTCTGGGTATCTTACAGAAAGGGAGCGAAAGGCATACATGGCAAGATCATAAATAGATTCAGGATATTTCTGGCTGTAAGCCTGGACAATGCGTTGTAAGTCTTCCGCCTTTGTCAGATCGCGAAACTCTATATCAGGGCAAGAGAAAGGAACATACATTTTGGAATCGGCAGAAGTCCAGAAATTGGAAGGAAAGGCATTTCCACTTGTGGCATAGTTTTTTAAATGCAGATACAAAGAATCCAGATCGTTTTTTTCTATGGAATGAACAGGCAGAGCATCATGAATGTTGCCAAAGATGGTTTGTACATGGGTCAATTTTTCTTTTTCCAGGCAGCTTTTCACAACAGAAGTATGTTCATTGATGTTGCGCAAAGAGACAGCACTGAACATTCTCTTGTTGCTGGCAAGATAGCCATCTCCCTCTTTCAGATAGGTCATAACATGAGATGGGCTAAACCATAGAACTGCTACATTTTTCCAGGAAAATTTGCCCAAAATAATGAGTGCTGAGGCATATAGCATTGCCAGCGACTGGCATTTGCCTGCTCCTAGTCCGCTTCTTAAAACATACTTATAGGCATCCATTTTTTCGATGATTTCATTGCCCCACCGTGGGATCACGTTGGCAGGATAATCCAAAAGGCGGTAGTATTCTCGAACGTTTGGCACCTGAAGAAGCTCTGCCAATACAGTGGAACTTCCCTCCAAGAAGATGCTTCTCAATTCCTGGAATATCCTTTGCTTTTGAGGAGAATCTGGAAATCTAGCATCTTCTGTTTCCAGATCTGTAAGCCCTGAAGGACATAGACCAGGATACTCTTCCATGTGGCAAAATTCGTATGCATGGACAATATATTGTTTGATTTCTTCTACTTTTCTTCTTACAGGACTACCACCCCTTCTTTTAGGAAGGTTTTCCTCCCAACTCCATAAAGAAGGCGACATCATATTGGCCATCCATTGTGCCTGGCTAAGCTCTGGAAAAACTTCTAATTCAATGGCACTCAATGTTGTTGTAGAGGAATACTTTTCTCTGCTTTCCTTGCTCAAGGAAGAAGACAGAACAGGAATCGCTAATTTATTCATGCTTTTCTTTCTCTTTCCTTTCCTGCATAATCTGCTGAACGGCTTCTTTGGTTTTTTGCATAAGCTCTTTAGAGCTAAATTGAACCACTTCTGTTCCTGCTTCCATAGCGACCAGATGCCCTGCTGGCAGATAAAAAACATCTCCTTCGTGTATCTCTTCTTCATGGTCTTTATAGCATACCCTCATGCTTCCTTTTATGACATAACCCCAATGAGGACATTGGCATCGGCCTTCTGGCAAACCTGGTATAGATGCCATTTCCGAGCGTTCTTTATGTGTTATAAAAGCAACATGCAAATCTTCCCATTCTTTTTCTTGAATCACCATTTTTTCTGACTCTATAGTTATGGGAAAATCGCCTTTAGACCCACGCATACATTTCTCCTCAAAAAATTTCATTTTGCGATCTGTGTTCGTTCACGCAAGCTAAACCTAATCTTAAACCTAAACCTAAACGCAAGATAACTTTTAAATGTGCAAGCAATCTTAAAATTGGTTAGTTTTAGGTCTATTTGATATTATTTTCTTGCGCATTCAGATGCTTTTCCTGTCATGATTTCCAGCCCATGTACCAAAGATTCCATGATGTATTCCAGGCCTTCTCTTACTGCTTTAGGACTGCCGGGGAGATTGATGATCAATGTTTTTTTTCGTATCCCCGATATCGCTCGTGATAGCATGGCGCGTGGCGTGATGCTCAGGCTATGATATCGTATTGCTTCACAGATGCCTGGTGCAGGGCGATCTATTACTTTCAGCGTGGCCTCTGGTGTAATATCCCTGGCGGAGAATCCTGTTCCTCCTACAGTGAGAATCAGGTCTAAGCCTAGTTCATCCGACATCTGAATCATAGAGGCAGAAAGCTGCTCCATATCGTCTGGCAAGACAATCCATTTTTCTACTTGCATTCCAGCTTTAAGGACAAATTCCTGCGCTACTTTGCCACTTTCGTCTATCCTTTCATGCCTGGAGCCTTTGTCGCTGGCAACGAGAATACCTACCCTAAACATAATTTTTTCCTTCCTCTTTTTTTTCAGGACAACGTCGTGAATATCGTATCTACATATTCTTTTGCTTCTTTTACAGCATATTGTTTCAAGTCCGTTTTTATATCGCTCATATCCAAAAAAACTTCTCTATATTTTGCTTTACTGACACTATGCGGATCTTCAAAGACAGCCTGATAGAAATTGCGTGCTAAAACGCCTTCGTGATAAGGTTTATAAGAAACTTCTCCATAATGTGCTTGTATTGCTTTTTGTTTTGTTTCTATTACCTCTGTAATATCGACATAGCAAAGCTTTTTTCCCAAAATAGGCCCCCAAACAGGATAAGCATAAAGAGAAATTTTTTCTTTTTGTGGTAATGCATCCAAGACGATTTGACTAGAGGCAAGATGGGTTGGATGGATCTCCCAAGGAGCGGTCATATAGATTTCCTTCGGTTGGATGGATTGCAGAATTTCCTGGATTACCAACAAAAGTCTCTGGTATTCTTCTCCTTTTTGCTTCAGCCAGGAACTCCTGGCTTCTAAAAAAAAAGCTCCATCTGCGCCTACAATAGAAAGTGCAGAAAGTGCTTCTTGCTTTCTTTTGGAAGAAATCTGGTCTTTGGCATCTTTTCTTAGCGAACCACAGCCATCTGTCATATAAAGTGTTATTACTTTATGGCTTTTTGCCATTAAAGCCATCTTCCCTCCCATCCCAATCACATCATCATCAGGATGAGGAGAAATAACAATAACCGATGGCGCATGGATGGAAGAACATTTCGTAGATAGAGAAATGTATATATCTTTTGGAAGCATTGCTTTTCCTTACTATGATTTGCTTTTTTTTCTCTGGATAAAAATAGCATGTAAAAGATTATCTACAATATGTTGTTTTTGATCTTTTTTTATTTTATTTTTCGCTCTAATAGCATATTGTTCTGCTTCATATAATTTTCCCAATTTCAAATAGCATTCACTCATTTTTATTAGATAACTAATGTTGAATACTACAAAAATATTAATTTTTCTCGCTTTATGGAGATGAAATTCTCCTTTTATGAGATCTCCTTTTGTTACCAGCATTGCTCCATATAGAAAATGCATCCAAAAACTTTCAGGATATTTTTGCAATAGATTGGACATAATTTCATCGGCTTCTTTCCATGCTTCTCTATTAGACATTTTCTCTTTGGCACTTTGCAATTTTTCATAGTCTTTCCAAATTTCTTTGTCTTTTTTTTCTTCTACATACCAGATGTGAGCGATACAAACAAGGATACCTATCAACCAGAAAGAAAAAAATATATGGATTAGCCTATTTTTCATACTGTAATGCCCCACTCCAAGGTTTATTTGACAAAATAAAAAATAAATATTCCCAACAGAGGTCTTGCAATCCTTCCTCGCAGGGCAGTGTTAAGAGTAGGAAGAAGGACTGGACTAAAAAATGCTGTTCCTGATATCCCCTGCTCCTGATAGCATCGGAGCAGAAGACTCTTTTACGCATCTCTTATTTTTTTTAAGAAAGAAAAAAAGAGCTATAGCTATCATAAAAATTGAGGCAGGCTCTGGCACTCCCGTGGCTTGATATAATATCTCACTTTCATTCAAAGCATACCCAAAAATAGCCACATCATCAATAAGACCTACATGTTTGCTATGTTCACTAGGCGAGCCGCCGATTGTAAGAGGAGAAGCATCTAGTGGAAATTGAGAAGGGGAAATCGCAGTGTCACTGCCTACTCTAATTCCATTAACATACATCTTTAAATAGGTGCCATCATAAACACCTAATAAATGATACCAACGATTTCTCAAGATTGGCATTTGAGCAACACTTGCAAATGTGTTGATGTTTGGGCCAGATGGATCTATCTGAAAAAGCCAGCCTTCATTTTCATTATACCAGATCCCATAATTTCTATTTTCAGCATCGTTTCCCTTTCCAACGACCCTGACCCAATCTATAGTTCTGCCTCCATTAGTATTGAGACAAGAACCTTCAATGTACAAACGTGCTTCAATGGTGAATGCCTGGTTAAGCCTCAAAGAAGTAGAGTCGGTAATAGCTAAGGGAGTTCTGCTGGACGCATCAAAGCGCAAAGCATTTCCATAGTTACTTGATACGAGAGAACCACCTCCGCCTAAGCCATTATAAGAGTTGTGTCCATTTCCAGAAATATCCACTAGATTATTGCTTGTATTGACCGATTCCATATTATAGGCAGCCAAAGCATTAGGAAATGAAATAGCATGAATAGAAATAGTTATTAAGAAAAGTAATATACAAAGAAAAAGATAGATATTTTTCATTATTTTTTCCCTTCTAATAAGTAGTTTTTCTATTTTTTGAAAATTCTAAAGAAAAATAAAAAAATAAAAATAAGCCCAAAGCTAGCTGGCTCTGGAACAACATTGTTAAAATTAAATTCGCCACCCCACATTCCAGATCCAGTACCATCTATAGTAACTGTTTGCAGCAAAGTCCCAGTACGAGAATATTGACGGAAAGTTCCACCACCAGAAACGCTGTACCATAATGTATTGTCGTTATAATCCATAGCTAAAGCACCAGTATTGTAGTCCAATACGCTAAAAGAGCTAAGCAATGTTCCAGTCAGGCTATAATTTTGCATGGTATAGCTAGAATCATTATAACCAGATAGCCAAAGAGAATTGTTGATTTTGTCGTATGTGATGGCTAAACGATTTTTTCCAGACAGCCCAAATAAACTTGTCCCATTACTCCAATTTTTATCGAAGCGATACAAGGTTTGATTATGCCATGCCCAGGCATAATAGTATGTTCCATCTGTTCCTGCATCATGGAAGCCAATTCCACTATACGGTTGAACATAGGTAGTACTTCCGATTACCGATCCACTTAAGCTATATTCACGGCCATAAGCTCCACCATCATAACCAAATGTAGTGATGCGGCTATCTTCAACAATAATGGGCAATTCTCGATTACCTGCTGAACTCCAAGATCGCAATACAGTATTATTTTGAACAACATGCATTCCACCATTGCACCAATTAACAAGATAATATTCTCCAATTGGCCCAACGGCAAAAGCAGGCAATACCATGATGAAATATAGCACAATGATTGCGTATGATATTTTTTTCATAGTCACCTCATTTCATTAGTAAATTTTCACCTCAATTTTTCGGATGGAATCTATAATTTTAGTTTAGCAAAAGATAGGCTCGTATTCAAAGAAAAAATGACATTTACGACTTGTGCCAGTTGAAAAGGCTTTAATCTTTGCCCTGAAAGACCTATACATACCAGCCTAACACCCCTTGCAAGGTGTGGTTTTTAAAAAATTTACGAGTTGTGTCAGTTGAAAGCCTTTAATTTTTAGTCTGAAAGGCCTGTATATACCAGCCCACAAGAAGGACTTTTACTTTTTACTCAAGCACCAAAATTCATCTTTTGCCTATTTTTTTTACACCTTATCATTATCGTTCTCTTTATCTAAATCCTTTTTGGCGATGATTGTACTAGGTCGAGCGACTTTAGGATAAAAACTGAACCTAAACTTGAACCTAACCGATTTTAAGATTGCTTACATATTCAACTGCAAATAGGTTTGGGTCTAAGTTTAGGTTCATTCCTCACTGCAAAGCTGAATGGATTTAGCACAGAATTACTTCAAGCTATTGCTGTTTTGAAACGTTTGTCATGTAGATAAAACCATCGCTTCCTCCTACAAGGATATAGTCTCCCAAGCTTATAGGAGAACTGAAGATAGGGTTTCCTAGATGAGATAGAAAGGATTCTTGCCCTGTTTTGGCATTATAGGAGGCAAATTCTCCCGAAAGGGTCGCTATGTAGATGTAGCCTTTATGGTAAAGCGGAGAAGAAATCTTGCCTGATTGCTCTTTTTTCCAAAGCAACTGACCTGTAGAGGCATCCAGAGCGTAAAAGAAACGTTGCTCTGAGCTAAAGTAGAGAATATTTTCATGCAAAATGGGCATTGTGCGGACAGGGCCTTTGGCCTTGTATTTCCAGAGGACTTTTTTGGTATCTACACAAAACTTATAAAGATAGTTGTCGTCTGAACCAAAGTAAAGATGGTTTTCATGCAATAAAAATTCGCTACGGATGGGGCCCTGAGTTTCCCATGACCAGATTTTTTCCAGATAGGGGAAAGGGCTTGCTTTGGTAAGGGCTAATTGGTAGAGATTGCCATTGTCTGAGCCTGCCCATAAGGTATTTTGGGCAAAGGCAAGTCCTGAAAGGAAAGGCTTTCCCCGAAATTCTGAAAATTCCAGATAGGTCTTTTTGCCGCTTTGGGCAGAAAAGGCGAACACTCCGCTTTCTGTTCCCAGGAAAATGCTGTTGTTTGCATAGATGCATTTCCCTATTTCGCCCTGGGGGGGAATATCGGCTTGCCATGACAAAGGGATTCCTGTAATGGCATCAAGCAATTGTATGGATTGCCTTTTTCCAACCACCAGAAGCCGTCCCTCTTCTTCTGGAATATAGAGAGGTTGTCTGCCTTCTGCTTTGGTGGAGGCAAAAATTCTATAGCAAATCTGGTTGCTCTCGGAGAGATAAACCTCATGGAGGTTGCCTTCATGGGTAGAGAAAAGGATTCTGCCATCCTGAGTTCCTAGAGGCGCACTCGTTATGCAGGGAGCGATTTGCTTTTGCCAGAGAGGTGTAATGCGATCTTTGTCCATTCGGACACACGTCAGGTGATAGTGGTAATTTTCTCCATGCCGTGCCCAGAACAACAGATTGCCATTGCGCTGTAAAGGCTGATAGGTTTCCAGATTCCTTTCGTTTCTATCACGGTAGTTTTTGGTTTTTACAGGTGGGCTTGTGTTGTTTTCTATATCCTGGAAAGTATAGATTCCAATGTCTCCTTGTGCCACGATCAAATCTCGCAAAAAATTAGAAAAAAGCACAAAGCCATGCCTTTTGGCTTCCAGTCCAACTCCCCCTTCTGCTCCCAGAGGGAAGAAAGCTTCCTGGGGATTGGTAGCATGGATTCCATAGCAACCCAAATGAGTATCCGTAAGCACAGCAAGAATTCCTCCTGCAAGAGAAGGCATGTTCTTAATGGTGCCTGGCAGAGAGGCTTTCTTAAGATAGGATGCCTCTATCTTACTCTTTTCTCCCTTCACCAGATAAAAATGAATATAGGAAGTTTCTTTTTGCGAGGTAGTGGCAATCAGATAAGAGGCAACACATATCAATTCGGAAGCCAGTCCTTTTGGAGTCGGCAGAGTGAACGCAAGCCTGCCTTCCTGAATATGATAGGCATAGATTTTTTCCGTGCAGGGTAGGTACAGAAGTTGCCTTTTCTTATCAAAACAGGGGGCGAACAAAGCGATTTCTCCACTGAGATAAGCTCCTTCCAGCCTGCCTGTAGCGACATCAATACGATAGCAATAGCGATCGAGGCAAGCTATATATGCCTTGTCTTTATGCAAAACAGGCCTTGTAGCAATAAGCCCAGGGAGCTTTGTCTCCCAAAGGATTTCTCCTGTAGAGCTTTGAATCATCAAAAGAGAATTGTTGCAAGGCCTGACAACCAGTATCTTCTCTATCAGATTCATATTGAAATATTCCCGACTCCCCGAAAGGAAAACAGGAGGGAAACTATTTTCTCCCCCCAGATATTCTATCCATGCTACCTTTCCATTGCCTGCAT
This sequence comes from uncultured bacterium, assembly GCA_938003875.1. GTDB lineage: Bacteria > Planctomycetota > Uabimicrobiia > Uabimicrobiales > JABWCH01 > JABWCH01. The sequence goes on from CALKWO010000017.1 coordinate 16,798, forward strand.
GGAAAGCATAGAGATAGCCTGATGCAATAGCAAAGAAATATCCTGTTTCCTCAGAGAATTCATGGACAATTTCTTGCCCTGACAAGGCCATTCTCATGATATTTTTTTGCTCCAGGGGCGATGCTATAAACGAAAATTTTGGAGGCAAGGCTTCTTTGGAATAATAGCAATATTTTGCCAGAGAACTTTTTTCCTTTGCTTTTTGCAAATCCTGACTCAGCAAAACTGTTTTCTCTAAAGCTTGGGATTCTGTGGTATTCGCTTGGAGCCATTGTAAAATTTTTTCTGCTTCCTCCAGATCTTCTTTTTGGATGGCACTTTGGAAATTCTGCGATGCCTTTATCCATTGCTCTTTATTGCTATTTTCTAAAATGTGTTTCTCTAATTCTTTGAGAAAGCCTTCTATCTCCTCTATTTTTTTCCCTTTTCTCTGAAGCTGAGCAGCTTCTAAAAGCAAATCCCTTGCTTCTGAGAGCTTATCTTGCCGAAAACAAATATCGGCTCTTTTCATCAGAAGATCTTGCAGTGTCTCCGTGACCTGCACATTATTTTTGCTCAAAGGATATTTTTTTCGGAATTCTATGCACTTTTCTTCGCTCTCCTGGTATTTTTTATTTTCCAGGAGATGCTGGATTTCAGAAACAAGCTTTGACTCTTTATTTTCTGAAAAATATACAAAGAAAAAGCCCAATAGAACTAAAATTCCTGTCAGAGCAAAGGCAATCTTCATTGTATAATGGGAATGAGCAGGCTCTTCGTAGGACACAGCAACAAAATCGCCCGTTTTTTCCAGGTCATCGGAAAAATCTTCTTCCTTTTCGTCTTCTGCGTCATAGACAGGCGGAATTTTTTCTGGAATGTTTGTACTCTGAGAAGGAGGGACTTCCAGAAGGCTTGGAGGCGGGGTATCATGATAGATTGCCTGGGCCTCTTTTTCTTTTTCAGGCTTGTCTTCTTTATGTAACAGCCAGTTGATACTTTTATTCGCCAGTGTCTTACTTGCTTCCAATAAAGAGGAAGTAGAGTACTTTGTACCTACGATCCCCTGCAAATGCTTCTCTCTCCAGTGCAGTGCATGTAAATCTTCTTTGTCCAGATACAACAAAGCTTCTTTGTAAAGTTCCTCTTGTTTTCCTTCTTCCAGAGATTTCAATTTCTCGATGGTTTCCGCTTTGGAAGAAGCAGAAAATTTGCTTTTTCGCTCTAACAGATCTTCTATTGTCAGAACCTTTTTTTTGAGAAGATAGATAGAGCGGTGAGTAATCATAATCTTGTCTAAATCTGTTGGCCCTATTTTTTTTTGTAGGATGGCCATCTTGCAAAAAAGTATTCCCTGCACCCTTTTTTTCAGAAAGTCTATGAAAAAAAGAAGTTGCTCCATTTTGGGTTTAGGCAAAATCGCTTTGTATACAAAAATTTCTTCTAAATTCTTTATGACATTGTTTTGTTTTAATTTTTCTTGTGTCTTTAAAAAATCTTGAATTTTGCTTTTTTTAAAAAATCCATGACGAATAAGAAAGTCAGCCAAAAGATCATCTGGCAGGAAAAACTTATTGAAATCCATATTGATTTACCTTGATTTTTGTATCATAAAAAAGTCTAAGTCTACTTTTATAATGCTTTTCCAGTCTTCTTTTTGTGTATCGGCAGAATAGCGTATTATAGAATGGCTTCTGGGCAAAAGAAGATCGCTCTGTCTTATTACTGCTATGGAAAAAGTATGGAAAAGAGCATCTGTGTTGTCCTTGGATTTTAACAAAAAACCAGGCAACTCCAGAGCCATTTTTTGGCCTGGTTCTAAAAATTTTTCCAAAGAGCGTATTTCGGATTCCGCCTGGAGATGTTTTAAGAATATGCCAGAACAGGAAAGGTTGGTTATTTCTAACTCTTTTCCTCTAGCTATCTGTAGTTCCAGAGGAATCTCCTCTCTTTGTTTTTGGATTTTTTTATAGGCTATTTCATAGGTAAAATTTTGCAATAGAGGAACATTCAAAAGAAGCAAAAATTCTGTGCTGTATTCCTTGAAAATACCACATATTTCTTCTATTTGATCTTCCCTTATAATTTCTACCACTACCTTTCGTCCAATATAATTTTCCAGGATAGGATCATAATTATTTCCCATATAACCAATGATATCCGCACCTATATTGGAAATCTGTTTTTCTTGATTTAAAATCAAGGAAGAAGGCGATTTTTTCTGCATTTGTCCGATCAGCATAGAGATGGTCTGGGTAAAAGCATCTCGGAAAGATCCAAGAAGATTCCGAAAATAGCGGGAAAATTTTCTATAATAGCCAGGATTGCAGGTAATCTTAATCTGCTTTTCTCTTTTTGCTTTGCTGGCAGGAGAAAGATTGTCCTGATGGCGAGCGATCCAGAATATAGAGGGGAATTCGCTTTTATACAGTATATGGCTATACCGTAGGACACCCTCCCCTGATGGTTTATCGAAAAGCAATTCGATTCCTGTGGAATGAAGCGTAAATGTACCATGAATATTTTTCTGCGTTTTGTTTTGCACAGTAACTTTGTCTTTGGCAAAGGACTTCATGCACTTATCTACTGCTCTTGCCTTACAAATAAATCCAATAAAAGCACTTATAAAAACAAGAGCAATGGAAATGCTCAACGCATTTTCCCATACAACCGAAAAAAATACGGACATAGCATTCCATAAAGATTGCAGAAAGGGACTTTCGATCTCTTTAAGGTTGCAACCATAAAGAAAAAAAATAGGAAGTATTTTTATATAACGCATGGGGGTTCTCCTTGCAAGATCAAATATATTTTTCTAAAATCTGTATCAGCTCTTTTTTAAACTCTTTCATGGAAGCTGGCCTTTTTTGAGGTGAGACGGACAAGGTTTTTAGAACAAACCCATTGAGTTCCATGGGCATATTCATACCATCTTTTACAGGGGGCTTGGGCGGCGCAGTCAATTGTTTAGGAAGAAAATCTTCAGGATCTTCTGCCACAAAGGGAAAATTTCCACTTATCAATTCATAGAGAATGACTCCCATAGAATAAATATCACACTGGGGAGTAAATTTTTTCTGCCACGCTTCGGGTGCCATATAGCAAGGAGTACCAATCGCGCCTTTGGTCAATTTCAATGTCTGGTCTATTCGCCTTGCCATTCCAAAATCAGCGAGGTAGGGGTGGTCTCCGTCCAAAAAAATATTTTCTGGTTTGACATCTCTATGGAGAATACCATTATCATGAGAATATTCTAATGCTTTGACAATACAAAGGAAGATTGCCAGAAGAGGTGCTATGTCTTGGAATGTACGAGAATTCGGCAAATTGTCCATCCTTTTGGCTAAAGTATCAGGAATATAAGGAGCTATGAAATAGTATTCTTCTTTTTGCTCCCCTTGCTCTATTGGCTTTAAAATATAAGGGTGAGAGAGTTTTATCATGATCGAATATTCCCTGATAAACCTCTCTCTTGCTTCATCAGAAAGCTTTTTAGGGCTAAGTCTCTTGATAGCGACAAATTCCCTGGTTCCCTGCTTCCATCCCTTATAGATTGTGCATGCACTCCCCTCTGCAATAGGATATAGTGCATGATAAGCACCAAAAACAATAGGATATATTTCTTTATCCTCACAGCTTTCCTGAGGCTTAATCTGATAATTTTTTTGAAGCCAGCCTGTATCTATTTCTCCCTGGCTATGAATTTTTTTTAACCAGGCTTCATCTTCCTGGGAAATAGAATACTGATCTTTTAAAATTTTTAAGATTTCTTCAAATACAGTCAATGTTTTTTCTCCGATATTTTGTAGCGTATTTTCCCTTTTTAATTTTTCCTATAGATCATGCTTTATTTTATAAAATAATCGCTAAAATAGCAAGCAATGGTTTTCTATAAATCCTTTTCCCTTGACAAAGAAAAAAAAATATCTAAGATTTAAGATATGGAATTCTTAATAATAATTCGCAGCTACAGCCAAATGGAACAGTGCTATTGCATAGCACTGCTCATTTGGCACTGGCTTTTTGGCACTTTAAGTACTTAGTAAGCGCATCTCGGATGGATTGCATACATTAAAAAGAACCACAGATAGACAAATAGATTTTACCACGAAGAACACGAAGTGCACAAAGTTTAAAAATGAGTAGTAAATTTTTTCTAATCATGCTAAGGAGGATTTATGACCACACTGCATATAGGGCTAGCCTTTTTACTAGCCAGCAGTATTCTAGCTTTACTTTATGCTTTTAACCGAACTCGATGGATTTTTCGTCAACCTGTAGAAAACGCGGAACTTATACGTATCAGTGGGTATGTAAGAGATGGTGCGATGGCCTTTCTGAAACGAGAATTCAGCGTTCTTCTTCCCTTTGTTTTCATCATAGCGGCTTTCCTGGCTTTAGCTAATACAGGGGCTTTACGATTTCAGGCTCTTAGCTTTGTTTTGGGAGCAACTACATCCGCACTGGCTGGTTTCATTGGTATGTACGTCGCTACAGGGGCCAACAGCCGAACAACACAAGCTGCCCAGAAGGGCATTCATGAAGCTCTCAAGGTAAGCTTTACTGGTGGAAGCGTTATGGGTATGTGCGTGGTTGGATTGGCAATGGCTGGTATCTTTATAGTTCTTTCCGTTGATTTGTATTTTGTAGCACCTTCTATCCAAAACTTTGCAACAGAAACGCTCCAGATTCTCTCTGGTTTCAGCCTTGGTGCCAGCACAATGGCTTTATTCGCTCGTGTTGGAGGCGGTATTTTCACGAAAGCAGCAGATGTTGGTGCTGATCTCGTGGGAAAAATTGAAGCTGGTATTCCAGAAGACGATCATAGAAACCCAGCGACCATTGCAGATAACGTTGGCGACAATGTAGGTGACGTTGCTGGCATGGGCGCAGATCTCTTTGAAAGCTATGTTGGCTCTATCGTTGGAGCTATGATTTTAGGAGCAGGCATCGTTGCCAGTGAGGCTCTGAAATTTAAGCTAGCCGTTTTCCCTCTCGTCATGGCTGGCTTAGGCATATTGGCAAGTATGATCGGCGTTCAATTTGTACGTATTCGTAAGGGAAGAAGCCCTCAGATGGCTTTAAATATAGGAACTTTCGCTGCTGCTATCTTTGCTTCCATATTTACTTTTATCGCCAGCTTTTTCTTTTTTGGCAAGGAAACCTTTGATCCTTCTAACAAAGGAGTCCAGGTAGGATATATTTCTATCTTTGTTTCCAGCGTTCTGGGGATGGCATCAGGAATCTTTCTGGGTCTTTTGACAGAATACTTCACAGGAACAGGAACAAGACCAGTCAAAAGAATCGTCAAATCCTGTGAAACAGGAGCAGCCACCAACCTTATTACGGGCATGGGAATGGGAATGCTCTCTACTTTCCCTCCAATCCTTGTGATCATGGCAGCTATTCTGGCAGGAAATGCACTTTGCGGACTTTATGGTATTGCTATCGCAGCATTAGGTATGCTTATGACATTAGGAATCCAGCTATCCGTAGATGCTTATGGCCCTATCGCCGATAATGCAGGTGGACTGGCAGAAATGAGCGAATTTCCAACAAGTGTAAGAAACATTACAGACACTCTGGACGCTGTAGGCAATACGACAGCAGCTATAGGTAAAGGCTTTGCTATTGGCTCTGCTGCCCTTACTTCTATTATATTGTTTACTGCTTTTCGCAATGAATTGAATATACCTACAATAGATATATTAAATATCAATGTGCTTTCTGGTCTTTTGCTAGGAGCGGCAATCCCCTACCTTTTTAGCTCCCTTGCTATGGTAGCAATAGGTGAGGCTGCTTTTGCTATGGTGGAAGAAGTGCGCCGCCAATTTAAAGAGAAACCAGGAATACTGACAGGGACAGACGAGCCTGATTACAAAAAATGTGTAGATATATCCACCACCAGTTCTTTGAAAAAGATGATGCTCCCTGGAATCATTGCAGCTACAACACCTGTTATAGTAGGGTTTTGTTGCGGTGTAGAAATGCTCACAGGCCTTCTGATTGGCGTAAATGGTAGTGGAGTTGTCCTTGCTATTTTCATGGCGAACTCTGGTGGTGCATGGGACAATGCAAAGAAAATGATTGAAACTGGAGAAAGTGGCGGGAAAGGAAGCCCTGCCCATAAAGCATCTATTGTAGGTGATACTGTCGGCGATCCCTTCAAAGATACTGCAGGCCCAAGCCTTAACATTTTAATTAAGCTCATGGCAATTGTTTCTCTGGTCATTGCTCCTATGCTAAAAACTTTTTGGAGATAATCTATGTCTTATCCAAAACACCTATATATGACTTTGTATCCAAACAATGCTCTTATTGGCAGCCAGCTACTCCCTGATCAGTTTGCCAAGCACTATACATGTGGTTCCAGCCGCCATTATAGTGGAAAAGTCGTTTTTGCGGAAGTGGATATAAATTACAGACATGACTTTTTCCCTATTGATGAGATACTGAAAGAAATTGTACCTCATGAAGACGGCAGACCTAAGGCTACAAAATTTATCAGCAGCTATCGCGTCCTGGAGCATGTGGAATTTTCTGCGATTCAGAATCTATATCTGGTTACTCAGGAAGGATATTCTCTTGAGCTGAAAGCAGAACCCCATACAGCAGAACATACAGCAAACAGAATAAGACTTTACGCAGAAATAACACCCATGCGCATGATGGCACTTTCTAAATATGATTTTCCTACTTTTGGAAAATATATAACCGATCCTAAAATACCTAAAAGTGCTCCTATTCAGTTTTATACTCAATTAGAGATAGATCTGCCTAGTTTTATCGATGAGTTTGAGCAGAATCCTTTCCGATCCAGCCCAATACGGAATGTTCATCCTTCTACACTTAGGGATTCTTACTATGAGCTGCTCAAAGATGACAATAAACCTAACAAGGGCATAGCACTAGACAGCCATCTTGATGACTTCAGTTTCAAAATCATACGACATGGCTTCATGTTTGCCAGCCAGAAAGACACAAAATTTTTCCCTATGATAGATCATCATGAAATAGAAAACAAACATTTCCGTTTCTGGCGAACCATGTAGTGATTCAAAGAGAGAACTACGGATAAGCACAGAGCAGCAGAGCTGCCAAAAAAAAGAACCACAGATAGACACAGATAAACGCAAATAAAATAATTTTTTTTCATAGTATAAAATTTTGAAATTTATAAAAATTATCCGTGTTTATTTGCGTTCATCTGTGGTTCTTTCTCTTTTGTCAAAATACTTTTGTCTCATCAACTATATAGTAATTTTTATTGCAAAATATTAAGGATTAAGAATGTTTTTTAAAGTCTGGATTTTTCTTTTTTCTCTTATTCTTCTTTGTAGCTGTGATAAAGCAGATAAGAAAACATCCTATCATACCTTGAAGATTGGAGAGAATACTATTTTTGTGGAAGTGGCAGACACAGAAGCCACAAGAGCTACTGGCCTTATGCATCGATCTTCTATACCAGAAAATTACGGGATGCTTTTTGTATACTCAAAGCCAGCAAAACTTTCCTTTTGGATGAAAAATACCCATATTCCTCTTTCCATTGCTTTTTTAGATGAAAAAGGCATCATTACCGATATTTTTGAAATGGCTCCCTATGATGGGAGGCCTGACTACAGTCTACCAAGCTATAGTTCACAAAAAGAAGTAAAATATGCCTTAGAGATGAGGCAAGGCTTTTTTAAAGGAAAAAATATCAAGGTAGGCGATCTAGTAAAATTCCCTGATGCTATCAGAAAACTTTAAATAAGGGATTTATGATGAAACCCTGGCAAACCATATTTTTCTTAGGAATTGGCTGTTTTCTAGTTATAATCACCCAGTATATTTCTACAATACGCACTGTAGTGGTTGAAAATGAATTCCAGATGGCATGTGAAAAAATCAAAAAGCAATTCGATCTGCAAAGAATCAATATTGTTCATTTTAAACGCCCAGAAGAATACAGAATCATCATTACGCCTAAGATTGTTATGAACCAGCAGGAAGCTTTACAAAAAATGGAGGAAATTGGGCTTTTTTTTAAAAAAAATTGTGTTCCTTTCTCTACAACCAAAATCAAGATATTGCATATAAAGGAAATTTCTAGCGGATGTTCTTCTAAGACAATAAGATTAGAAAAAACTCTTGACCCTAAAGTAAAAGAAATTCCTGTGAACCCTAAAAAAGAATGAAACAATATCCTTTTTCTCAAAAATATAGAATACAGAAGCCAAAGGAATTTTCGCTTGTATTCGCACAAGGCAAAAAGTTTCAAACAAAGCATCTGACTGGCATTAGTATCTCAAATGATTTGCCTTACTTCCGTCTTGGTATAAGCATTGGAAAACGCTATGGCAAAGCTAATAAAAGGAATGTTTTTAAGCGTCTTATTCGAGAATCCTTTCGTACTGAACCCTTACGATTTACGCAAGGGTTTGATCTGGTTATTTTGCCTTTCCATAAAGAAAAAATTTTAGATTTTGCTATATTTCAGCAAGAACTCCAGCAGATAATGCAGGCTATTGTGAATCATCACCAGCAGACAAAAAAGACTGAATAAATAGCGTTCTATTTCAAGATGCGGCCAGAAGCAAAATATATTTGATCCAGAGATTTTTCGTAATCGCTTTCACCATGGAAGCGATTGATCTTAATCCCAGAATGCTCGCCTGCTGGAGAACAATGGATATAATAGCCATCCCCCAGATAGATTCCTACATGTGTGGGGTGGCGACCATGTTTGCTGAAAAAGACCAGATCCCCTTTTTGTAGCTGATCTTTGGAAACAGGAATGCTGAACTGGCATTGCTGATCAGAATCTCTGGGTAAAAGAATATTGTTCATACGGAAAACCATTTGAACAAACCCACTGCAATCTAGCTTGGGAATGCAGGCTCCGCCCCATAAATATGTAGTCTTTTTCCAATCTTCTCTTTCCAGAAATTTCTTGGCTGTACGAAGAATATCCTCTGGCGTTGCAGGAGAAGAATTTTTGGAGATATTCTGAATTTTTTTCCTATTTCCTTCTTGGGAAGAAAAAGAAAAGCATTCTTCCTGCACAAACAGAAGAGTAGTGCCAGGAAAAAAGCTTTCGATTTGCTCTTGTAAATATACCTTAGGTGAATATCGCCATTGTTCCCATATATTTTTGGGAGCTTTCTCTATATTTTGGGAAGAAATCCAGCCTATATATCCATCTTGCTCGCCTCTTATGCGCAAAAAACTTCTATCCTGGTTGCTTTCTAAAATAATGACAGGCACTCCATATAAAAGCTGACTTGCCAGATTATCGCCCTGTTCTGCAATAGGATTTACATATATATCGGCACAAGGAACATTCACGATCCCATATCCTTCTAAAGAATGTTGCAGATCAAAAGAAACCTCTTCTTCTGTGAATTCCTCCATAAACAGAGATTGTATATCCTCTTCTGGAACCCTCGGAAACCATTTCCCCTGCACTTTGTACATTCCCTCTTCTTTGCATACCTTGAGTGAGAGAATCATCTCTCTTTCATTTCTCTTGGAAGGAAAGAAAAAAACATCCTCTTTGACGATTTTATGTTCTATAACTACTAAAATACTCCTTCTGTTTGTTCTTTTCTGCAGATGTTCAGAGAAAATTTTCTCCAATTTTTTGCTTACCTTTTCAAGAGCAAAAGGCATATTGGGTTCTCCAGCAAAAAGCCGTGAAACGATTCCTAGAAAGAAAACAATGGAATAAAAAATACAACGATTTTTCATATAAAAAGCCCTTTCCACTCTTCTTTTGCCATCATACAACTCGTTTTTTTACCAAACCAGAAGCGATTCTTCGCTATAAAAGCATACAGAATATCCCGCAGGAAAGCAGGAATAATAAAAAAAATACACAATAAGGGCCATAGCCCTTGTAGCCTCATGGCGATTCTCAAGGAAGCCGTAGATTTATCGTAGATTCTATTTCCTTCTATGAGAAGCACAGTGTCTCTTTTTTCTTTTGGTAAGGAAAATTTTTCCAATATTGCCTGGCCGGTAGGCGATTGCAGAGAAGCAAAACGAAAATGCCTTTTTTTGTCTCGTTTCAGGATAAAAGTAACACTAGAATCACATAGATTGCATTCCCCATCGAATAAGACAATTTTATCAGAATGAAACATATTGCAATCTCTTTTATTTGGTAAGGAATCGGAATTCAACAAATTCTCCATTTAAAGGAATAAATTGCTTATTTTGCAATGATTTGTAGCCGCAGGGTTGCGCCGACAATGGCTATCTGTTCGGAAAAGACGACCTTCAGCGCAATCCCTGCGTCTTTTGTCAATAGATACCAGATTAGCTATTTTGTTTTTTGCGTGCTATTTGGAATCCACCTACTAAAACTAGAATAACACCAAGAATAGCAAGACCACCAGAGCTTTCGGTTCCTCTGAGAACAAATTCGCCACTAAGTCCGCCAATAATGAATAAAATTCCAATGATAAGATTCCACATAATGCATCCTTTCCATTTGACTATTATTGATGTAAAGTCAGTATTACAGATTAGAATAAAAATTGTTCTGACCTGACAAAATACAAACGTACGTAGTATAAAACTGGACCTATTATTTTTGGCCTCCTTCTAGTCTTTCTATGAATTTTTTGGTCATTTCAGACAGAGAATCTTGCTCATGACCTAGTCTTTCCAATCTTTTCCGAGAGAGGTCATCCATTTTTTCTTTATCTTTAAGGCCATCATAGAGTCCCTGGGTTTTATTTTTGATTTCAATCTGGATCTCTCGTATCATTCTAAGCTCTGAGATAGGAGGAATGATCTGGGGGCGATTTTCCATATCAGAGCCAGGCATGGGTGGGCTTTCTTTTTCTTCTTTGCGATCTTTCTGTTCTTTTTTCAAGGTATCCAGAAGCTTTGCCAGCCTTTGCAAGATGTCCTGCTGCAAGGATTGGTTTATGATGCCTGTCTCTTTCTGGCGGAAATCGTTTAGAACCTGATCCATATCTGTGCGTACACGCTTGCAAATCCATCCAAACACATGACTTTCTTCCTGATCCAGAATTTCAATGAGCTTTACCATTTTGCCAATGAGGTCTTGTTGAGCTGGGATTAAGTCTTTGCTCAGGGTAATCAGATCTAATCGGGTGATTCCAAATTGTTTGATCCTCTGGTTTAGTTCAACGGTCTTTTGGTAGACAGACTTCTGGCCTTCAGCAATTTGTTTTACCTTCTCTTCCAGATTGAAAAGAACTTCGTCTTGTCTGAGCTTTTCATAACGCCATTTTTCTTTTTCTATATCTCTTTTGGCTTGTTGTAAATATCGTAGAGCATCTTCTTGCTTTTCTTTAGAGCCTGTAGTATCGTCCTGTTTCATTTTTTGGCGGGATTTTTCCATTTCCTCGCCAGCAGACTGGGCTGCCTGGGAAGCCTGTTTGCGCTGTAAATTATCTAGCTTTCTCTTGAGTTCGTCAAGCTCTTTTTCCAATTCTTCCTGTTTACGAGAAAGATTTTGCAAACGCTTCTTTTGTTGCTGTGAGAGATTTTCTTCCTTCATCTCGTTTAGAGCTTTTTGCATATCAGAAAGATGGGAAGATGCCTGCTGCTGCTCTTCCTGCGCTGACTTTGCCTCTTTTTGCTCTAAACGCTTTAAGGTCTTTTTCATTTTTTCCTGGGCTTCCTGAGCGGATTTCTGGCTTTTCTGGAGACGCTTTTTATTCTCTTCCTTGGTAGAAGGTTTTTGCTGGCTGTCTTTCATTTTGTCAGTAAGCTTTTGCAATTTTTTCAGTAAATTTTCCTGCTTTTTAGCTAAATCCTGGAATTTTTGAGAATTTTCCCCTTTATTCCATTTTTCGAGTTCCTGAGATGCTTTCTGCAAGGACTGTAGAGCATCTTTCTGCTTTTGTGCAGAAGCGGGGTAATCTTCTTTTTCCATATTCTGGTTTGCCTGGTTCATAGAACTTGCAGCTTCCTGCATTTCTTTTCCAGCTTTTTCCAGGGATGGAGCCATAGATTGAGCCTCTTTTTCTTTTGCAGCATCTTGCAATTCTCTTGCCATGCTTCTGGCTCTCTGTTCCAGTCCTTCTTGTTTTACACGAGAAAAGCCTTTTTGAGCATTCTGGTTTTCCAGCCACTCCTTAAGGATATTCTGTGCTTCTTTTAGTTCCTCTAGTGCTCTGGTGCTATTTTGCTTAGAGCCTGCCAGATCATGTTTTTCCATTTCCTCCGCAGATTTTTTCATGCTTTCCAGAGAATTTTCTATATTTTTAGCCAGCTTTTCTTCTCTGCGAGTGGCTTTTTCCATGTCGTCTAAAAATTTACTGCCATCTTTTCTGACGCTCTCTTGCTTTTCTTTCATTTGTTCGAAATTTTCTTTATTTTTTTCTTCTTGTAATTTTTTTAAGGCTTTCTCCAAATTCACTGCTAACTTTTCTTTATTGCCAGCCTCCTCGCCTTTCGCCATGTCTTTTTTTAAAGCTTCCGATGCTTTTTCTAAAAGCTCGGATACTTCTTTGGGAAGAGCTTTTGTCTGAGCCATTTCATCAAGCTTTTTGCCCAGGGATTTTTGGTTTTCTAGTTGTTGCTCCTGCGGGCTTTTCTCTTTTGCCTTCTCTTGTGCTAAAATATCTTTTGCCGCCTGGAGGAATTCGATTGCTCTTTGCTGGCTCTCAGAAGCTTTATTTCCTTCTTTTTCAGCAAGGTTCTTCTCTGCTTTTTCCATCTCTTCCGCTGCCATTTTAGTCCATTTAGCACTGCTCTGCATATTTTTATCGTTATTTTGTTTGCTCTCTTCTTCCAGGCCTTTGCCAAGATTTTCAGCAATATCAGAATGTTTTTTTTGCTGGTCCAGTATTTTTTTAGCCTTCTCTTCTCCCCATTTTTGTAGATCTTTCGCTTTTTCAGAATTCTCGATGGCTTTTTCTAAATTTTCTATTGCCTCTTTGTTTTGCGCTTCTGCTTTGTCCAGCTCTTCACGTTTCAAGCTCTGGGCAGAGTCCAGCATTTTGTCGGCTATTTTTTCCAAAGATTTTGCCATGTCTTCTGCCTGCTCTTTTGCCTTTGCTGTCTGCTCCTCTTTGCCTTGCTGGTTTTGCAGTGCATCTTGGAAATTTTTGGCAAATTTTTTCATATCCTGGCCTAATCTGGCCTGCGCCCTGGAGAGACGGTTTATATACTCGGAAGAAGTGTTGCCCTGCTCCTTCTCGGAAGCAAGAACTTTCTGCGCCTTTTCCTGGCGGCTCATGAATTCTTCCAGGCTTTTTTTCATATCCGACAGTGTCTTTGCTTCCTGGGTTTCCTTCTCTGTAGCTTTTTGCTCCTCTAAAAGCTGATTCATCTTGTCAATCCAGGCTTTCAAAGAACTATCTTCTTTTTCGGAAGATTTATGGGGAGCATCCCATTGCTCCTTTTTTTTAAGCAATTGATCTAATTCCTTGCTGATTTGATCTTTTTGCTCATAGTCATCTAGTTTTTCCTGTATTTGCCTTTGGTCTGAAACCAGCCTGTCCAGTTCGGCTTTTTTCTTTTCCAAATTACTGGAATCCTTGATTTCCGAAGTTTCCTGAAAATTTTCTTCTTGCTCTCTCAAAAGCTTCCTCATCTCCTCACTGAGCTTCTGGATTGCATTGTCTTTATTTTCTGTTAGCTTTTGAGTCTCTTTTTCTAACTCATTATGGTCTTTGAGAATATCCTGGGCATCTTTTTGTAGCTCTTTGAGATCCTCGCTTAAAGATTTTTGCTGCTCTTTTTCTATTTCTTCTGTTTCGTTTTTTAATTTCTCTTGCTTTTGCACTATAATATTGGACTGTTGCTCCACTTTCTGGATTTCTTCCATTTTCTTTTCCCAGTCTGTCTGGCTTCTGCGATTTAAAAGAAAATCACGAAGAATCTCCATTTTTTTTTCTACTAAAAGCGACTTTTCATAGGCCTTACGGATCTCTTTGTCTTTTTCCCTGAGATGAAGCAGTAGCTCTTCTATATCGGATTTTAAGGCACTATCCATACCCTTATCAGGAGAAAAATTTTTCTGAATTTTTTCTATAGCCAGCCTCAGTCTCTTCGCTTCTTCTTTTTTCCCCTGTTCTTCCAGTCTCAACTGGACTCTTTGCATTTTTTCCAAAAGATCTTTCATATCCTGCCCAATCTTTTGCTGATCACGCTCTACCTGCTCAAAAGAATAATTTTCCTGCGCAGAGCAGCAAAAGAAAACGCCAAACACTATGAAAAAATGTAATATTTTTTGTATTATCATAATTGCTCCTCTTAGTTTTTTGAGAAATATTGTGCTACCTTTTTCCCTTATTTTATATCGAAATAGCTAAAAATCAAAATGGATCCCAAAATTTCGATTTCTATTATAGAAAAAAACGCAGGGATTGCTCTGTCGTTTGAGCAGATGCAACCCTGCGCCTACAACATACTGCAAAACAATATGTTAAAATAGAAAGTTTTTACCTCTATCTTTAATCTTCAAGCTTTTTCCATCATAAAAAGCCATTTTCTGGCATTTATCAGAAAGAGCCTCGACTATACTCATGAAATAGGCATTTTGCGCTCCTGTATCAGAAATGCCCAGATAGGCTTTTAGCTCTTCCAGCGAGATAGCTTTATGAGGATTTTTGGCCAGGTATTGCAAAATTTTTTGTTCATCCTGGCAGAGAGAATTCTTGGTTTCTTTCATGCTTTGGGCGATTTGTGGGAAAAGCGATTCTGTGATTTTTTCAAAGAATGTCTTTTGGGTACTATCACCAAAAAATTTGATACCAAATTTATTTTCTGTGCCAGAAGGCCTTGCAAGAATCGAAAAAAGTATGTTGTCGGATTCGTCCATGCAAAGGAAATAAAGAGTATCTTTTTCATCTCTAAAAAGAACTTCTTGGAGAACATAAGGTTTGCAGGCTTCTATGACAAAATTATATACCTGCTGCCAGAGTTCACTATTTCTGTACCAAAGCTTTTTATTGACAAAATAAATATACAAAAGATCATTATGGGGTATGGGATATGGGCTAAGTATTTTTTGGATTTTTTCCAGAAAAGGAGTTTCCTGTTCCCGATGTAAAGCAGAGCTTATGGCTGCAATGGTATAAAGCGATGATAGAATTCCATTTCCTGTAAAAACTTTATGCCTTGTATGGAGGTCGCTTGCGATTACATAATAAGGTTTGACAATATGGCCAGAAGATTCCGCACCCATGCATTGCTGGCGCAAAATGTGTTTGTCTCCTACAGGACATAGCTTCAGGTTGATTTTATCAGGAGCGACAGGGGTATCTTCCGAGAGAAGAAACTGTACCTGGCTATATTTTTTTAAATCTTTTATAAGAGCATTGATGAAAGGAACACTGGATTCTACTGTAAAAGCAAGATTGTGAAGTAAATGCAGGTTTTGTGTCTGAGCCAGAGCATGTGCCTGATAAAAGAGAGCTTCATCTCCATCTATGACTTGAAGGTAATCATGGACTGGATTATACATGACTACATAACTACGATCTCCATCTCCATCAACTAGAATTGCCCATGCTGTATATCCATTTTTCATTTTTTCCAGATTTTGCTGTGAAAAATCCATCAAGGCTTTGAGGCAAGGAAAACCAGAAAATTTTCCTCCTTCTTCTAAATCCGAGTGGGTAATTTTATAGGTATTTTCCAGATGTGCAGCACCAACTCTTTCTTTTCCCTGGTTGCTGTTGATATTTTTTCCATCAGGATGGTTTCCTACAAAGAAAAAGCTTTCTATGCCCATGCTTTGCAGTATTTCCCTTAGCATATCCTGATAAGAAGGAGCAGAAAACGCTCCATTTGCCAGATCCGCTACGACAAAGGCTATGGACTTTGCGTCAGGAAGATTTCTTGTATCCAGCATGGTTCTGGTAAGAATCTCGCCTCCCATTTTTTCTGCTTTATGGTAGATGCCTTTTTCTTTGGTTTGAGGGCCTTTTAAAGCCTCTTTATAGAGCAGTGCTGCTATTGTAAATTCAAGTTCCAGAGGTGCTTTCCCATAGGTAACGGAACCTTGATTGTTATATGACTTTACAAAAATTTTCAAGCCATCCTGAGACGCTGGATTATGAGAAGCACTTTTGTAGACGGCAAGACTGGCCTGTATAGAATTGTCCTGGCAATCATAATAGGCTAAGGCATAAGGCATACAGGGAATTGGAACGACTCCAAGATCATGAACCTGTTTTACCGTGGAAAGCAGTCCATCTACAACAGACTGATAGAAAATACGTTGGTGTCTTGGATCATCACAGTAAATATCTCTTGGGTCACAGCCCACAAGAACAGAATCTATTTTTTTCCCATAAAAAATTTCAAATGCACAGGCAGTATTTCTGGCAAGAGCCTGAAAAAATTCTGGGGTGATTTCATGTTTTTCTAAAAAATGGCAGATGCTTTCCATTAAAGAAAGAGGTTTCCTGGGAACAAAAGTAGGGCCTCTCAATCCATCTGTTCCATGAAAGCAGAAACAAGCTCTCTTGATGGTTTCTTCTGTAATTTCTGAATCATTGACTTTGCTTGCCAGAGACAAGAGATAAGGCCAGTGGATCAAGGCAGGATAAGGCCACTTTTCTAAAATATCTAAAAGAGCTGACATTTTTTCCTGGGACACTTCTTCTGGTTTGATCGCCCAAAGCTGCCAGGCAGGTATCTGTAAATCAGTATAGGGATGCAGATCTCCGTTTAATAACCCCATCTGTGGGCTATTCCAGTTGCCATCGAAAAGAAACTTGTTTTGTTTGTATAGATTTTGGAATCTGGAAAAGTAAGGAAGGAATTCTTGGGTGTTTTTTTTGCTTTCCACTACAATGGGAGCAAAAGATTCGGAGCTTTTGAGAATCTCTTTGATTTCCTCCATTTTCTTTTCGACTAAAGCACTGAGCCATTTCTGCCCTTTTCTTTTCCCTTGCTCAGGAAAACGAGAGATAAAATCCAGATACGAAGAAAAGCTTCCACAAGAAAGCTCCATATCTAGCATTTCCAAAAAATCTTTTTGCTCAGGCAAAGTACTGCAAGGAGCAAGGAATTTATGTTCCAGGATTTCTTTGTGTGACAACAAGGATTCATGTTCTTGAATTTGTTTAAGATAAAATAGAATGGCATTCCCTGAGGCTTTTGCCAATTCTTTTTTATGAAGTTCCAGAGATAGAGGCAGCTTAGCGAATAGATCTGCTTTTTGTCCTTGTTCTTTTTGGTCGAAGATCCAGTGAAACCTTTCTTGTATATTAGCCAGGATCATATCTCCTGCTTCCAGGAGCAATTTTTGTAAAAAAATATTTTTGGTTTTTATGGCAAATTTATTACGGACTTCCATAAAATAATAATATAGAGCATGATAGTGAGAAACAAGCATAGCGGTAATCCAAAATTTTTCTTTTACGGAAGTAATCAGGGAAGGATGATAGGGCTTTTGGGTTGCCTTGAGTGGAGCTTCGATAGAAAGGCAACCATCAGGTATACAGTTTCTTACTGCTGTACCTGCTGGAATCAACACCTGTGTACCTATTATATTAGGCGCAATGATTTGGGTTTGTCCGCCAATAAAGGTTTTAGGAAAAAGACCAAACATTTCGCCTGGTACGCCTGGCCCAACAAGAGATGCAAATTTCAGACCATTAGGAGTGAAGTTATAATGAACGGCACCTGAGCCTATTTCTGTAAAACCAAAAGGCTCTTCTGTCCCGCCGGTGATAAAAACATCGCAAAAATTCAGCAGGCTACCTAAAACCACTTTAATACCCAGAATTGTCATTTTGCAGCCTACGGTATGGGCTGCTTCTGAAGCTTCCATGAAAAGGGTTCCACCTCGGATTTCTGCGCCTGATCGTACCCTGGCTCCATCCAGAAAAACGCAATTGTCATAGTAACCACTGCCTAACTTTACTCCTGTTCCACATCTTACATTAGAATAAACGCCATTAGGTCCAAGAATGCTGTTCTTTCCAAGCAATGTTTTGCTTCCTTGCAGAGTGATACCAGGCAAAAGGGTTACACCCTGCTCGATATTAGAGGGCAAAACATCCTTTTCAACATAAATTTGTTGTGGTGCAGGGATGATGACCCCTCTGGCCTGCAATTCTGTGATGATATTGTTCATGATTCCTCTCTATAGAAATAGATTTCCTCTAAAAAAGGCCTGCTACAAAAATGGAAGATCCAATAAAACCAAAAACACCCATAATCAAACCAGCATAAACCATTTCTCTTTCCTTCTCCTGACATTCCTGAAAATTTCTGATTCCCAGAAAAATGGCCAGAGGCCCTAAAAGTACTCCAAATCCACAGAGCAAAGAAGCCAGGCCTAGATAAAAGCCTTGCTGTATTTTTTTCTCAAGGCTGGAAACTTTGAGAAATACCTTTTTGGGAAAAGGGGTATCGGATACAGTTTTATGACAATAAGGACAAATATTTTCTTCGGAACCTATCAGTTGAAAACAATAGGGACATTCCACAATAGTATCGCTCTTGTCCACTTCGATTGCAGTTTGCTCTAAAGGAGAAATATCTTCTTCTGGTAAAGGAAGTGCAGTCAAAGCACTTGGTTGCTCTAGCCCAAGAGTAATGGTAGCCAGGCATCTTGGACATTTTAGCTTTTTATTATAATAGCTATCAGGGACTTTTTTATCATAAGAACAAAAGGGACAATCAAAAAAAACAGCCATATTTTAGTTTTGCAAAACGCGATGTTTTGAAGGACGCCTCCTCGCCCTAAATATAAAAGAGACAGCGCATTGAGTTATTCTAAGAACGGGCATAATTTTAAATTTTACCACAGAGGCACAGAGAACGCAGAGAAAAATGAAAAGAGAACCACAGATGAACACAAATAAACACTGATTAAATAATCTTCTTGCTGCAATTTATTCATGAACATCTATCTAAAAAACGATAAAATTGAAAAAAACTATTATAGAAAATTATTTGTGTTCATCTGTGTTTATCCGTGGTTCAAAAGTTAAGATCTCTCTGTGCCCTCTGTGGTTAATTCTATTTTTTTAGTTTATGGCCGTTCGCAGTATAATTTGTGTTTATTGAGAATATTTTTGTTTCAGTTCGTTCAGGTAGTCTCTGGTTGCTTGATCTCCAACGTTGAGGTTTGGATCAGGGTCTAAGATCAAAAGTTCCAAAAAGAGCTTTTCTGCTTCATCTTTTCTTCCTGCTTTATAAAGGCAAGCCGATAGGCGTAGATAGCATTCTTTTCTTAAGCTTTCTTTTTCCAGACCCCACTGCATTGTTTTCTGATAGTCCTGTAAGGCATCCAAGACCTGACCTTTGCCGAAAAAGGCTTCGTTGGCCTTGCAGAATGCTTCAAAACCTGCATTGGCGCAGGATCGCAAAAAGTCTTTCATGGAGACGAGCTTCTTCAACGTATTGGTATCCCGTCCTTGCCTCCAGGCAAGAGGCTCCCATTCTTTAGGAAACTCAATACTTTTATCCTCTTTGAATTCATAGGCTTTTGTCCCATAAAATTTTGCATTGGACATATTATCAATCCAATAGTTGCATCCAGCCGCAATCAAGGCGACTGTCATCATCCTGTGCTTTTGTATCTGATTTTTAGGATAGTAAGAATCTATGAATTTTTCTGCGCGCGGTTTTATGGTTTCATAGTTTTTTTCTATTTCTATTGCTTTCTGATAGATGGTGTCATATTCCAGGTCAAAGGAAGAATCTTGTATGTCTGTCAGCGGTTGCTCCTGGACGGATACCATCTGGCTCTCTTGGGCTAAAGGTTGTTCTTGTGTTTTTTTGGAACTTTTGCATCCTACCAGCAAAAAAGGAAGCAAAAAAATAAAAAATATTCTTATGGGGTATTGCTTTGTCTCCATGTTCCCTCACTTCTGTTGATCTGAATGATGATGTTTTCGTTTCTGTCAAATATGATTTGGGCTGTACTGGTTACAGTAGAGCCTTTTTTTACTGTTTCTCGATCAATGATAACCGTGCTAAAACTTATTTCCATATTATAGTTACCAGGTTTGATCTGTACTTCTGCTGTATTGTTTTTGTTCAGAGTAATCTCCTGCCCATCAATTTTCATTCTCAGATCATTGTCAACATACATGACCTGGATGAGATACTTTTTCGCTATAAGCGGATTGGGAGCGTCAGGATTAGGGGCATCAGGAGAATTTACCTGGGTTATGGGAATTACCTCCTTTGGGCTGACTGGGGTATTTTCAGGTGTTGTAATTTGCTGCTCTGTCTTTCTTTCAGGCTGAATGGGCTGCACTATCTTTCTCTCTGGAGCGACCTTATTGGATGAACTCCAGGAAAAAAGATTTTTGTTTTCTTCCTTATTGAAAAACCAGATTGCTAAAGGGATCAAAACCAGCAACAACAAAAACCAATAGCCTTTAGAAGAAGAGGAATATTCTCTTTCTGAGCTGGCAATCTCTTCTGCTTCATCGAATTCCAAAACTGCTTCACCCTTTTCTTCTCCAGGAATATCTTCTACCTTGATGGATTCCAGGGCTTCCTTCCATTTGATGGGATCTGGGCATTCCTCATAGGTTGTGGCATTCAAAGTCTGATGGAAAAAATCTTGTAAATTTTCGGAAATAGCCCCCAAAGATTCCAATACTTTCTGGAAAAAAGGATGCTGGGGATTCCCAAACATTTCCTGTGAATACATTGCTCCATCATAAAAAGAAGGGGATTCCTGGTTTACCAGTAAAATTTCGCTAATCAGGATCGACAGCGAAAAACGGTCTGCCTTTCGGTTCCAGGATTTTCTGGAATCCCATTTGCTTTTGTCTCCAATCCAAGATGCCATATACCCTGGAGATCCAGCAGGTGTATTCTTGAAATAATACAGGCTTCCATGAAACATGCTATCCCAGTCAATCAAATAAACGATATTCTCTTGCAAATCCAGCAAGACGCTTTCATGGCAAAGATCTCTATGGGCACAACCTTCCTGTTCCATTTCCACAACAGCTTCCGCCAGACTCAAGGCAAAAGCGATCCTTTTAGCCAAAGAAAGCTCTAATGAAGCACCTCGTATGCCTTTGGAAACATTCTGCCAGGAGGTTCCAGGCATTTTGGGCATCAGAATTGTGCCATCAAGCCATTTCGCTAATTCTGCTGAACTATATGCACCTTCCGCTATCTTTATATCCTCTGGAACAAGTACGATTCTCTTGGCAGCAGCCTGAAAGCTTATGCTTTTAGGCACCAGAGTGCGCACCGAGGAAATATAAGAACGCTCAGGCTGCATTTCCGAGTTGAATTTTTTTAATATCCATTCTCTTTTGTTGCTAGGCTGGCTGAGGTGAAAAGCTCTCCCCTGCTTACCTTCCTCATAATAGGCAAGATTCTTGAAGCGAGGATGCTGTTGAGGAATAAGCTTTACGCCTCGAATGAGCGCAGGCAAACCAGATTGTAGCCAGACATTTGCTATTTCCAATGGACTCTCCTTTTCAATAATCATGAAATTTTTGGCATATATTTCTTATCAGTCCCATAAGGGTCTGCCATCAAAATGGCATTTTTCCATTTCTTCTTTTTTGAAGCCCAGAATATGTAAGACTGTAGGGGCAATATCATAAAGAGAGGGGTTTTCTTTCGCTATTTTCTTGTTGCAAAAAATCACTCCTGGGATAAGTTCGGGAGCAATCATGTGGTCTCCTGACCATTTTCTGAGATTGTCTTCGAGTAAAATTTCAGGAACAGCCCCCAGGGCAGTTTGCCATGATGCTCTGTATCCTTTGTTCAGGCCAATATAGAGGTCAGGGGCTTCTTGAGCGAAATCTCCCTGAAAAATTTCTGTGCCATCATAGACCTTATAGACTACTTTACTTCCTTTGGGTTCATCATACCAATTTAACAGCTTTTCTGCAATTTCCTTTTTTATTTTTTCGCTTTCTTCTCCAGGAGAGACTATGCCTTTGTTCTCTCGGCCTTTCTGGTTGATATAGATCGCCCCAAAACCTATACTATAAGCTTTTGTTTTACTCCAGTCAATATCCTGTAGCAATTCTTTTCCATAAGTACTATAAGGATTAGAAAGAGTCAGATAACCATTTTTTCTTAACCAGGTATTGATGTGTACTGAGCGTCGGAATGTATCAAAACCATGATCAGACAGAACGATTAAGGTATCATCGGGTTGTATTTTTTGTAGAATATCGCCCAGGATTTCATCCATTTTTTTGTACCAATAGACAATAAGATTCTTGTATTTTTCAGACGCATCCTTTTCGTACATGGGATGCTCTGGGTCTCTGTAACGCCAGAACATATGCTGTATAATATCAGAATCTTCGAAATAGCAGAATAGTATACCAGAGCGAAACTTGTGAAATTCCAGATCAAGCATTCTTTTTTTATCCTTGTGGACTTCTTCCGCCTGCTCCAAAAATAAATCTTCGCTGATGATTTTTTCATTGACTGCCCATGTGTCCAGAGGCATACCTTGTGTGCTAAAAAGGCCAAGAGTATCAGCAAGATCTTTGCTATAGGAGCGTGGATAGGAAATATCATAAAGAGGGGATCTGGGATCAAACTGGATAGGGCTTATATACAGCTCAAAATGAGGCTCCGTATTTACCAGCAAAAATTGAAAAATACCATGCGCCTTTTTCCAGAAATCCAGATCGAACCTGACTTCCTGCCATCCGCTCCATTTTCCTTTTTGTAAAGTAAGCTGCTTTTTCTGGAATTCTATTTTTACCATTCCTGGTTTTTCTATAACGACTTTAAAAGGCACTGTTACATTCTCGGTTTTTCCCTTCCAGCCTGTTACCCTAGGGCCAAAAAGATTCAGAACCATCAAGTCGGATTTCTTTACAGGAAAAAATTTACCGCCTACTTCGTTGCGTGTTTTGGTAGGGTCTGAAGTATAAAATGTAAACGTACCCTGAGTTCCTAAAATATCAGGCACTCCCATCCCTGCCAGAATCTTTCCTGCAACTTTATCTGGAGGAAACGTCATAGGGCAGGCCAAAAGAACAGAAGGAATGTTCTTATCCGAAGCATATTCCCAAAAACATTTGCTTTGAATTACCCTGCAAGCCTTGCTTCCCTGAAAGTTTGCCAGAGTCAGATCCAGACCATAGTTTGCAGGATTCCTCTTGATAAAATCGTATAGTCCATGCTTTCCTGGGTTTTGGCCTGTGGCAAAGGTAGACCAGGCAACAGGCGATTGGGATGGATTGGTCGTCCCCAAAGTAGAATAGCTCCCTTCTGTTTTTAGCCTGGCAAAATTAGGGAACTGACCTTCTTGCATTCCTTGTTCTATAATATCGGGGCTAAGCCCATCAAAACCTAAAATTATAATCTTACGAGAAAAATCCGATTTTTTTTCCAAGATACTTTCTCCTAAAACAACGAAAGCCAAAACTAGCAAACTCCCAATCACCCATTTTTGATGTTTTTTCAACCACAGACCTGTTTTTTTAAAGAAAAAAAGAAGGCTGCTGAAACCAACGACGGCTATGCCAATCATCCAGGAAAATAAAGAAAAAAAAGCAACGCCTGTTCCTGGATCAATATATCCAAAACTACAATAATTCATCAGAGAACCTTTCATTGGATTTTTGGGAAAAAATGAGACAATGTTAAATTCCACATATTGGCTAGCAATGACTTATAGCGAAAATTGCAT
>CALKWO010000018.1 GCA_938003875.1 uncultured bacterium
CAAAAAGAGAATGCTTGATTTACTTACCAAACAAAAACCTATCATCAATGTCTAAACTCTGCTACATTTTCATCTCTAGCAAAAAAAAGAGGCGAAAACATAAATTTGTTTTCACCTCTTTTTGAAACTATTCTTTAATCTCCTCCTTAATTTTTAATCAATTTCTTTACTTTCCCAATTTTTTCCTTTTTAAAATTTCTGTTCCCTTTTTTACTCCATTGATTGCTTTTATCCAAAGTCCTTTAGCATAAAGATCAAAATGTTGCTTAACTTTTTCTTCTCCTAATAATTTTAAATATTTCAAAAAAATTATATTTAACTCTAAATCTATATATTCTACTTCAGGATCAAAAATATCAAGCAGTTTTAAACCATCTTGTAAAATTTGTATTTCTTCTTCTATTTCGCTAATATTAATTACATTTTCTATCATTTTTTTTAATACGCGAACTAATAATGGTAACTCAAGGAGAGGACGTTGTAATCTTTGATGTTCAATAATGTATGTACTGCAACATATACTTATCCAATTTCCAATAAGTGTTTCTCTTACTTTATCCACATTCATAAATCACCTATTTATTTAGTTTGTAGATTTTTCAGAACGGATTCTCCTGCTATTCGAGCAGATTCCCATACTGATTGAACACGAGAGTTAATACTGCCAGAAGAAACTTTATATACTGGTACTCCTTGGTTTTTATAAATATATCCTCCTTGTAAAGAATTTCCAGCCTTACTAGGTATCTCTCCTTTAAGTGCTTTATTAAATAAACTAAAATGGTCTATATTTCCCCGTTGGCTAACATATAATGTATTTGTTCTGGCATCATAAACAGTAGAAAGAACTTCTTCTTCTGGTAGAGCAGCTATAGCTTCCTTCAAACTAAAATTTTCTAAACCGACCATCTTTACTTTAGGAGGGCATAAAGGTTTGGGATTTATTGTTGGAGTTTTTAGTTTAGCATTTGCAACTTTGGCAACTTTTGCTGTTGCTGCGACCCCTGCATAGATGCCAGCAATGTTGCTCAATCTTTTGTCAAGCTCTTCTAAGCCTATCTTGCCATTGCTATAATCTTGATATGCTTGATTATAACCTAAATATAAGTTATAGATACCTAGGCTAAGTATCGTTTTACCCAGCTCTTCTTCGCCTTCCAAGATTGCACTAGTAGTTTTTTGGCCTGATATTATTTTGTTTTGAGTCATTTGGGCTGACATACTGGTAAATTGAACATCTTCAAGGTCAGTGCCAAAGCTCCAAGCATGAACTCCAATTAGTAGATCAGCCGATGCTTTAAATGGTTCTGTTATTACGGACCATAACCCTTCGCCAAATGCTTCCCAATTCCAAAGTCCTAAAGGGTCCAGCAGATTTCCAGGACTCCCTCCCATAGCCTCATGCAACCCCAAACCATCCACATACCCAAGTGGATATGGAAGGCTAATGCAATTTTTGGTTCAAAGAAATTATATCCAAGTGTTTCAAAGGGCATAATTCGCTAAGATAATAAATTATTTTATCTTAATAGAAATAGGATTACAAGAAAATAGGGAGATTATAAGTGAGAATTGGCAGTGAAAGTATTGGCATTTTTTTCACTCTTTAATCGAGCAGGATGTGTTTGAGTGTGGACTTCCTTAAGCTTGCGGATGCTAATTTGTGTATAAAGTTGGGTTGTGGCAAGAGAGGAATGACCAAGCATTTCCATGATGTAGCGGATGTCAGCACCGTTTTCAAGCATCAAAGTAGCAGCGGTATGGCGAAAGATATGGCATGATCCTTTTTTGGCAAGCCCTGATTTTTTAACATAAATACCGGCCATCTGAGTAAAATAATCCTCGCTGATTTGTGAACCTCTGGCAGTCAGAAAAAGGATTTGGTTATCAGGTTCACTAACTAAAGAAGGTCGGACATCGCAAAGGTATTTTTCTATCCACTTGATAGCTCGCTCTCCTATAGGGACAACGCGGTCTTTCCTCCCTTTGCCCTGATTGATGCGAATAATGCCCCTGTCTATATCCAGGTCGTAGATGTGGATTTTTCTTATCTCCATTCTTCTTATGCCTGTGGAATATAAAGTTTCTAATATTGCCCTGTCTCTTATCCCTAATGCTGTTGTAACATCAGGCTGATTTAGCACTATTTCAGCTTCTTGGGCTGTAAAAATATACCTGGGCAGCCTGTTTTCCTTCTTGGGCATTTCTATGTCTGCCGCTGGATTAAAGAGAATAAAATTATGTTTAGATAGCCATTTAAAAAAATTTTTAATTGCTGTTAGCCTTTTGTGCTGGCTCTGAAAAGACAGCGGCTCACCATTCTTTACCTGTCTGTAGTTATAAAGATATTTTTGATAGCGATCTATTGTTTGTTTGCTCACTTCTTGTGGGTCGCTAATATTGATATCTTCACACCATACACGAAAGTAGCGTAAATACCTACGTTGCACTTCAATGGTATTGGGCGAAAAATTCCCAAGAGCCATCCATTGGAAATATTCTTCCATTCTCTTTGATAAATTTTTTGATGACATCTCATTCACTCCGTAGTATTTTATCTTTATCAAGCATCGTACATCGTTCTCTTTTTTTGTGAGAGCCGTATATATGCGTTTTTTCTGTTTTTTGTATCATTTTCTCTCTGCTCCTTATTTCACAAAGGTATCAGAGGATTTTTCGGCCCCGAAAGGTGGCCGAAAAGCAACCCGAAAATGGCCCGAAAATGCCCCGATAAGTTATCCTTTTACCCCGCAAAGTTGGGTTGTTCTTGCAGATTTTTTGGCTGCAATAGTCCCATTGTAAATCGTTGTCCATCGCTTCCTTCTCCTTTGTACA
>CALKWO010000019.1 GCA_938003875.1 uncultured bacterium
TCTTTATTTATCGCAGTTGATTTACTTATAGGCAACGTGGCACACTCATAAAAATAACTCCTTCTATTTTATTTAAAACTTTATTTATGGATAGCATGTATAGACCAACATCAGTCTCACTTTTTGGGGTTTTTTTCCTGCTATTCGGAAAGTGGCTTTCCCATAGAGAGACATACCTGGAGATCTTCTTTGAAATTCTTGTTTTGAAACAAGCTGGCTGATTTCCTGAACGCCGAAAAATGCAAGGATCTTTTTATCTATCATGCTTTCTTCGATTTCTTGTTCTGACAGGCGATCTTCCCATGGATATAGAATATAACTTTGATCAGAGTAAGAGGGAGCGCAGACAAAATTTTCCAGTTTACCATTTTTCCATCCAGGACAAATCTCATCATGTATTACAGGGGCGACTTTCCATCGTCCATAGTTGCTTATTGTACCATCTGTTTCTTGTGCCATGATGAACATCAAGAATACTCTGGGATGCCGATATATAGCCCTTTCAAAACGAATCGTCTTTAAAGAAGGAAGATATACCGCTTCTTTTTTGGGCTCCAAAGTGGGTACAAATTCCAAAGTCAATCCTGGCATTTTATTGAGTTCGCTTGGGTTGGTAGTAGGAAACAAGGCAGCGATTTCGTCTATACCAAGTTCAATATGACGTTCTTTCAATACTAGTCCTATGCCTCCAGAGAGATAGCGGTCGGTAAGCTCCAGCGATATTTTTTTGAGTCGTTTACCCCATGCTTGATGAACTTCAGGTAAAGAAAAACCATCATACTTTTTTCCCAAAATGCGTAGAATTCTTAGCATTTCGCGAACCAGGAAGCAAGCTTTTTTCACCTGCGAAGAATGTTCTCTTTGCAGACTGGCAATATCACTTAATGCTGGATTGGCTGGTGATTCATATAAATTGTGATAGTACCAGATTTCGATTCTGCCAAAAGTATTTGCCCTTTGTTGCGCTGCTTTGTATTGAGCTATTGCCATATCGAGTCTGGCAGCCGAGGCTTCCACTTCAGCACGTCTGGCTTTGCAATGTTCCTGGAAGGATTCCCTTTGCAATCGAGTGATTTGTGTTTCCAGTTCTTTTTTTTCTTGTTCCCAAATAGCCCGCTGCTTTTCGGATTTTAGATTTTCCAGTGCTAGAGCTGCCTGATCCGAAGAGAGCGTAGCCATCTTATATTGCAGTTGAGCGACTTCCCGATCAAGCTCGGTATTTCTTATATTCCAGGATGCTTTCTGTACTTCTAGTTGATTTTTTTTTAGAGCATGGCCTGTTTTTTCTGTCAGTAGCCTGGCAATCTGGTTTTCGAATTCACTGATCTGGTATGCTGTTTTGCTATTTTTCAGATCAAGTCGTAGCCTGCCTATTTCCTCTTGTGCTTGTTCTTGCGAAATGCCCGTTTGCTGGCGCACGAGTTGTATCGCTTCTTTTTGCATCTGCCCGATTTGAGAACGTAAATAGGCATTGTCGAGCAAGATTAAGCTCTGTTCCAATTGGATTTTCGCCTGTTCCAAACCCAAGCTTCCCTGAGAAAGATTGAGCCTGGCCTTTTCTAATTCGGATTCGGCTTTTTGTAAGTCTTCTTTCTTCTCACCGAGTTTGAGTCTGAGTTGATACACCTCATCGCTATTTTCATTCTGTAGCCATTCCAAAACGTCTTTTTCCAAAATTCGTTCTGCTTCTTCACAGTTTTGGATTTGCTGTACCAGTTGGCTTTCCTGATCGCCGCTGGTTGGCCTTGACAGAGTTTCCTGAACCTGGTTCAATCGTTTTTGTAAAGATTCATGCCAGGGTTGCAACAATTGTTGGATTTGTGCTTTGGCACCAACGCTGTCTAATTGTAGTTGTAGTTGTCCTATCATCATCTCGATTTGTTCTGGTTCGTTGGGAAAGCTTTCTTTCAAAAGGCTACGTAAGGGAGAGCAAAGCATAGCCCAGTCTATTTCCTGGCCTTTCTGAATCGGAATATTCTTTAGTAAAGTCAGAAGAAAGCTTTGAGCAGAGTCTTTATACCGGCAAAGCTTTGTATCTTGTCCCAATTCTTTCGCAACTTTTACAATCGCAGCTTCCATGTCGGAAAATTCTCCCTTTCGCAATGTTTCCTGCAATCTAGGCAGCCAGAGAAAAGCCTGTTTTAAAATCAAATCCCTTTGCTTTTGCATCTCTGGAATCGCATATTCCAAAAGCTTGAAGGAAATTCGTTTGGCAAGTTCCTTGTGGTCCATAGCCCGAAGATTGTCTATTGTCATGCCTAGTTCCTGAGCCGATTGCTTTAAGTCATCCCAACGCATCTGGAGTTTATGGGGCAAATCTTGTAGTAACCTCCTTTCGATTTCCGATCTCATGTCTTCAGGCTTACCGCTCAAAGCCACTGCTTTAATGCTTGCAGTAAAAACACTGCCTAAATGTTGAAAATTCTGCGTTGTGCCTTCCGCATCCTTGAGAATACCAAGGCTTGTGTTCATGAGTTGTTTTAAGGGCTTGCTTAGACGAGTGTCATCCAAAACCTTTTCCAAAGCAGGATGGCTGAGAATCGCAGGGCAATTTTTCAAGGCAGGCGCAAACATTTTTTCTATGTCTACAATATTTCTTCCGAGGCATTGGCTTAGCTTGCCTCCTAAGGCATTGAGCTTCCCTTCAAGATGAAACCCTCCTGCATTAAGGATTTTCTGCCCGTTGTCTAAAAGCCCTAGAAAAATTTTGCCTAAAGGTTTTCGATGCACAATGCCAGAGATGATTTCCCCAGCAGCTCCGCCAATAGCATTTCCCAGGGCAGCTCCAGCAGGGCCTCCTAAAACATTCCCTACGACACAGCCAAGGAAGCTGCATATTCCTCCGAACCAGTCGTCATCTTCTTCTCTAAGCTCATCCAGATTTTTTTGTAATGCAGAACGCTGCTGGCGTATTTCTTCTCTTTGTTTTTTCACCTGTTCATGAACAGCCTGGGCTAATACTTTTAGCTGTGCAGGTTGTACAATCTGCGCAGGGTTTTCGGGATTTCTCTGGCCAAGGATGGTATATTCAATTAAATCAATATAATTGCGAACGCTGGCAACTGAATGACTCGCTGTGGCAATCTCTATCTCCCATTTTTTGATTTCCAGATTTTGCTTTTCGATTTGCTTTTCCAGGTATTGCTTTCCCAGTTCTGAAATGTGAGTTTCATTTTGTCGGATATGGATTTCCTGAGTCTGAATTTTTCCCTGAACTTCGATTCTGTTTTGCTCCAGAGCCAACTTTTGTTGATCTAGCTCTGCCATTTTGATCCTGGCTTCTTCTTGCGATATCTTGCCTTTCTGTATATCCTTATGAAGCTCTGCGATTTGTGTTGTAATCAGTGCTATTTTACAATCGAGACTTGCTTGTTGCTGTTGCAATTCTTTTTCTTGCAGATGGAGCCGAGCCAAAGCAAGATCGTTTTCATTCAATCTTCCATAAATTTCGTGAATAGCAGTCTGCTTTTGCCTGATTTTTATCTCCAGTTCTTGCGAGTGAATCTGATTATCATGAATCTGGAGTAGAAGTGCAGCACGTTTTTCTTCCAATTGCGTCACCTGAAGCAAAAGATTTTTAGCCATAAGCTCCATTTCTGCTGCTAAAGAATACGCTTTGCTAACACGAAGGTGGGCTTCTGCCTGCCTTACCTGGGCAACAGCAGCGTTCAACTCTTCTCGAAAAGCAGACATATTCAATACAATCGGAGCAGAAATCAAGGGTTTTAAGGATTCGATTACCTGGCATAATGCAGCATGGCTGATTTTTTCGTTGATTCTCTCTTCCAGACTTTCGATCTCTCTGATTTTATTTTCTAAAGCTTCCTTAGATCCTGCCCAGGTAGTATTGGGAAGATGGTTTTCCGTAAGACCATCAAAATCCACGCTATTGTACCTGCCAGAAAGCATGGGATTAGGCGTGGCATCTTCTAGCGTAGTAGCTTGTTCCAGAAGGGGCTGGAGCATAGCGATAGGAATCCTGGCACGATTGGCCCAGGGCATATAGCATAAAGGCATCTTTTCGGAACTTTGCTGTTTTTTTTGATGCGCTGAGAGATTCCAAAAAGTGAGTTGATACACTGCTCCTGGCTTTTGCTGTAAAGAAGTAGAAGATTCTTCTCCACCACAAAGCATTGCACAAAGTATTCCCCAATAAGGTCGTAAAAAGCCGTTCCATATAGGAAGATGAAATTCCTTCGAAGGTTTTTCCAGTGCCAGCATTTTGCTTTGGGCAACTTCTCTGGCTTCCGCCTGCCAGAGATTCAACCAGAAGAGCAGTCCCCAATATCCATGCCCCAGAGCTGTAAGAGAGATCGAATCCTGATTTAAGGCATTTAGCCAATCTGTGGGACGCTGTCCCAGTAAAGGAGATGAATCCAAACCCTTTTGTCGTGCCAACCCCTCAACTTCCCATTGTAACTCTAGCAGAGCCAGCGACAATTTGCTTTCTTTTTTTTCCCATTGAGCTTGGGCTATTCTGAGTAAGGGGCTCAGACGTTGCAACGATTGTTGAGCTGCTTTTAGGATATATCCCCAGGGATCTATCGCCTGAGCTAATCGTCCCAGTATCCAGCATGTCTCGGCAGCAGAGCGTACGGCAAAAGGCCTTCCATCTTTGTACAATTCCTCAATGAATTGAGGGATTTCGTCCAGCTTCGAGGTCGAAAGTAAAAGCTCTCCAGCAAATGCCTTTTCGATAGAATTTCCTGCTGCTAAAGAAGTCACTCCCAGATGCAACTGGCATGACCGAAGCCATGCTTTTTCCCCTGGTTGTAAAGAAGCGTGAGTAAAACACTCGCCGATTGCCTTTGGCAAAGATTCACAGCCTTGTGGCAGCCCCAACCAGCAAAAAACGGCTAAAGAAATCCCTTCTTTTTGTGTCGGTGCTCTGTGCGAATTGGCAATCCATTCTTTGAGACGATGCCAGTGCAGTCGGATGACCATTTCTTCTGAGCCAATCTGCTGCCAGGACGAAGGCGATTCCCGAAGACTCCAGTCTACGGATATTTCGTGCCATCTTCCTCTCAAAGGCTCATAGTAGTTCCATAAATCCAGGCTCAGCCAGCGTTCGTTGTCTGTTGTGCAGGCAGGCTGAGACAGAAGTTTAGGCCAGAATTGTTCCAAAAGCTGGTATAGTCCAACAGGATGCAGTTGGCTATAGCACCAGCTCAACATCAGCGAGGTTTCCCAGGTACTGGCAGAAGGCGTTTGTATAATCCAGGGATTTGTCCACGGATTGCGTACTAGAAATTGAAATGTGATGACCTGGAACTTTGCCTGGGCAATGGCTCTTTGCCAATCTTTGTATTCCTGAGCTTCTACATTTCCTTCCTGCAGTAGCCTGACAAAATTCGGATGAAAAAACTTCTCTCGAAAAAGGCTGCTGCTCTGGTACTCTTTCCAGGCATTTTCCCAGACTTCGCAGCCTTTTTGCCAGAGCAGATAGGAACAGTCCTTTCCTTGCCACGAAGTTTTCCATCGAACATCGGAAAGAAACCACTTAGAAAATTCTTCAAACGAAAGAGAAATACTCTCAGGATCAAAGCAATACACAGCCTTTTGGATGGCAGGATTCAATATCTTTTCATAATAGGCCTGCCGAAAGGAATTCCCCGAACCCCTCACAGGAACATCCAGTGTCTGGGCCAGAGAAACGAGGAAAGGAATAATAGCATGAGCCTGCCATATCCCCTTTCCTGCCTGGTCACTCAACCACAGTACATATTGTTGATAGGGAGATTCGGGCGAATCCTTTTCTGTTCGAAGATGCTCTGTTACTTCTTTTTGCACCAAGGCCAGAACAGCAGGATGATGCCCCACAGCAAAATAGGGCATCCCCTTCAAAACCAGAAAGGATTGCTGAAATCCATCATGATTCCTGTTCTCTCCAGAAAAAGAACGAACCTTTCCAATAGCCCAGTCTTCCAGTTCTTTCTGTATCTTACACCAGGGTTCAGGCAATGTTCCTTTTCCAAACCTTTCCCACCCTCTTTGCAGCACCAAAGGCAGCAATTCTTCTGAAAGCGATCTTCTGTCAGGTTGGGGAATCCTGTCTTGCAGCTTCTGAAACAAAGCGATTTGCTCTTCCAAGCCTATTTTCAAAAATACCTGGTGAAGGCTCTCTCTCAGTGTCATGTCCAGGTTTAAACTACTATTCTCTTTTGCCTTCAAACAAATTTCCATATTTCTAATAAACGATTCCTCATCTGCTGCCCTGGCTAAATCCAGAACAGCAGGCTGGCTGAAAAGAAGAGAGGAAAAGAAAAGGAAAAATAGAAGGAACATAATAAAACTCCTTTAGAAACAGATTGACGGATAATGCGAATCCAGGCTAGGGCATGAAAATTCTTTTATTTAGCTGGGACAAAAAGATGGATAGTGTATTTAGTAATAGGACAAGTCCAACGATATATGTTGGTATAATTTCTCGTACACCCACATATTTCTCCTCTTTGCCAACTTCCTGCTTCTAGTGTTGGCATCTCTTCTTTTCCAAGATTACCAATCGAATTGCCTGTTACAGAATCTGGACCATAACAACCTTCACCGTATTGTACTCCTGCATGCGCATGGAAATCTAATTTTATTCCCGATATTCTTGCATGAGCCTTTTCTGCCGACTTTTCTGCCTCTTCCGCTTTGGTTTTTGCTGTAGTGGCCGTTGTATTTGCTGAATTTGCGGTTGTGTTAGCAGTACTGGCTGTTGTATTTGCAGTATTTGCAGTGGTATTGGCTGTACTGGCAGTGGTATTGGCAGTATTTGCGGTGGTATTTGCTGTATTTGCGGTAGTATTTGCATCACCGGCAGTCTTATTCGCAGCAATGGCCGTGGTATTCGCACTATTAGCAGTTGTATTTGCAGTATTTGCTATTGTCTTTGCTTCCTGGGCTACCTGTTCTGCACTGCTGGCTTTGGCTATAGCTGTAGACAACTGGCTTCCCAGGCTACTGATCTGGCCAGCTTGCGTTGTCAAAGTGCTATTCAGACTATTGCACCTGGTTTCTAAAGCAACGATCTTTTGATTTTGCGTTTGTATTGCGTTTTTGAGATTCCCGTTTTCAGTTTTCAACGCACTGATTTCAGTATTTTGAGAATCTACCTTTTGTATCAATAAATCTTTCTGTTGCTTCAACGATGCAATATCTTGCTTTGCTTGATTTAACTCGGTTTTCAAAGTATTTAAACTTTCCTGGATAGAGGGGGGCGGAGTATTTCCAATAGGCGGGTTTACCTGTCGCTCTAACATGAGAACCTTCATTTTATACTCTTCCCATTCGGCAGGAGTAGGCTGGGCAAAAAGAGAGAAACAAACAAAGAACACCAGAAATAGGACAACAATGCTTTTCATAACAAAACCTCCTTTGTAGATTGTGAGTTCATTTAGAATCAGGAAAATTCTATCAAGAATAATTCCACCGTTACAAAAATAGTCTCTATTTTTTTTTGCCATGACGGACGGTGAATCCGTCATGAGCATTGGATCCTTTATGTCACCCGTTTACGGATCAAAACGGCTGGATCTTGTTTTAAGGTACTGTTGGTATTCCAGAATACGGCTACAGCACTGACCAGGATAGGAATCAATATGGCACAGAAATAGACGAAAGGCCCAATGCAGAATGCAAATTCGAGTTTCCAGCTTTGTTGCAAAGGCTGGATGATGAAGGAACTGAACTGGCCTAGGATCGTTGCCACAATAGCTCCTAGCACAGAGCCAGCGAGAGTGGCAAAGGTTCCTAGCAAAATATAATGGAGCAATACATTTCCTGCAGTATTGCCAAAAGCCATTTCGATTCCGATTTCACCCTCAGATCGCTCTATGAGATTCAAGGTCGCAGAGCCAATAGCGATAAGGCTAAACGTACTCAGCAGGAAAACCATGGCAAGGACAACTGCCTGGAATAGAGGCCGAATTTTCATAAGAATCTCTAGCGCGTCTTTTAAATCGTAGGTCACCATAAGCCCCATATCTTTGATAGCCTCAGTAACAGGCTCAATATCTTTGAGCGAAAAAACATAGACATTAAGGTGCGTAGGCGGATACTGGTGTACCTTGGGAAATGGTTCAGATTTTATGTTGCCTGGTATGGCACTATCAGCGATTCTTGTAACAAAAGCATCGGCATGGATTTTTTTTATTCCTTGCTCAAGTGCATGGAAAAATTGGAGATATGATTCTTCATAAAAACGATATTTACGGACATCCCATTGGATTTCATTGTCGCCAGGGGTTTCAGGTGAGGGCAAAGAATAGTTGCTGGAAAATTCTTTCAGCCATTCCTGAAGCTTTTGTTTTTTTTCAGGACTCCAGTCAAAACTGCGTATACTAAAATGAACACGTTGTATTTTCTCTCTGGCTATAGGAGAACGATCAGGATGCAGAAAATTTTTTTTCCAGTCAGGATGAAAAATGACAGGAAGATTGGGAGCACCAGAGAGTATAAAACCTAGTTCATAGGGCAGTAAGCATGTATCATTGCCAGGAAGCTCACGAGCGATTGCCTGGATGGGCAACTCCAGCTCAAAGAGTTCGTCGTCTATTTCACTATTTTCAAATCGCAAAAGTTCCAACTGAATTTTTTTGTCTTCTATTTTATTTTCTTCTGTAATGGGAATAGAAATCCGCAACACTAGATTGTGCCTTATCCTGATATCATAGGTTTCTGTATTTCCCTCCTTGTGGAATCCATAGAGAATATTGCTCTTGATTTGTTCTTTGGATTGTTTCATTTTATGAACATAAATGCGTAAGCATGTACCATTTTTGATAAGAGCATGAAGTTTTTTTGCATTTTCCATTCCTTTTTCGCTCAGGATAATACCGCATGGAAAGATATCTTCGGGGAAATTGCCATAATGCAATTCTCCATAGTGACTTGCCTGGGGATCGCCTTTTTCTACAAAGTGGCCTGACAGAAAGGAATAGAAGCTCTGGGAATCAGGTTGAAGTTTTATATTGGTTAAAAAGCCATATTTATAAACATTTTTCACTCCCTCCAGTTGTCGAATCTTGTCTATTTCCTGGTCTGTAATATAAGAAACTGTAGACCCTCCAGCAGGGGGAGTAATCTTAAGTCTTGTAACTTGAGGACTTTGCTCTAAGAGTTGTTGCATATTGTGCATCGTGGGAAAGGCAAGCCCCATAGTGATACAAAAAACCAGGGTGGCGAAAAATGAAACTCTCTGTATTGTTTTAATAAAGCCCTTGCTACGAGTGGCTTTGGAATCTTTTCCAATCGCATTAAGATCCCACAGGAATCGGTTTTTAATATACCAGGGCATTATAGACTCCTTTTTGTATAGGACTGTTGTAGAGCATAAAGAGCATCCGCACTTGTAGCTGTAAGCTCGTCAAGTACTCCATCATGTAAATGAAAAAACCTTGTAACGCCCAAATCGAATGCATCCTGATAGTTATGCGAGACGAGTATCAGGGTCGCAGGATTATCCGTATTTTGCCTTTCATCCAGATACTTTTTGAAATATTGAATTACAGTAGCTGCATTTTTTATATCAAGGCATGTTCGTATTTCATCTACAAAAAATATATCGGCTTTTCTGATGATGGCTCTGGCAAGGGCGAATTTTTGCCTTTGGCCGCCTGAAACCTCAGGAGAATTCTTGATCACAAGCTCTTTCCCATTTTCTTCGTTCTTGAAAAGTTCTTCGAGAACCTTTTCACAGGAGTTCCATGCATCATGGGGAGAAATACCTTGTAAAATCAAGGATTGCATCACATTCTCCCATCCTGAAAAATAGTGAAGAAGCTGGGGATCTTGGATTAAAAAAGAAAAATTTTTTCGTATTCTTTGGCTTTCTGCTCTGGAAATCTCTCTATAGTTCCACTCTTTATCTTTTGTATCATAATATAAAATCCTGCCATTTCGCAGTGTTTCCAAAAGTCCTAAGAGGTTGAGTGTGGTCGTCTTTCCTGCTCCATTAAGGCCAAAAAGGAAAATGCGATCTCCTCTTTCAATGGTAAAAGAGATGTTGGACAATGCATCTCGTTTTTCCAAGGGATAACGATGGGAGGGCATCGGTCCAAAATTTGACCAAAGCCAATAAAATCAGATAACCATTCGTTTG
>CALKWO010000020.1 GCA_938003875.1 uncultured bacterium
TGGGCTGGTATATATAGGCCTTTCAGGCCAAAGATTAAAGGCTTTTCAACTGGCACAAGCCGTAATCAAGAGTTATTTTATTTTTTATCCGTGTTTATCTATGTTCATTTGTGGTTCTCTTTTCTTGAATCTTGGATTTAACATTGTCAAAGTAAAGGCAGTTTGATTATTCCTGCTTGCAGAATACATTCACCACGGTTCTAAACCCAGTAAAATTCAGGCCAATGGCGTAGTTTTGTTTTCTTTGCACCGTCACCTTGATGGCCTTGGCAGGGCTGAGCCAGGAGCCTCCGCGCAGGACTTTTTCCAGCTTCAGGACTTCGTTCGCCCAATCTTCGCACCATTCGGCTGCGTTTCCTGCCATATCCATACAACCATATTGCGAAATGCCTTCAGGATAGCTTCCTATGGGCATGGTTCCTTCTTTTTCTTTCCTGCTGTAACATGCTGGATAGGGTTCTTGCCTTGCAGGCCAGGGATATTCTCTTGTGTCCGATCCTCTTGCCGCTTTTTCCCATTGGCTTGCTGTGGGAAGGGATTTTCCTATCCATTCGCAGTAGGCCTTTGCATCTTTCCAACTGACGTATACGGATGGATGATCCAGCCTTGTGTTCCAGGATGTCTTTTCGAGATGAGGATACTTTTGCGTCTGGCAGAAGTTCAGATATTGGGCGAATGTCACTTCATACCTGTCTATGTAGTAGGCTGGCAGGGTCTTTTTCTGAGGGGGATTTCCTTCGTAGAATTCGCCTTCTGGTACATAGACCATCTCGGAACCGTCCTTGCCCCATACATAGATTCCTTTCTCTTGTGCGCAGTACATACCTGAGGGAAGCTTTTCTCCGTGCCATCCAAGCCCTGGTTCGGGAATTTGCTTTTCTTCTTTTGCCAGCAGCCCCTTTTCTTTCAGGGATTGGCGAAATTTTTCCTGCAACTTGCCCCAATGCGGGCAATCCACAATGGCATCTTTGACTTCCGATACCTTCTGGTCTGCAAACACCAGGCGGTAGCTCAGGCTGAACGAATTGTACAGATCTGTTATCTCTCCTACAAAAATCGCATCGGACTGCGCTACTTTCGCTATTTCCTTCATCTCTTCTTCTTTTAGCACAGATGGGCTGGTAAGCAATTTTTCCGCCACCATTTCCCTGATACGAGATCGCTCCAATATCTGGTAATGCTCCGACTGGATGCTCGATGCCATGATCCCTGCCAGGCATTCTCCCGCTCCTCTCTTGATCTCACCGATTTCTTTGAACCCGACTATGGCTATCTTGGTTTTTTCTGGGACAGCAGCCTGTTCCTGAGCCATTACCATCATAAAACTCAACAGCAATAAAGCAATATAGTATTTTACCATGCTATCTCCTTTACTTCACTTCATACTGTACAGAGCATTTGTTCCATTTTTCGATGACCTGGATACGCACGATGTTTGCCTTGCTGCTTCCCAGGGTACTCAGAATGCTTTGCAGGTCTTCCTTGCCTAGCATGGCACTATGGATTTGCTCTACGTTGCTATCCAGCATGAAATCCTTGACGAACGTGTCGGGCAGATCATAGCCTGCCAGGGGATTCTTTTCGAATATATAAGCTATCATCCATTCTCTTCCTTTGGGCGGTTGTACCTGGATACCCCAGGCTGCTCCTTTGGGCGGGATGCTGATAGTTTCTCCTGCCTTTACCTCGCATTTTGGACTCTCTGCATTGGGATACAACAGCGTCACTGCTCCTCTTTCTGTCAGATTCAGCAAGAATAAATATCCTGATGCATTGGTCTGTACATGCACCTTTACATATTCCCCTACCCTGAAAGAGCTTTTTTCTGGCTCCAGCTTCATCTGCAAATTCCAATCCGAATACGCAGGGGTGAAATTCTGCTTCATGACCAGCTTTGTCAGAAATTCCTTTATATCCACTTTCCTTGCCTGGGGTGCTGGCAGATAGACTCTTTCTCCCCAGAATAAACCAGGATAGAGGTGATTTCTGTTTTTGGCTGGCTGCCCTTCCATCGTAGGGTTCTGCTTTGTGGGAAACGATTCCTGGCTTACGTTTTGCCTTACGAACTGGAAGGCTTCCTCGAAGGTCATGATTCCATCTCGGTTTGCATCACCCTGGAGGTTGTTCTTGTACGCATTCAAAAGGTGGTATGTAAAGGCACTATGTCCCTTGCTTCCCATTGTCCAGGAAACTTCATTTTCCGAGCATCCACTAAAAAACACCACTTTCCCCGTGCTTTCTTCCGCCTCCATGAAGATGTCTTCTCCTGCTGTTGGCTTCTCGGATTCGTTGTTTTCTATAATCCTTTTGACAATCTGCATACTCCTTGTCGATTTTTGCTGCACGCTTAGACGATCTTGCCTTGTCTGATATCTTTGCAGCCACTCTGGTTTATAACAGTATTTGGGACGGAAATAGGGTTTAGCAGGATTTGCATTGATATTGAACGACTTCATCCCTGTTCCCGAATAGCACGAATCCATGATAAAGACAATATCCACGCCTCTTTTGCTCATTTTCTGGATATAATTTCCTATATCATCGTCTCGTATGTATTCATTGTCGTAAGCTAGAATAGCTTCATCTTTTTCGTCTTCCTCATCTGCGTTGTCATCGTCTACCTGCAATCCATGGCCACTATAGTATAAAATGACCTGGTCTTTCTCTCTTACCTTTTTTACCAGATCATCCAAAGCCTGAACCAGATTCGCCTTTGTTGCCTTTTCCGCCAGGATTACCTGGATATTCGAGTCTTTCATTCCATATTGCCCTTGGAGTAGCTTTTCCATAGCACTGGCATCATTCACACATTCTGGAATCTCCTGGCCTGGAAGCTTATCATATCGTATTCCTATCACCAGAGCATACTTTTCCGCATAAGCACATCTCAAAAAAAGTGCAAAAATCAAACAAAATAACAACCTTTGCAACATCGTTTTCCTCCTAAATAAAAAATAGATACATTCTATCGGTTTTTTAAGCTATCTGCTATCATAGCATAGATATCAGAATCAGGCAAAGGAAAAATTTTTGATTCTGGGGATACTGCTGAGAAATTTTTCTTTGCCTGATTGTGATGCCTGTGTTATGATGGTACGAAATGAATGTAAACAATGTTATTTTTATACAAAGGAGAATACCAAAA
This sequence comes from uncultured bacterium, assembly GCA_938003875.1. GTDB lineage: Bacteria > Planctomycetota > Uabimicrobiia > Uabimicrobiales > JABWCH01 > JABWCH01. The sequence continues at coordinate 3,146 of CALKWO010000020.1, forward strand.
TGAGGTGGTATTTTTTTCTATTGCTATTGTGCCTCTCTTTATCCTTAGTGGCACAGGTAAAAATGACTGTGGACGATGTGATCGAGGCCAAAGAATGGGGAGGATCAGAAGATTCTATTTTGGAATCTTTAGCCAAAGCAGCGAAAGAAAAAAGGCTGCAAATAGAGCTGACGAAGGATAACTATCTGAGGTTGAGAAATGCCAATTTCAGCAGAGATTTTTTGAGAAAGATAAAAGAAATAGTAAGCACCCAGAGCAGCTCTTCCCTGCCCGCTTTGCCTGATTTCGTAAAAAGAGGAGGCAAGAAAGGCCCAAGAGAAAATGCCTCGGTGAATGCAGCGCAAAGCTGGGCAGTGGTAGTCGGAATCAATGAATACAAGAACGATCCAGCCATAGCCAATCTCAAGTGCGCTGTGAACGATGCTGTGTCTATGTGCAGATACTTTCTGAGCCTGGGTTTGCCAGAAAAGCAAATCATCATGCTAACAGACAAAGAGGCAACCAAAGCAAAAATAGAAAGCGTGCTGCAAGAAGTGGCAAAAGAGGTGACGTACCAGGGCGTATTCTATTTTTGCTTCTCAGGGCATGGTGGCCCAGACACAGCGCAAAACCTGTATTTCATGACACACGATGCAGACCCTGCCAACCCCAAAGAAACAGCCTATCCGATGGAAAGCCTGAAAGAATACCTCAAGTCCAAAGTGCCAGCCCAGAGGGTAGTGGCGTTTCTGGATGCGTGCTATAGCGGAGGTGCCAAAAGCGTATTGAGAGGGCAAGGGGAATTCACGGAAAATTTCAAGAGCAAGACAGCCCAGTTGGTCAGAATGGAAAAAGAAGTGGCGATCTTTGCCTCCTCACAGGAAAACCAGGAATCCTATGAAAGAGGCGGACACGGCCTGTTTACCCGATTTCTGCTGGAAGGATTCGAGGGAAAGGCAGACGGCGTATTCAAGGATGGAAAAGATGGCAAAGTAACCTTCAACGAATGCTTTGTATACATCATCAACAGCCTGAGTACAGAAACCAGAGGAGGACAGTTGCCAAGCAAGAGCTATAGCCACAACTGGAACAACAGCTATGGAATGCCCACCTTCGATTCAGGAGAAGAAGCCAACGAGTTCGAGATAAAAGAGCTGCGTCTGGAAAACGAAAGAGGAATCGCTCAGCAAAGATTCCAGCCAGGCGAAAAAGTCTATGCCAAAATCTCCTGGGAAGTAAAAAAGACAGGCACAAAAAAACAGCAAAGCATAAGCCTCTCAGGAGGAATCCAGGCAGCAGAAAAGAGCCTGGGAGAAGCCCAGAGAGGAACCTGGCCTGAAAGAATAGAAACCAGAGCGAGCCATAATCCAGGGCAACACCAGATCCTGGCAAGAGTGAAAATAGGCGAGGAAACCAGAGAAGAGAAGACAACCATAGAAATAGCCGAGCCACTCCAAAGCATAGCCCTGGAGCCAGAAGACTTTCTCAAAAAGGACATTGCCTCCCTGCAAAAAGAAAGAGCCTTTGAATCCTGGGATGAATACGTATGGAATATGGTAAAATATATGAAGTCAGCCTACCAGGAAAGGCAATACGAACAGACCAGGGCGCAGCTCCAGGTGTTGAAAAGAACGAGCAACGAAGTGACAGCAAACTACCTGCAAGAAGTCATAGGCTATGTGTACTGGCACGAGTTCTGGAGCCATATCCAGGGAAAGCAATGGAGACATATAGAAAGCCTGTACCAGCAAGCTTCCAGAGAATTGCCAGGAGGAGAAAGAAACCGATACGTGCTGGCCATGAAAGAAGCCCAGAGAAAAGCCCAGACCCAGGCACAAGAAGAAGCGATGCAGGAAGTCAAACGATACTTCGAGCAAAAAGACTATGACAACTGCAAGCGAGCCATCCAGAGAGCCAGGCAATACATGCCCAACCATCCCTACCTGGTGTGGGTGGAAGAAGAGATGAACCGAAAGCCCGTGTACCAGCACCCCGAAGGATGGAACGCAGGGGAATGGCAGGAGTGTTGGAAAGGCGAGTACCTGGACTTCACGGTGGACACGTGGACACGCAAACCCTGGGAAGAGCAGTCCAGGCTGTCCAAAGCCTACAGGGCATGGTATGCACAGCAGAAAGGCCTGGCTGAAGAGAAGACCATGAGCAAGGCTGGCATCAGCATAGAGATGTGCCTGGTGCCTCCAGGAAGGTTTCAGATGGGTTCGCCTGGCTCAGAGGAAGGCAGATTTGATTGGGAGAAGCAGCACAGGGTTCTTATTAGCAAGCCTTACTACATAGGCAAGTATGAAGTCACCAAGGCACAGTGGCAGGCGGTCATGGGCACAGGCATCCAGCCTTACTTCAAGAATTCGCCATCCAATGCGCCCATGGAGAGCATCTCCTGGACAGAATGCCAGGATTTTTGCAGCAAGGTAGGCATGTCCCTGCCCACAGAGGCACAGTGGGAGCATGCATGTAGGAGCGGGGTGTCTAAGATGACGTACCAAGGGGATTTTTCGATCTTAGGGGATAACAACGGTGGTACCACCTTAGACCGTGTGGCATGGTATGGAGGCAACAGCGGTGTAGACTATGATGGTGGCTATGACAGCAGTGGATGGTCTGGCAAGCAGTACAACCATACAAGGGCTGGTGTACATGCTGTAGGAGGCAAGGCTGCCAATGCATGGGGCATCCATGACATGCTAGGCAATGTATGGGAGTGGTGCATGGACTGGAAGGCTGACTATGCTGTGGAGGATGCGCCAGAGCCTGTAGGCCCTTCTACAGGCTCTGACCGTGTGTGCCGCGGCGGTAGTTGGAGCCACGATGCTCGCTACTGCCGTGCAGCCTATCGGCGCAGCGGCGCCCCTGTGGGCCGCAGCAGCAATCTCGGTTTCCGTCTTCAGGTCACTTTTTAACCCTTTTCTCTTTTACTCTTTTACTCTTTGCCTTTTTTTTCTTTTTTTTCTTCTTAAAAGGCTTCGCCTGGTGTAGGATGGAGGAAAAGGGGCGTTAAGCCCCCCCTCCATCCTATACCCGGCGAAGCCGGACGCGATAAATGAAAAATATGGATTTGTCAAACTAAGTCAAGTTTTTCCACGAAAAACACGAACATTCCTTTTCGTGCCTTTCGTGCTTTTCGTGGACCATTCTTTAGACTCTTTTCTTCGTGCTGATTTATTACTTATAACTTAACAGTCATGAGAAATTCGTAGACGTAGACCTCATACGTGTTAAGCAATAATTGCTTTTATTGCAATGATTTGTAGCCGCAGGGTTGCGCCAAAAATGACCATCTATTCGGAAAAGATGACCTTCAGCGCAATCCCTGCGTCTTTTGCCAATAGAGACTAACGGAATCGAACCTTTTTAAGTGACCCAGTTAAAGGGTATTGCCCAAAGACGCAGGGATTGCGCTGGCGTTTGGCTTTTGAGTAGACACGGCTTTTTCGGCGCAACCCTGCGGCTACACAACTGCAACTCTGCGGCTACAATAGAGCAACAAGCTCTGATTCAAAGGAATCGAGGGAAGGGCTGGTTTTGGCAAGAAGGAATATCTTGTTGAGCCTTTCTAAATCCTGAATAGAACGAATCTGCTTCATAGAATGAAGCCCCCTGGCCCCAAACCTCGCTTCCAGAAGGCCTTCTATTCCTTCGATTTTGCCTTCGATTTTGCCTTCAATTTTGCCTTCGATTTTGCCTTCAATTTTGCCTTCGATTTTGCCTTTGATTTCGC
>CALKWO010000021.1 GCA_938003875.1 uncultured bacterium
GATAAAGATTACGATAAAGATTACGATTAAGACAAAACTATAATTTCCTATACAGTAAAATAGTATGAATCATCTCTGCAAAACCTTGCCCAAAACAGGCATTGGTTTTATAGCGGGGTGGATGTTGTATTAAAGAAAGCCAGGATGCAATATTCGCAACGCCTACAGATTGAGAAAATCCTTTGAACATGGGTTCATCATTAGGAGAATCTCCACAATAAAGGAAACAATCTATTTCTCTGAAAAAATCTTGCTGCCAGAGATTATCTATAACCAATCGGCACGTTGTCATCTTATCAAAATTTCCAAACCAACCATTAACATGAATGGAACTGATTTTAGCATTCGCTCCATTTTCTTCGAATATTTGGGCTATTCTTAAAACCTGGTTCTTTTCCAAAGGTTCGACATCTTCACAAAAATCTATTGCAAGATCGGATTCACGATAGGGCTGATCTTGGGACACCTTTGCACCAGGAATTTCTTGCAAAATTTTTTCCCGAATTTTCTCTAATTTTTCTCTGGATTCTCTACGTTTTATCTCTGGTTCAACATAGTGGCGCATCATTTTTTTTTCGCCCATCCAAAAATAAAAAGCTCCGTTTTCCCCAACAACAGCATGGACAGGCCACATTCTGGCAATATGGTCACACCATCCTGCGGGACGCCCAGTAACAGGAACGATCTTTAAACCTGCTCTATGTCCCTCCCATAAAGCCTGATAAGCAACATCAGGAAGCTTTCCTTGCTCTGTCAATGTATCATCAATATCACAAAAAACAGCTTGCAAATTTTTGCAAATTTTTTGGGGGATTTCATGAATGGGGAGAATGGATGAGGCAACTGCATACATTGTATTTTTTCCTTTTATAAAAAAAGGCCTATAATTTCTTATAGGCCTTTTTTACAATTCTGTATTAGTCAAAGTGATTCTGTGCAAAATGAGTAGTGCTATGGCAATAGCATCTACTCCATTTTGCCGTTCTAGCATACTTTAGAGAAGGAACTATTTATATCTTCTTTTGAAATATGTTCAACAACACTTTGACTAAAACACCTTTTTTACAATTCTTACTAGAATCCCTGGTTAGTTTTCTGTTGTACCAGATTTTTCTTGTGCTAAGAATTCGTTATATTTTTGATGCAGTTTTGATTTTGTCCTGTTGATATTATTTCTGTGCAAAATTCCTTTTTGGGCAACTTTATCAAGACAGCTCATAGTTTTAACAAGCTCTATAGATGCCAGTTGAGCATCTTTTGAATCCATTGTCCCCAGGAACTTTTTGATTTGGGTTCTCATTGCGGACTTAATCTTTTTGTTGTGCAATCTTATTTTGATATTTTGCCTTACTCTTTTCTTCGCTGATTGAAGATTTGCCATAAAACAGTTGACTCCTTGTGAAAATTAGCTTTTCAGCTTTTTTAACCTTGCTTGTACATCTTTAAAATTAATATCTTCTTTATAAATGGTTGTATAGGTCTCGCTAGCTTCTTGCGTTCTTCCAGCAGATTCATAAGCCAAAGCAAGGTTGTATAGTGTATCCTTGTATTGGCGTTCTTTCGTACTTTGTGCACTTAAAGCATTCTGAAATTGCTCAATAGCAAGATCATATTCCCGTTTTTGTAGAAATGCCTGCCCCATATAGGTATAAGCATGTATCTTTTTTCTAGGATCTTTAACTGCAACCTGGAACTGCGCAAGAGCCTCATCGAATCGCGATGACTGAAATAAAGAAAGTCCTAACTTAAATCTTACTTCATAGTTAGTAGGCTGATCTTTTACCTGGTTTGTATATTCCTGAATTTCTGTCTCGACCTTTGCCCTTAACATTTTTTTGTATTCTTGCTTCAGACTTTCATTTTGAGGATCTTGATCCAATCGATCTTTTACTGTTTGTATTTGTCTCTCTACTTTTTGTAATCTGCACTCTCCAGCTTTGTTTTTGATATCAGAATTATTTGGATCCATCTCCAAAATTTTACTATAAACATCCAAAGCCTTATCGAATTTACCTGTTCGCTGATACAGATCACCCAATCTTTTTAACTCTCGTCTATTATTGGGATCTGTCTCCAATTTTTTGGTAGTCCTTTCAATGGCTCTGGCATAGTCTTCTTCCGTTCTCAACATGGAGTTATCATCTTCTAGATCTTTTGCTTTATCCTGATCTTTAAGCAATTCATGAGAATTTTTAGCCTGTCCATAAGTATCAGCAGTGATTTGTGCAGAAAGGTCTTTGACCATTTTAGATGCTTCATTATCTTGTGGAGCAAGATTTACAGCTCTCTGAAAATAATATTTTGCTTTTCCTAAATCCTCTTTTTGAAATTTATATATTTTTCCTAAAGATTTTAAAGCTTGTACATGTGCAGAATCAAAAGCCAAAATATTCTCAAAGACAGAAATAGCGGTATCTATATAACCCGCCTCCATGCAGGCTTCGCCTAATCCATAAAGAACTGTAAGGTTTTTAGGATCGTATTGGAGAAAATTTTCTGCTTCATCAATCACCACATCCCATTTTTTCATCATCTTGCCAAACAGCATTTTAACGCGAGGACCAAAACCTTTGCTCCATACCTGGGAAGTAGATGGAGGTTGTTCATTTTTATATTTTTCTAATACAGTCGCTCTAAGAAGTTTTCGGGCTTTAACATCATTAGGGTTAAACTTTAAAATTTGATTCTTCAGCGTTTCAATAGCATAATCGTAATTCTTTTTTTTTAGTGCTTCTTCTACTTTGGAATAAAGTTTGGAAACATCCATCTTATATGACTCCTCAAAAAAGCCCGGTTTCTTTAAATCAAAGAAGCTTAAAGGAAGCTAGGAAATTTACCTGAGCATTTTATATATGCTTTTACCGCTTGTCAACAAAGAAAATGAAATTTGTTAGATTTATTTTATGGTTTAACTATAAATTCTACACCGTGGACTTTTTCCGCTTGTAAAGAATTTTTTGCTACATAATTGCGTGAAAGATAGTTAAAAATTTCTTGATTTGAATTTAATCTAGTGGCATATACCCACTCTTCATCATTGACGCGAATTGCAATAGACATTTTATATTCCTTCCAAAATTTTTTTGTTGGCTTTTTAAAAATTTTTATAATAGTCTTATTGACTTGTGCCATTAAAAATGCTTTTACATAGTAAAAAGTCTGCTACAAATATTTGTTGTTGCAAAATTTTAAAATGTTAGCTCACTCTTCCTTCTTTGAATACTATCTAACCTAATTTTGACCAGAACACTTTTTAAAAATTTTTCTATTGACTTTTAAAGTAGATGTATTTATCATAGCATTTAAGATGCTGTATTATACTTATTCTTATCACAATGATTTATCACTGGAGCGACTTAAGTAAGAGTTCATTATAATCACTTAATGAAATGGATGCAAGGAAATTTTGTTAATCTTTTAAAAGACATTTTTTTTAGGATGAAAATCCTTTCAAAATGTTTTCTAGCTCATACGAAAAACCTTGTTTTAATAGAATAGCCTGATAGAATAAAATTTTTCAAAAAATTATGCTGCACTGGAGCAGCAATCCAAGTATACTAAACACGGGCTATTTTTTGTTTCTTTTAGAATTTATAATCAAAAAAGTTGAAATAACCACTTGAAATAATTCTGAAAGAATAAGCAATTTTTTCCAATATAACGGATTTTGGGGAAGAATTCCTATTTGTCTTTAATTAACATGTCATCAACACATAATTTACAACATCCTTGTTGATGGATAGGAGAGTTCATGGCTGAGTTATTATTCCAATCAAAACAAGAAAAATTACCTGACGGTTCCCCCATTATTATAACAAAAATTTTAGGTGCCATTGATGGTACAACAGTTCGTCAATTTGAAGATAAATTGATTGGATTTTTTAACCAAGGAGTTAAAAATTTAATCCTCATCTTCTCCGATGTCAAATATATCAATAGTACTGGAATGGGGCTACTTGTCAAGCTAGCGGATAAATTTCAAGAAGGTGGAGGCGATATCAAACTCGTAGGAGTACCAGAGAAGGTAATCGCTCTCTTTGATATGCTAGGATTGTTATCACTTTTTAAAATTTATGAAAATGAAGAAGACGCAGTGGATTCTATTACACAGTCTGGAGCAGCTAAAAGTGCGCCTCCAGCGCCTCCAGCTCCGCCCATTGCACCACCACCTACTCCTAAAACTGTCAAAACAGCACCTGCTCAGCCTCCTGCTGCACCACCCAAACCACCTAAAGTAGCTGCGCCAGCACCACCTCCTTTTGTTCCACCTCCAGCACCAGCTCCTGTAGCTGATTTAGGCGGAGGCTTTGATCTTAGCGCAGGAATTGAGATCGGCAGCGATGAAGAAATAGCATCCGCTCCAAGTACTCCTGTTTCATGGCCTTATGATAGTACTTGTGTTTCATGCGCTGGAGCCATTCAATTTGCTGCCAAAGGAAACTATAAATGTCCGAGATGCAATAGTTTTCTGGCAATCGATGAATTTGGCAAACAAACGCTTTATGGCTCTGTCTCTTCTAAAATTGTAGAGCTAACATGTCCTTCCAACAGTGCTTTTATACCTGCGGCAAAAATTGCAATCAATTCCCTTGCCCAAGCTATGGGATTTTCTAATGTTTTCAACGAAGAAATCAATGTGGCATTAGAAAATGCTATTATCATTGCTATTGAAAAAAGTGCCCAAAGACCTGAATCTTTTCAAGTTTTAGGTGTAGCAGATGCAAATGAAATGATTGTTGGAATCAAAGCATTGAATCCTTTTCTTGTGCAAGGAGGGCCAAAAGATCCAAGGCTACCTTTGATTGCTAGAAAAGTAGATCGTTTGGAAGTTTTCCCTCTACCTAACAAAGGGCAACTTTTAAAAATTACCAAAAAACGCAAATAATGTATTAGCAAAATGATTTTATGCAAAATGAGTAGTGCTATTGTAATAGCATCTACTCCATTTGGCGGTTCTAGCATACTTTTAAAGAAGGCACTATTTATGTCTTCTCTTGAAATATGTTCAACAACATTTTGACTAAAACAAAAAAACACAAATAGTATATTGTTATACAGCCATAAACAAAAAAATCTTAGGCAGGATTTACAGGATAAACAACATAACAATGCTAATCTTGTTTATTCTGTCTATTTTTTTGTTTTTAAGCCTTTTAGATATAAAGTTGGATAAATATGGAAAAAATTAAAATCCAAACAAAATCACCATCTCAGTATGGTGAAAAAATCTTTACAAGGCAATTGGACAGCGATTTATCATTAAAAAATTCTCTTATCGAAGAAATTCTATCCATTTTAAAAGCACGCTCCTTATTGGAAAAAGAGGAAGAAACATGGGCAAGACTTTGCCTGGATGAAGTGCTTGTCAACGCTATCGTTCATGGAAACAAAGAGGATAAAGCCAAAAAAGTAGACGTATCTCTTTTTGTAGAGAATCGTCTTTGGGCTGTACGCATTGAAGATGAAGGAGAAGGATTTTCAGAAGAAATTGTACCTGATAGCGAGTGTGATGAATATTGGGATTCTGAACATGGCAGAGGAATCATGCTTTTACAAAGCTATATGGATGAAATTTGGTATTATGACCGAGGAAATCGTGTCCAGCTTGCTAAAAAGAAAAAATCAAAGTGGGAAAAAATCTTCAAAAAGATATTATTTTTTTTCCACCTAAAAGATTAAGTAGGAGTAGGATATGGATAAACAAGGAAAATTAAAAATCGTACAGGATAACGACATTACCTTAATAAGTTTCCTGGATGTATCACTATTAGATGAAACAAGCATACAACCTTTAGGGAAACAATTGGAAGAAATCAGTGCGAAAGAAAACATAAAGTTGATCTTAAGTTTTAGAAATATAGAATATGCATCCAGTGCCGTTCTGGGAAGGCTCGTAAAAATCTATAAAATCGTAAAAGCCAATAAGGGTACCATCAAACTGTGTAATATCAAAAGCAATATTCTATCAGTTTTTAAAGTTACCAAGTTAGATAAGATGTTTGAGATACATCCAGACGAGGATAAAGCACTCAAAAGTTTTAAAGGAAGTGGAAGCGGTTTCAAATTTTTTTGGCAAAAATAACTTCATTCAAAAATTCTATGCACATCAAAAATGCTCAATATATGGCTATGTTGAGAACCCTCGCCGAGATTTTGCCTGTCTTAATCTTTTCATCATTAGTTTTTGAACAAAAAAAATTCATGTTTGCGCAAACAATAACAATTTGAACTTCATTTTATCTGGCAATGTCACATTTTTTCTTTTCAAGAATGCTTTCAAAATAAAGAAAGCGTGCTATTCTCAGTAGATAAAATTTTTAAATGTGACATGGTCAAATTTTAAAGAGGAATATAGCATGACAGAGGAAATTTATGAAAGAATTAAGTTGTTCAGCGATCTATCTTTAACAGAATTAGAAAAATTAAAATCCATTGCTCAAAAGCTAGAATACAAAAAAGGAGACATTATCTTCTGCGAAGGAGACCCAGGCGATAGCATGTATCTTATCCAAGAAGGAAGAATACGGTTAAGCTACTTTATTTCCTCAGATATGGAAAAAACTTTGCTGATTCTGGATCAGGATAGTCTATTTGGCGAAATGGCCTTGATTGGAGTAGGAACCCGTTCTGCCAAAGCCACAGCAGAAGAAGATTGCACCCTGTTAGCTTTCCAACAAGCTTCTTTTCAAGAAATGTTAGAAACGGAAGCAACAATAGGGGTAAAAATACTAAAACAAATTTTGCAGATTTTGATCGAGAGGCTGCGCATCACCACAGGAAGCTATTTCCAAAGCATTGCATGGGGAATGGATATATCAGGAGCATCTTCCCTGAATCTCGATAAAATTACAAAAGACCGTATGGATATAGAGTTGATATGCCAGGGAGATCAGAGAATCAAAGGCAAAATATTAAAAGTAGAAAAGAGTATTGCTGGTGTAGAAATCATAATACGAGACACCTATGGCAAAATCGTTATGGTTCCCTACCATGCCATTATTTGCATAGAAACAGGCTACGACCAACTAGCAGGATTACTTTAAAGGATAGAATTATAGATAGTTTTAGTAAATTTAAGCGATATGCCAATCTTAGCCCCAAAGGGTCGAAATATAATAGCCAGGGGCACCTCCCCTGGTACTTTAGGAATAAATTATGCCAGAAATAGATATTTTACTCAATCAAATGCTTCAAGCAGGTGCCTCAGACCTCCATTTATCTAGCAATACACCTACCATGATGAGAATTCATGGCAAAATGAGAAAAATGGGAGAAGAGTTATACCCTTCTGAATATCTGGAAAAAATACTTGGCGAAATTGCCCCTGACCGCAATGCTAAGGAGTTTGCACAATCTCATGATACAGACTTTGCTTATGCCATGTCGGATGTTGCACGCTTCCGCATCAATGTTTTTTTAGATCAGAGAGGCATTGGTGCAGTTTGTAGAATGATTCCTTCCAAGATTCTTACAATAGAAGAATTAGGAATTCCTGAATCTATAACCAACCTTTGCTATCTGACAAAAGGACTTGTCCTTGTAACAGGCCCAACTGGTTCTGGAAAGTCTACAACACTAGCAGCCATGATTGACCTCATTAACAGGACAAGAGAAGGGCATATTATAACAATCGAAGATCCTATCGAATTTCTCCATCAAAACCAAAATTGCCTCATCAACCAAAGAGAAGTCAAGGTACACACACAAAATTTCAAGAGAGCCTTGAGAGCTGCCCTGAGAGAAGATCCTGATGTCATTCTGGTAGGAGAGCTGAGAGATCTGGAAACTGTGGAAATAGCTTTAGAAACAGCAGAAACAGGACACCTTGTATTTGGCACATTGCATACCACAACAGCCGCTTCCAGCGTAGATCGTTTGATTGACCAGTTTCCAGCAAACCAGCAAGCTCAAATCAGAACCATGCTGGCCGAATCCTTAAAAGGGGTCATCTCTCAGGTTCTATTAAGAAAGAGCGATGGAAGTGGACGCGTTCTTGCCCTGGAAGTTTTGATTACTAACCATGCTATTGCTGCGAATATACGTGAAGGGAAAACCCATCAGATCAATATGGCTATCAGCACTGGCAAAAAACAGGGAATGATGACATTGCAAGAAAGCCTGATGGAGCTTGTGGTAAAAAGAATTGTAGACCCATTTGAAGCCTACACAAAGGCAATAGACAAAGAAAGCTTTCTCAGAGAAACAGAAAGGCTTGGCATCCCTGTGAATTTATACCAGATGAACCCCAAAATAAAACAACGAGTGCAGCAAACACCTTACACTCCAGGAGGAGTGCGCCCAGAAGCACCTAAAACTATGATAAGCAATCTTCGCACAGAAATATCCAAAAAAATGCCTTAAAGAAAGGAAATATTGTGGAATCCATTAAAATGGAAATACGCATGGGTGCATACTATGATTCTATTATACTCATGCAATTACAACAATCTCTTGCCTCTTTGCCTGATGTTCTGGATTCAGGGGTAGTGATGGGAACGCCTACCAATAAAGAGCTTCTAGCACAAAGTGGGCTTTTATTGCAAGAGGCAGAAAAAGCCAAAGGAGAAGATCTGGTTATTGTCGTCAAAGCTGCCAGCGAAGAGGCTGCACAAAAGGCACTTTCTCAGGTAGATGGCTTGCTGACACGCAAACGGTCTCTTTCCGAGCAGGAATATACCCCAAAAAGCATAGAAACTGCCATTTCTATGCTGCCTTCTGCCCAATGGGTGCTGGTTTCCGTTCCAGGAAAATATGCAGCCGATGTTTCCCGTGAAGCCTTGCGCTTCCATCGTCATGTTTTTCTCTACAGCGATAATGTAAGCCTGGAAGAAGAAAAAAGTCTCAAACAAGAAGCCCTTACCAAAGGCCTCCTTGTCATGGGACCAGATTGCGGAACTGCTATCATCCAGGGGGCAGGATTAGGATTCGCCAATAAAATCCGAAAAGGAAACATTGGTGTCGTAGCAGCATCAGGAACAGGCTTGCAAACCATCACAAGCCGTATCCATCAGCAAGGGGCTGGAATTTCCCATGCTATTGGAACAGGAGGACGAGATCTGTCCGAAGAAATAGGGGCCATTACAGCAAGACAAGGCCTACAGCTCTTGAGAAAAGATAAAAACACAGAAATTATCGTTTTTATTTCCAAACCACCATCAGCGAAAGTCGCGCAGAATCTCATTCATATTGCAAGATCTCTGGGGAAGCCTGTTGTTATCAATTTTCTAGGGTATCCCTGCCCTACGGCTTCGATAGACAATGTATATTTCACCAACACCCTGGAAAGGACAGTACAAAAGGCGGTTGAACTTTCCAAAAGTATTCCGCCTAAAACTTCTGTTCCTTTTGATCTATCTGGATTCGCCCCTGGCCAAAAATATCTCCGTGGCCTTTTTAGTGGCGGAACGCTAGGGTATGAATCCCTGTTCTTCCTGAGAGACTATTTGTCTGGCATTTCTTCCAATATGTCTTTTCCAGGCATACAGGCAATTAAACAAGTGACTCTCAGCCAGGGCCATACCATAATAGACTTAGGCGCGGACGAATTCATGGTAGGCAGGCTGCATCCTATGATAAACCAGGATACAAGACTACGCAGGCTAGCCCAGGAAGCCCAAGATCCTGAATGCGCCGTGATTCTCCTGGATGTCGTTTTAGGCTATGGAGCGCACAACGATCCAGCAAGCGAGCTTGCACAAGCCATTTCCAAGGCAAAAGAAACAGCAAGGGCAAAAGGGCGCAGACTGGATGTAGTAGCTATGCTCATAGGAACGGACGAAGATCCACAAAGTCTGCAAGATCAGGAGAAAAAACTGCTTTCCTCTGGTGCAATCGTTTTCAAAAGCAGCGAAGAAGCGGTCTGCTATGCAGCCAATCTCACGGCTGCCCTGGATAAAAAAGAGGCTAGTTTGCCTGATATGGACGAACAAATCCTGAACTCTCCCTTTGCAGCGATTAATGTTGGAATACAAAGCTTTAGCGATAGTCTTCATTCCCAGAACGCCCAGGTCATCCAGGTAGACTGGAAGCCACCGTGTTCTGGCAACGAAAAACTCAAAAATCTTCTTAAACGTATGAAATAAAAGAGGTAAAATATATGATTCAAAAAATCATTTTTTCTTTCATTTTTTTATGCCTGATGGTCTGTGCATCCCCTTATCAGGCCATTACTGTAACAGGAAGCTTCAACCAATGGAATCCTAACGCACAAGAGGGAGATATGTCCCCTGTTTCTGGAAACCAATGGGAAGCCATAGTATTTTTGAACAAAGGCAGCATAGAATACAAATTCACAGCCAACCACGCATGGGCGGTAAACTGGGGTATAAATAGTATTTCCGATCAAGTTCCCCAAAAAGGAATTGCCATAGCTCAGGCAGGAAACATCAAAGCCAACATTCCATCGGCTGGTAATTACAAGATTACCTTCAACGATAGCACAAGAGAATTCACCTTGAGCTATACAGGTGGCAATATTCCTCCTGTAGCCAATGCAGGGCCAGATGTCATGGTCGTAAAAGGAACAAGAGTGACTTTCGATGCCAGTGCATCTCATGATCCCGATGGCAGTATCGTGAGCTATTCCTGGAACAATGGACTCAACGGCGTAACGGCATCCAAAGTATACGACCAGGTAGGAAGCTATGAAATCATTCTGACCGTTACGGATAACGATGGAGCGGTTGCAAGCGACAGCGTAAAAATCACCGTAGCTAAAGAAGCCGTTAGCGATTTCCGCTCAGAAACCATCTATTTCCTGATTACCACAAGATTCTATGATGGCGATCCAGACAATAACTTCTATTGCAGAGATCGTCTGAAAATAGGAGATCCTCATTGGAGAGGAGATTTCAAAGGCCTCATCGAAAAGCTGGATTACATCAAAGATCTCGGTTTTACAGCCATCTGGATAACCCCTCCTGTAGAAAATAGAAGCGGTTTGGACTATCACGGCTACCACGCTTATGACTGGAACAAAATTGACCCAAGACTAGAATCTCCTGGAGCGACATACCAGGACTTGATCAAAGCTGCCCATGCCAAAGGTCTGAAAATCGTCCAGGACGTTGTGATCAACCACTCCTGCAACTATGGTATCCGAGGGAAAGTATGGATAGACCGTCTGCCTGTCAAATATTTCCGCAAATCTGGGGTAGAATTCACATGGCCCTATGAACACAATTTAGGCAACTACCTGTTTGCCAACCGAGAAGACAACGACAACCCCGTAGCACCACAATGGTTCAAAGAAAGACAAAATTCTGACCCTATGGGAACAAAGCCTCTCGTAGATCCCAAAACAGGCGTGACAATACCCAAAAATGATTACAATCCCAATCGTTTCTTTGGTGTTGATGCCAATAACCTTCCTGTGGAATGGTACCATCAGGACGGCTTTATGTCTGGTGGAGATTGGGAAAGTCCTAAATCCTTACAGAAAAAACACATGGCAGGAGACTGTATTGACCTGGCAACAGGAAAACAGCATGTCAAAGACTATATCAACCAGGCCATTAACAAATATCTTGACATGGGAGTAGATGCCATCCGTCTGGATACGGTAAAGCATGTCGAACGCAATGAACTGCTGACCTATGTCAACTCCTGGAAAAACCATAAGCCAGGTACTTTTGTATTTGGCGAAAACCTTGTCAAAGGCACTGGCTGGGGCAATCTTGGCGGAGACAATGGGCCTTCCGAAATCAGACCCTGGTGGTATACCCGACTGGGAAACGACCAGTACAATCCTAATTCAGGAGGCGATTCT
This sequence comes from uncultured bacterium, assembly GCA_938003875.1. GTDB lineage: Bacteria > Planctomycetota > Uabimicrobiia > Uabimicrobiales > JABWCH01 > JABWCH01. The sequence goes on from CALKWO010000021.1 coordinate 11,768, forward strand.
GGATTTGCAGTCCTGGATTTTTCCCTCTTTTCCACATTCAGGGATAACGTAAGCAGAGGAAGCTATAATGGAATCGGGGGAATCATAGGGATGGATTGGGTTTATGGAGATCCAACAACCCTGGTGACATTCTTGCAAAATCATGATGTTGGCCCAGACAACGATTTCAAATACCGCTTCAAAGGCGACCAATGGATGGCAGCCGCGGCGTATAATCTTCTCTGGACAGTCAGAGGAATTCCCTGCCTGTATTATGGTGAAGAAATCGAATTCATGAAGGGTGCCCCCCAGGATATATGTGGAAACGATGATACACTGGACACAACAGGAAGAGCCTATTTCGGGGATCACCTGGACAATCCCAATGTCAAACAACACCCCTTATATCAGCATATAAAAAGACTCAACCAGATACGCAGAGCTATTCCTGCCCTACAAAAAGCACCCATGAGCAAAACCAACGAATGGGGAAGCGGCATGAGCTTTGTCAGAGATTACAACAATGGTCAGAGCTATGCTGTGGTTGGTCTGGCAATAGGAGGTGCCCAGAATATCACTGTCAGCGATATTCGCAACGGCACTTACAAAGACGCTGTTACAGGGGCAACCATAACCGTCAACAATGGAAGCATTTCTTTCCAGGTGAAAGCCAATTCCGCAGGAATCTGGGTACTCAATGGCCCTGGAAAAATCGGAACTGACGGAATGTATTTAAAATAATTACGCAGGATGCCTGTTCCTCTATAGAATAGGCATCCAAAGGATAAAGCATGGAAGAACATAGAGGAGCCAGGTCTCCAGTACATTGTTTGGCAATTCTACTTTGCAAAGACATTATTGAAGATAAGTATAGCAACAACAAAACCCTTGTGAATACTTTCAATAATATCTTCGCAGACCACCTGCCTTTTTTATATCATAAATTTTGTGTATTCTGCTCTATTACAGAAGTAATACAAAGATCTCAGTTGGTTCTATCTTTAAAGAAAAACGACTCCCAAAAAGAAATCATGAACGTTCAGGCAGAGCTCACTTCAGCAGACCCTCTTGCCGTCTTCGATCTGGTGTTCATACTGAACAATATTATTTTACCAGAATATGGTACCTATAGTGTCGAATTGATTTCAGAAGGTTACTACATAACAAGCAGAAAATTTCTCCTAGCCCCTTTCCCTACACAATCAACTTAAAAAAACAGACGTATTTTGGTTATACTGCGAACGGCCATAAACTAAAAAATAGAATTAACCACAGAGACACAGAGAGCTTTTAGCTTTTGAACCACGGATAAACACAGATGAACACAAATAATTTTTTTTATAATCGTTTTTTTAGATAGATGTTCATGAATAAATTGAAGCAAGAAGATTATTTAATCTGTGTTCTCTGTGCCTCTGTGTTAAATTTTAAATTATGCCCGTTCGCAGAATACCGTACGGCTACCAAAAAAACATTGCCAAATTATATGGCTTTCGATATAATCGTTTTATGTTTATTTTGTAAGTCATATATATTCTTCAGGAAAGGGCAGAAAAATGAAATTACAAATTTTTTTTCTCCTCTTATTTTTGGCGATTTTATCTTCCCAAGCTGATACTTTGAATATTATCAGCATTAATTTCAATAGTGGTGTTGATAGTCATGGCAATTCTAATGGACTTCTTCACTTTACAGGCTCCAATGGTTTTGAAGTCTACTTTACAGATGATGATTCTAATGGATCCTATGGTGGAAATGCCAATGGTGTACATATCAGCAACCAGAACTATGGAAATGCTAAAGTAGGGACTTCAGATCTTGTTTTGGGTGCCTATAATAGCTACAATGGTTCCTACAACTACCATAGTAGCGGAATTATAGCTTCCTTTAATCAGGGTGCCCGTAAGGTCAGCTTCGATGATACTGATGACGATAGTACAGTGAAAGCTCTTTTTGCCTATGACCAATACAATAACCTGATTGGACAAAGTCCTTTTGCAAGCCGCACAACAGTTGTTATAGATACAACTATGACTAATGGAGCATTGATCTATAAAGTGGAATTCGATACGGCAGCAGGTACCGCAGGTGGTTCCTATGATGGAACATACTTCACCATAGATAACTTTTATGCTGAAGCCTATGTTGAACAAGTAGCAGCACCGCCAGGAATTAATGTTCCAGAGCTTTCTACATGGTTCATGATTTTGCCTGTATTTTTTGCTTTGATTTTCAAAAAAATGAAAAAATAGTCCTTCTTGCGTTACAGGTAAAAATCTGTAACGCAGATAAATCTCAAAATGATCCCAATCCCCTGCCTTTCCCACTCCAGGAGGGAATTCTATGTTTTCCCGAAGCACTGCTATTCTCTATTTTCTTGCTGTTTTTCTATGCCTTTTCGTGTGGATTTTAGAAGCGGTCTCGCCAGCTTCTTTTCATCATCGCCCAGAGTCTGTGGATCTGGTTTTCCCTTCTCTATCCAGCACAAATCTTTATGATATAGTTCTTTGCAGTGGAAAATATCGTCTTTCCATAAGAAGAGACAGTCTGGGATGGAATTGTGTATACTCTATAGGAAGCCAGAGCGTAATAGAAGACGAGGCGGATGATCTCCAGATGAAAGAGCTGATTTCTGAGCTGGTTCATTTAAAAAGCTTAAAATCTCCGCAGCGAATGACCAAAAGCCCCGACTACTATGGACTGGGGATACTTTCTTCTCATGGCGATTCTATCCAGATCAGCTATGGCACCATAAAACATCGCCTTTCGATGGGGGCAGCACAATCCTCTACTTTTCAGGTTTATGCACAGCTCGATGAAACGCCTTTTCTCCTGGTTCTGGATGGAAAAATCCACAGATGGATACGAAATATACGGGACAATCCTGATGCCATGCGCCAAAAAAAAATTTTCTCTCTAAAGTCCAAAGAAATTCCAGAAAAAATTTTCTGGCAAAACCCCCAGGGGGAAAAGGCCATATTCTTTCAGGAAAGCCAGGAATGGTATTTGCAAGATAGGAAATCGCAGCAAGACAGAGCCAATCCTGAGGTTCTGGAAAGGCTTCTAGCCTGGATGAAACAAGCTAGCATACAGCAATTTCTATATGAGCCAGCCCCCGAACCAAAAAGTCTGGGGGATTTTTTTATGCTTGGCTATCAGGAAGGCCAGAGAGAGGAATATTTTTTGTTGGGAAAGCGCATCGCTACAGGCAGCCAGGAAGCCTTTTATTGCGCCAGAGCATTCCATCATAAAAACGAACTTAAGATAAGCTATACATATCTTATTTCCGCAAAATCAGGAGAGCAGATCCCCACAACATTCAGCCAATTCCGAGATCCTCAGATTCTCCGATTCCCTAAAGCAAAAGTATGCAAAATAAAAAGAGAAGGCCAAATTTCCTGGTCTTTATCCAAAGAAAAAGGGCAATGGAAACTTACTGAGCCTAAAACACAAGAAATACAAGGCCAAAAAGTCGAAGAATTTTTAGAAAGACTAGTCTCCCTACATACAGACAGTTTCCTCGAAGGAAAAACAGAAAAAGCAAAAACCGAAAGTCTCACCCTTATAAGCGATTCAGGCAATACACAATCCCTTTCCTGGTACATCTCCCAGGATAAAATTATAATCTATCAAGAAAACTCTCAGATTGGCAGAATTCTTAGCCAGCAAGAAAAAAATCCTCTGAAGGAAAATCATTTTATTTTTTACAACAACCGAATAGATGCCTTTGTTTTCTCTCAGGTCTGTGCGATAAAGCTAAACAAGCCTGGAGCTTCCTATGAACTGGAAAAAAAAGACGATGCCTGGTGGATACTCTCCCCTTCCCTACAATCAGGGAATACCCAAAATATCGAAAATATTTTAAGAAATAGTGCATGGATCATGGCACAAGGCGTTCTGGGAGAAGGAGAAGAAGCCAGAAAACAATACCAATGCGGCCAGAAATACAGCCTGGAGATCACCACTCTTACCCCAGAAAAAAAGGTCTGCCGTATGGAATTGGGGCAAGAAGTAGAAAAATCCTCTCATGCCCTCTGGGTTAGTGGATTTCCCTATGTCTATAAAATCTCGAACGATTTAAAACAAAGCATGGAAAAGCCTTTGGATTGATACAAGATTGACGCTTATGCAAAATAAAACCACAGATGATTTTTATAACTATCTATTTTTTCTCACATAAGTAAAGATCCCCGTCCAGAGGACGGGGCTTTGCTTTGCCCCCTGGAAGGGGGC
>CALKWO010000022.1 GCA_938003875.1 uncultured bacterium
AAAATAAAATAATGCTTGATTTTAGAAATTATCAGTGTCCATCCGTGTCCATCTGAGGTTCAATAAATCTTTAAATTTATATAACCTATTGGGAGATAAGAATCCGAATTTAACATTGTCAAGTTAGGAGTGTGGTATGTTTCAGAAAGTATTTCTGTTTTTTATGCTGTTTTTATCATTGTATGCAATGGCTCAAGAGCATAGTGTTTTTCAAAATTTTATTACGGTAAAAGGGGATCGTTTATATGATGGACAAAAGGAATTTCGGTTTATTTCTTTCAACATCCCCAATCTTTTGACAATAGAAGACAATGTGCCCTTTGCAGAAAAAAATCCCTGGAGGCTTCCTGATGAATATGAGATACAAGATGCTCTTTGCAGTATCCAGGAAATGGGCGGGAGCGTCACTCGCTCTTACGTCATTACTGTTCGTCGCGATGATGATGGGCCTGAAATACCTCGTTTTGTTCTGGGGCCAGGAGAATTCGACGAAAAATGCTTCCAGGCCATGGACAAGGTTCTTGCCATTGCCAACCGTGTTGGAATCCGCCTTCTTGTTCCTTTTGTAGACAATTGGAAATGGATGGGTGGGAAGCCCCAATATGCCCATTTCCGTAACAAACAAGAAAGAGAATTTTTTTACGACAAGACCATTAAGGAAGACTTCAAGACAACCATAAAATACATTTTGAATCGCAAGAATACCATCACTGGTATATGCTATAAAGACGACAAATCAATCCTGGCATGGGAGCTAGGCAATGAACTTAGAGATGCTCCTGCAGAATGGGTTACAGAGATGGCTCGTTTCATCAAGTCTCAAGATACAAATCATCTTGTGAACGATGGCATCCAATACGAAAATATTCAGGATCATTTGCTGGAAAATCCCTATGTTGATATTCTTTCCTCCCATCATTATGAACAAAGCCCTGAAGATATGATTCGCCATATTCAGGAAAACGCAGCCAAGTCCAAAGGCAAAAAGCCTTTTTACGTAGGAGAATTTGGATTTATCAGCACAAAAGCCATGAAGGCTCTTTTGGATTGCGTTATAGAAGAACCAGCCATTTGCGGTGCCCTGGTATGGAGTCTTCGATTCCATAACCGTGATGGAGGCTTTTACTGGCATACAGAGCCTTGCGGAAACAGGCTATACAAAGCCTACCACTTTCCTGGGTTCTGTTCTGGAAATTCCTATGATGAACACAATGTCATAGAATTGTTTATGGAAAAAGCATCCCAGATACAGAAACGCAAGCCAGAAGGGCTGAAAAAAGCCAAAGCTCCCACGCTTTTACCCATTCATGATGTAGCCCATATTTCCTGGCAGGGAAGCGTTGGCGCACAGTACTATCTTGTAGAACGAGCCATGTCTCTGGAAGGTATATGGCAAGTCGTAGGAAATAGAATCTCCGATGCCAGATTGTCCCATGGGCCTTTGTTTAGCGATGAAAGTGCAGAGATTGGCAAATCGTATTTTTATAGAGTAAAAGCATGGAATTATAGGGGCTATTCTGAACCATCCAATGTTGTTGGCCCAGTTTTTGTCAAGCATCTGACTCTTTGTGATGAATTAGAAAACTATGGGCAGATGTATCTTTGGGAAGGGAATATTTCCTTTAAAACCGATTTCTGTCGTAGCTTTAAGGAAGACATGCACCGGATTGCTGGAGAAGAAAAAGCATCTATTGTCTACCATGTCCCTGGTGCCATAAGGTCTTTTATAATATTTTCCTTTTCTCAAACAGACAAAGATCTTTTTAGTATCAGCCTATCCCAAAATGGCAAAGAATATCATCCTGTAAAGACCCAAAGAATAAACTATTTCCCTGAGGGAAAAGATTACGACTACTGGCTACCTATAGCCTTCCAAAACGATAAAATCGAAGGACACTGGACTTATATAAAAATCCACTTTTACCACTCTGCCCAGATAGGCAGAATAGAAATCCAATTCCGATAGTCAGGTAGGTAATAAATCTTTTTCATAATCAAGAATATATAGATTTTAAGGAAGACCAAAATGCATATTACATTGGTTCATGTTGAAGTACACTCAGAAAATATCGAAAATTTTATCCAGGCTTCTTTGGAAAATTATCAAGGGGCAATCCAGGAGGCAGGAAATGTCAGATTCGATGTATTGCAATGTTCAGAAGATCCTTGTAAATTCATCCTTTATGAAGTTTATGACTCGGAACAGTCTGCAGCAGAGCACAAAAAGACAGCCCACTACTTAAAGTGGAAAGAAACAGTAGCCCCCTGGATGGCAAAACCACGGCAGGGTGTGAGATACAATCCCATTGCACCTGAGGCCCGTGAGCAATGGTAAATTTTTCCTTTTTTACCTGTCCTGCTATTTATTTTGGAGCAGGACAGTCTAAACAACTGCCTTCTCTGGCTGCCCAATTCGGCTCAAAGGTTTTGCTGGTAACAGGAGCGAATGCTTTGGAAAAAAGTGGCTATCTTGTTTCCTTACAGAGCACCTTTGAACAGATGGAGATGAGCTGCAATACCATAAAAATTGGAAAAGAGCCATCGCCTGAATTTATAGATGAAAATTGTGATCTATTTCGCTCCTCTCCTCCTGATGTTATCATAGGGATAGGCGGTGGCAGTGTTTTGGATGCTGCCAAAGCCATTTCTGCTATGATGAAAAAAAATGATTCTGTTATCCATTATTTAGAAGGAATTGGCACAAAAAAATATGATGGCTGCAAAGTCCCCTTGATTGCTGTTCCGACTACAGCAGGAACAGGAAGCGAATCAACAAAAAATGCAGTGCTCGGCAGAGAGGGCAGAGATGGATTTAAAAGCTCCCTGCGACATGATTCTTTGATCCCGAATATAGCGGTAATTGATCCAGTCTTGATGCTAAGTTGTCCATCGCATATTACAGCAGCTTGCGGGCTGGATGCATTTACCCAGCTTCTGGAATCCTATTTGTCTACAAAATCCAACTCCATGACGGATGCGCTGGCGATAAGTGGCATAGAACACTGCAAAAACAATTTAGTAGCTGCTGCTAGCTATGGAAGCCAGGATGTTGATGTGCGTTCTGCTATGGCATACGCTGCGCTTTTGTCTGGCATGACGCTGGCAAATGCAGGATTAGGTGTGGTTCATGGCTTTGCTTCTTCTATCGGAGGACGCTACGCTATACCTCATGGTCTGGTATGTGGAATTCTCCTCCCTGTAGCCACCCAGATCAATATAGCAGCGTTAAAGCGAAGCAGGAACTCTCTGTTTTTGGAAAAATACGCACGAGTAGCCCAGATTCTTTCCTCTTGCAACACGGCAAAAGCAGAGGATCTTGTGGAAATATTGAAGGAATGGAATAGAATTCTAAAAATACCAGGACTACAGCAGACAACGCATGATACAATAGACATAGAGCAAATCGCAGTGTCCACAGGACAAAAAAACAACCCTGTCTCCTTGACGAAACAAGAACTCAAAGAAATTTTGGTAAGCAGTCTTTAGTTTCAGTATCCCTATTCTAACGTTTTCTGTGGTCACAGCCTTATTTATAAAATATCTTAAATAAC
>CALKWO010000023.1 GCA_938003875.1 uncultured bacterium
GGCGCAGAGGTCGCAGAGAAAAATTTTTATATTTTTTATTCTCCTCTGCGTTCTCCGCGTCTCTGCGGTGAAAAATCTTTACACTTTTGCACGAGATTTCAGTCGTAAGTGACTAAAATCATCTAACCGCTAAATACGTCTATTTCAGAAGGCTTGCCTTATTGAATTTGGATCGTCTATCGTATATCTTGATCCAGCAAATCTTGGAATTGTGTCCGTTGGAAATTAGGCAGGCAAAAAGAACCACGGTGTATATTGGGGTTGTAGTATTTAAAAGAAAGCTGGCTTTGCTCAATTTTTTTCGCCAGACCTTCGGGGAAAGGCTTGGAGGATTGTGAGGCGAAAGAAAAGCTCCATAGACCTCCTGGGTATGTCAGGTTGCTATAGTTGTAAAGATAAAGGTGCTGGAAGGTTTTTCTCAGGATTTTTAAGAGGCTTTCCTGCAATTCTTTGCCAAAAAAGACAGATTCTGCCTGGGAAACGACTATACCTTCTGGCTCAAGATGGGCAGCAATATCACTGTAGAAGGCTTCTCCGAAAAGAGGCTGTGCAGGGCCTATGGGGTCTGTGGAATCAATCAGAATTACGTCGAATTTTTCCTGAGTCTGGGCGATATATTTTACGCCATCATCAATGATTACGGAAAGTCTGGGATCATTCAAAGCACACGATACAGAAGGAATATGTTCCTTGCATGCTCTGACAACAGCTTCATCAATCTCCACCATAATACATTTTTCAATATATTTATGCCTTAGTACTTCACGGGCTGTACCTGCATCTCCTCCACCAATAATCAAAACTTTTCTGGGGTGAGGGTGGGCAAATAAGGGAACATGGGCTATCATCTCATGATAAACGAATTCGTCTGCTTCGCTTACCATTGTCATTCCATCGTTGAGTAAGAGCTTCCCTAATGATTGGGTTTCCACAACGCAAACATGCTGGAAAGGGCTTTGTTCAGAGAAAAGGACTTGCTTTACTCTAAAGCTCATGGCTGTAGCGTCTTGATGTTTTTCTGTAACCCAGATATCGGGAATAAGACTATTTTGTATCTGCATAGAAGCATCCTATAAACTATAAAACCCCAGGTTTTCCTGGGGCTTTCTTTTTTAAACTAGCACACTGGCTAAACAATCCTGGTAATGATAGTTCCTCAAATGAACTTTATAACCATGTCCAATAGGAATCGTTTTCCTAAAGGTCTCATCATAGCCTTCATTATGGATAGATTCAAAACGGATCGGGGCATTGCTTGTCATCACGAAAGTAAAGCGCTTTGGGCTAAAGCAATCCAGTACTTTTTCTAAAAGACGTTTAGGATTGCCAACATTTATGTTTGTTTCAAAACTTACATAAGAACAAACAGATTGGGGTGTTATATGTATTGTAAAATACCCTTCGTTTAGCAACGCATTGAGTGAGTAACCGCACGGATCGAAAAGATAGTCATTATAAAGAATTTCCGGCGATTCGAACAAAAATTCAATTCCAGAGCGATAGCGAAGAGCTGAAGTTGACACTCCAGAATCTTTATAAAATAGTTGTGCTACATCCTCCGAAATATCATGCATAAGGATTTCCAAAGTAGTATCAGGTACTTTGGGAATATCAGAAACACCATCTTGCCCGGTAGTAAAGAAAAAATAGATATGATCTTTATTCTCTTCACCAATTAACCATCTCTGGCCAGGGAATAACCGGTGCATTTCCCCTGTTTCTACTTGAAAATCGCAAAGTTGAGCTTCGGGATATAGGAGATTTTTTCGCTCGTAAAAAATATACCGAATTTCTGAAGGATCAATAAATTTCAATATGGTAGGAAGTGCCTCAAAAGGTCTGCTCCCTCCACAGGTAATTAGAATAATTCTGTCCGGGTATACGAAAAGGGAAGACTCGGAAAGTAAATAAGCATCAATATATCGGTTACTGACGCTGCTGAGAATTCGGGTATAAGCGCTTTCTACTACTCTATCCCATCTCCCGTCGACGTTGCCTCGCAAATCAACTCTAGGTTGTTTGAGGACTATTTCGAGTTTTTTTTCAGGACCTTCAAATTCCATGTACCTTCTCCATAGAGCCGGGACCTTTTACAAGTTCACCGTCTTAACATAAAACCTATACACGTACCAACTTACTCTATTAAGAAGACCCACAGGCATAAGCCGGGGAGTGGTATAACGCATACTTTATCTTTTGTTTTTAAAAAGTCAATGATCTTTTCAAAATTTTTGTATTTTTATGCAAATAATTTACTGATTATTTCATTCGGGAGTAAGCGATAATTCGCTCAAGGATTTTTTACCATGTAGTTTTCCATGCCGATACATGCTCCAGTGCCAGCGAAAGAGACGCAGGGATTGCGCTAGCATAGGGGTTTTCTTAGAGATGTTTTTTTTTGGCGCAACCCTGCGGCTACAATCTATTCCATGCTTTCTGCTATGATTTCTGCTAAATCTTTGGAGGACATTTTTTCTGTCATTCCTGACGTTTTTATTCCGTCTTCAAACATAGATAAACAGAATGGACAATTGCTGATGATGGCATCAGGATGAGTCGAGGCTGCCTGTTCTATTCGTTCTACGTTGACTCGTTTTCCTTCTGTTTCTTCCATCACCATTCTTCCACCACCACCACCGCAGCAAAAGCTTTTGCTATGACTCTTGGGCATTTCGAGAAAATGGATGCCTGGTACTTTTTTTAATACATTGCGAGGTGCTGCATAGATATTGTTGTGTCTGCCCAGGTAGCAGGAGTCATGGTAGACAAGGCGTTGTTTGATCTCTTGGGTGAGGGTGATCTTTTTTTCCTGGATCAGCTTTTCCAGAAATTGGGTGTGGTGGATGACCGTAAACTTCCCGCCTAGATCGGGATATTCATTCTGGATGGTGTTGAAGCAGTGGGGGCATTGTGTGATGATCGTTTTTCCAGGATATTTGCTGAGAGTCTCTATATTTTTTGTTGCCAGAGACTGGTACAGGTCTTCGTTCCCCAATCTTCTAGCTGTATCGCCAGTGCATCTTTCTTCTCTCAGGAGAGCGAAGGAAACGCCTGCTTTTTGTAAAATTTTGATAAAGGCTTGCGTTACTTTCTGGTTTCTCTGGTCAAAACAGCCAAAGCAGCCAACCCAGTAGATATACTCTGCCTTGGGATTGTCTTCTATGAAAGTCACATTCAAGCCTTTTGTCCATGCAAAACGATCCGCGTGGCTGAGACTAAAAGGATTGTACTGGGTTTCCAGGCTTTTGAGCGTTTGGCGAGCTTCTGGTCTTACCTTGCCTTCGGAAAGTGCCATATATCTTCGGACTTCTATGATTTTGTCAATATGTTCGTTGGTGGCAGGACATTCTTCTACACAAGCAGCGCAGGTAGTGCATTGCCAGAAAAAATCATCGCTGAAGGTGTTCTCTAAAATCGCAGGGAACTCTTCTTTGCCAGAGAGAAGCTTAGATGCATTTTTTTGGACAGCATAGCGTATGCCTGTGTGCAGTTTTTTAGGATTCAGCTCTTTGCCTGTGCTGTTGGCAGGGCATACCTCTGTACATCTTCCACATTCCATGCATGCGAAGGTATCCAGAAGGTCTTTCCATTTGAAGTCATCCCACTTATTTGCGCCAAAGCTTACGATAGTTTCGTCGTTCAGATCCATAGTACTTAGCTTGCCTCTGTTGCTGTGTTTACGTAGCAGAACATTGGGAATGATAGAGACAAGGTGAAGGTGCTTTCCTCTTGGTAGCCAGGTTAGAAAGAAAAGAATGCAGCCCAGATGCAGCCAGTAGGAAACTTCTGACAGCATAGGAAGCAGGTGATGAGGAATAAGACTCGCAACCTGTCTGGAAGCAAAGAAACCTTGTGTGTAATAGGAAAATTCATTTTGGGTTACACGATATGCGTGCATAATGAGAAGTGTTATCATGATCGTGCTGATAAGACCTAAGATCACAAAAGCATCTACATGATCCGAGCCCTCGAATCTTTTAGGCTTGCCAATCAGTCTCAAGCAGGCTGCCATCACTACGCCGATAAGAACAAGCACAATGAAAAGATCCTGGCAAAACGCCAGATATGTTGTGCCTCCGATAATGGGAAAAACGAACGTATGGCTAAAGGCTTCTCCATACATTTCCACAATGGTTGTTGTGAGAACCAAAAATCCCCAAAAAATCATTATGTGGAAAAAACCAGCATAAGGCCATCTGAAAACTTTTTTCTGCGCCATAACCATGATGATAAGGTCTTTGAAAGCCTGCCAGAAAGAAGGAATTTCACGATGAGGTTTTCCTTTCCTGAGCAGACTAAAGAGCGTATAAAGCGTTTTGAAAAATATAGCAAAAGCAATTATAGAAAAAAAGATTACCAAAATAGGCTTTAACATAATTCCCTCGCTTAAAAAAAAGTTAAAAATTGGACTCCTGGCTCTAACAGAATCTGTGGTATTTATAGTCCACAAAAAAAATAAGACTGAATACCGCCTGCTGGAGCAGATGCTATTATCATAGCACTGCTCATCTGGCACAGGAAAAATTTGCTAAGAGCAGGCTTTGTTATTTAAGATATTTTATAAATAAGGCTGTGACCACAGAAAACGTTAGAATAGGTTGGACTCTATATTTATAAAAAAATGCAGCCTAAAAAAAAGCCACAGAGGACACAGAGGGCACAGAGCTGTAAATATAATATCTATTTGGAATAGAGTCTTTTTTATCTCTGTGTTCTCTGTGCGTTCTCTGTGGCTTTTTTAGATTGCCTATAATTTATAGCAAAATTTTCTTTTCTTTTAAGGAAATTTTGAGTTCCTGGAGTTCCTGAAGTATAGGTTCATAGATTTCTGGATGGACAGGAATCTGGACACCTTTCAGAGATATCTGATCATTCAGGATCATCTTGACGGCAATGGCGGCAGGCCAGCTTACGGTTCTCGCCATAGCAGTATCACCATCCTGGATGCCTTCATCTATCAGGGTAGAAATGATTTTTTCTTTACGATCAGGGTATTCTGCCAGGAATTCATGCTGCAAAATCACCAGATCTGTTTCTTTCTCAGCGTATTGCAGTTTGCTTTGAAGGAGATATACAAAAAGATCAAGTGCTGTGGCATCTTTCAGAGGAACAAGCTGGCGGGAAAGCAGTCCTAACCATTCGATTTTATGAAGGAAAACACTATATGGAGAAATCTTGAGATATTCGGCTACTGCTTTTTTTAAATCAGACACTTCTTTTTGTCCAATCAAAAGGGCAATCAGAGTGGCAGGAGGCATCACGCTAAAATCGTATTTCTTTTCATCATTGAGAATGCCTAGTTTCGCGATGTTTCTCCAGGTTTCACAATGGCCTACATTACGAAGAGTTCCACGGAACATAGTGCGTACATCTTTGAGATTGTATTTTTCAATATAGCCAAGAGAATTGCGGTTAGGATATCCTTCGAATGTTCCAAAGCCTGGAATATCGATAAATTCATAGTGTTCAAAAAGCTCTTCTCCTGGGATATCGATGATTTGTTTATTTTTCATAAAGCGAGCACTGTTCTTACCAGCAAGAACGACCCCTCTTGGACTCCAGGAAAATTTATATCCAAAAGGATTGTTGTTGTTTCTTAAAGAAGGCAAACCGCCACAGTAAGAGCAAAAGCTAACGATTTTACCGCCTGCATTTTCTACTTCATGGATGGTTTTCATCGCACTCATGTGGTCAATTCCTGGGTCAAGACCGCATTCGTTGAGAAAAATAAGTCCTAATTCTTTGACTTTGGAATCCAGCTCTTGCATAGCAGGGCTTACGTATGAAGTGGTAACAAGGGGCTTTTGTTTGGCAATACACTGCTTGGCGACAATGAGATGATGAACAGCAGGCAGTAAGCTGACAACTATATCATGAGCCTCAACTTCTCTGGCCAGACCAGCTTCATCCTGGATGGCATCTAGTTGTTTTGTCGTTGCATTCTTGTATCCAGTCACTATGCAATCTGCTTTGGAAACTGTTCTGCTGGCAATCGTGACCTGATAGTTGCGATCTAATAAATAGGTAATAACGGGTTTTGTAACCAGACCAGCACCAAGAATCAAAACTCGATTTTTCATTTTTTTTGTCCTTATAGCTAAAATGTTTCTTGAAATACTTTTTGGATTTTGGGTAACGCTAGTTGAATTTTTTGTTTGGCCTTTTGGCCCCAATCGTTATTTTGGTCGATATTTAAAATCTTTTCACAGGAATTAAGAGCCTCTTTATAGTTATTGAGTTTGATACTTTTTTGTACATGCTTTTTGTAAGCAGCAATGGCTTCTTTGTTTTTTCCTAATTTATGGTATACATTTCCTAGATGAAAATAGCATAGGGAATAAGCATCCCTATCGAGATGGAGTACCTGGCTGAAGGCCTTGATAGCCTGCCATAATTTATCCATACCCATGCTGATATAGCCTGTAAGTATCAGCTCCTGGATGGCTTCCTGGTATCTTTTTTCTTTTTGTAAAATTTCTACTTTTTTCAAATGAGCTGCATAATGTGCAGGGTCGCAGAGCAAAAGCTGGTCGAAAGCCTTGAGTGCCTCTTCTGTCATGCCTTTTTCTTCGGCTTTGCTTGCAATAGCAAAAAATTCCTGGATGGCTTCTCGCTCTTTTTTGATTTTAAGATAGGTTTCTGCAAGCTTAAAGCGATTCTTTAGATTCATGGGATCTATCTGTACCAGGCTTTTCAGGGCATCTACCAAAAGTTCAAGATTTTTTTTCTCATCGCTTAGTGTAAGAAGTTCATTCAGTTGTTCTACTGCCTTATCTTTTTTGTCCTGTTTCAAATATGCTTCAGATAACCATTTACGAGCTAATAAATCATCAGGATATGTCTGGATGATACTATTGGCTGCAAATTCCAGATAGGCAGCATTTTCTTTATTGATGAAGCCTATGTTGTAGATCATTTTCCCGATTGTCTGGAACTGTTCTCTTGCCTGTTTGTTCTGGCCTAGTTTTTTCAGCATCTCTCCATAGCATTTATGGGCTTCCAGATTTTCCTTATCTATTTGTACAATTTTTTGGTAGCTGTTCGCAGCTTCCTGATATTCTTGTTTGGCTGCTCTTACATTAGCCAGAGAGCGGTATGTATTGATGGCTTGTGCTTTATATCCTGCATCTTGATAAAGAGAACCTAATAAATCAAAATTTTCCAAATATTTAGGATATTTTTCCGTGGCTTCTTTCAGTAAAAGTATAGCTTTTTCCTGCTTTCCTTGCAAAGTAAGCCATCGTGCATAGGTATTGCTCTTTCGAGCGAATTCTTCGAGATTTTCTGTTTTTAGCAAAAGAGCGATGAGCTTTTCTTGAGAATCCAGATTTTCTGGATTGATATTGGCTACTTTTTCCAGAGACTGTATTGCTTCTTTGTATTGAGCATCTTTCAGAAAATGATAGCCTAGTTCATAGTATAGAGTAGCAGCTCTGTCTCTTTTTCCCATGCTTTCATAAGAATGGGCAAGCCAAAAGCTGATGGATGTACTCTTCTCTCCAAGTTCCATAGCTCTTTCATAAAGTTTTGTACGTTTTCCCATGTCTTCTCGGAAAATATCCAGCCTTGCAAGCTGTAGCAGTTGCTCGGAATCTCTTAGTGCAATATATTGTTTTTTGAGAAGTTCATTCAAGGAAGACATAGCTACAAAAGGGCTTAGCCTTACCATGAGAAGAATATCTTCAATCGTGCGAAATCCATCTATAGCAGAATAAACGTTTTGTAATTCTACAGGAGTATCTTCGAATAATGGATTTTCTGTATGATAGGGTATATCTATTTTAGATGGTAAATTTTCTAAAATCAAACGCCATTCATCTGCTCTTCTGGCTGCTTCCAGCAAAGCTACCTGGGTTTCAACAGGATCGATATTGATAATTTCCAAATCGAAAATCATAGGATCAGGGTCATCGCCGCTAAATTCGCAATGAGCATCTTTCCATGTAAAAAGCTCGCATATTTCCTCTAATATCTGGAAATTGCATATAGCATTTACCAGCGCGATTCCATCCTGTTTGTCTTCTAAAATCAAGGAAGCTAAAGATTGCCCTGTGGTTCTTTGTTTCTGGCATAAAACCTGGTAAGACTCTTCGTCCAGCTCAGGATGACGGCGCAATCCTTCTGCAAGAATAGAAGGCTTTTCTGGAGTAGAAACCTGAACAATGTTCCCCGAGCGAAAGTAAATATACTTTTCCCCTAGAGAACTTTGTACTTTGAGTGTACCTGTCTTTCTTTCATCGGATATGCTTTGAAAGAGGGTAGGGATGCTCATGATATCAAGGCCACTTTTAGGATTCATAGCTACTTTCCTAATTTACAATAAAAATATTTTAAGGAATTATATGGCACAACACTTATTTTTATCATCGAAATGGGTAACTTAGCAACGAGAATTAAATAAATTCCCCATTTTCAACTTCTATAACACAATCGGCATACACGAATTGCACACATTATTTTTATCATCGAAATGGGTAACTCCATAATAAAAAATATTATACTTTTTTATGATAATTTTGCAAGGGATTTCGACAAATATAAAATATACGGATCATCTCGTTTGTAAAAAAAGAAAAAAAATGTTGCATTTTAAAAAAAAATTGGTATAATACCCTAATTACAAATGCGCCCGTAGCTCAATTGGATAGAGTTGTGGACTTCGAATCCAAAGGTTGCAGGTTCGAGTCCTGCCGGGCGCGTTTTCTTTTTTAATCCACTAATTTTCCAACCAATTCTACAAAGCGTTTTTTTTGCTTTTCAGAAAAAGCCGAACGATTCATATATTCCTCTACAAATTTTTTCCATCCATATTCTTTTAAACAAGCTATGTCTTCGCTATATCGCAGGAAGTGCCGAAAATTTTTTGCTCTGCTGGAAAGCCACAATGACCAGGGGCGAAATAGCATATCGGAAATATCAATCAAAGCCATTGTTCCATCCTCTTTTAAAAAAATATTACCAAAATGCAAAGAGCGATAATAAATCCCTTTTTCATGCAATTTATACAGCATATCTAAAAACAGACCAATCCAGAACGCGTAGTCTGAGGATTCCTTTAATTTTTCCCGAAGTGTTACTCCTGGGAGAGCAGGATAAACGACTACATGCCTTTTCCAATCATGAATATAAAAAATCTTCTGGACATCCACGGTAGGAATGCCTAGTGTTTTGAGTCTTTTAGCATTCTTATAAAACCGAACAGCATAGGGGAAAAAAAGAGCAGAAGAAACCAGCCTCTTGCGACGGAAAATTTTGTACACTATATTCTCTTTTGTCAAAAGGACTTTGTCTCCGTAGGAATCTCTGGAAAGGCACTGGGAATCCCTGGACATTTCCTGAAAGTCGGAAAGGGATATTCTTTGTATTTTCATTCTTCTTTTTTCTCCCATTCTTTACGCTGCGCTAAGGCCGATGGCTCATGCTTTCTTATTTTTAGGGATTTGGACAAGACTTTTCTGATAAATTTCTTATCACTTCCAGAAAGGTGGACAATGCCAAGATAGTGTTTGATAAAACGCATCTGGTATGTGGCAGGAAGGCCTACATAAAGGGCAGAATAATGCAATTGTCCTAAATCTTTAATTTTTTTTCGTTGTGGGACACTATCACAATGTTCCTGTAGCCTTTGGAAGTCTAACAAGCGAATGGAAAAATCTGGATCTTTCAGCCAGAAATCTTCTGGAATTTTCTCTATTTCTCCAGGTTCCATCGAAATCCCCTTGCATTGGAAAAACATGTGCCCCATGTACCAGTCCTGATGGTTCAACCCCATGCGATGGAGCCTGGCAGAATATTCCGCCAATCGCTGGACGATCCTGCATAAAATTCTGTGTACAGGCTGAGATATTCCTTTTTGGATGAGTTCTGGGATATATTCTTCTAATTTACGATAGCCTTTTAAATCCAAGGAAAGAAAGAATTGTACCTTCTCTCCTTTTTCATTGATGGTATATCCTGAGGCTAGAGGCTCAACAGTTTCAATACCAGCACGATGTACCATAAGAGATTTCTCTAGTTCATGGTCTGTTTCTTGGGAATAATTCATCTTTTGCCAGATTTTACAGCCCTGACGAACCAGGGTATATATTTCTTTTACATGGCTTCGGAAGGTACGCTCTCTGTCTTTTGCATCCACAAAGGCATTTTCTTCTATAAAATTCGATTGATGCAAAAGTTCCTGGTACTTCTGGTTTACTCTGACACAAAGATTTCCTTTTTGTAATTTTGGGTAGGCCATGTCCAGATGTTCCTGAAAATTTTGCGGTACAGGGCTTTTCCCTTTATATTTTTTTAAGAGATCTACAAAAATATCGCTATTGACCTTTATGGTAAGATTCTCCACAGAGCGATGTGTTTTGGAAGAAAATTCCTTGCGAATCCGTTCCTCTGAAAGCAATAGCAATTGAATTGCCAATCTACGATGATCTCTGGCATCGTCCAGTATAAAGCCATTGACTCCATGCTGGATAAGTTCCGATGCACCATTGCTCGTTGTGCTGATGGAAGGTACGCCACATGCCAGTGCTTCCAAAACTACTGTAGCGCAAGGATCATAAAGTGTAGGCAAGACAAAGACATCCATTGCTGCATAGTATTTTTCAATATCCGATTTATTTCCCACAAATAGCACTTTTTTTTCTATGCCATAGAATTTTGCCATAAGACGATACAGAGATGCCTTTTTATCTTGGCCTAATACAAGAAGGCAGCAGTTGGGAATATATTTTTGCAAGGAAGACACAGCGCGAATCATCGTGGCAAGACCTTTGCGCTGAAAATTATTAGAGGCATAGCCCACTAAATATGTCTTTTCCTCTATTCCTAGAATCTTCCTCATTTCTTCCCTGTATTGACAAGTGCTAGTATTAAAAAGGTTTGTGTCGATCCCCGTATAGTTTACGAAAATATTCTCTGGAGGGATATGATAGTATTGAGTAGCATGGCATTTGCATAGTTCAGAATTGGTTACAATAAATTTATGGCCACCGTGCAGAATATTTTTTTCAATAGAAAGCGTAGTGCGATGCCTCAGACTAAAATAGTCAAAAATTTTTCTTAGCCAATTTTTGCTTTTGACTTCTAGCCAATACTTATGAATGCCATCGCCCAAATGGAAAATAGTAGCAGGATAAGTAGGGGATATTGCAATAGAATAGGCATCGGGGTACTGCAAAAGAATTTCCCTGGACTTTTCTACAAAAACAGCGTTCTTCCGATGGGATGGCTTTTTAGGAACAGAAAAACTATGAACAACAACTCCTTGAGGAGGAGATTCATCTAAATCTGTCGTTACCAGGTGTACTTCCGCTCCCCCCTGTGACAAACCTAAAATCAGGTTTTTTGTGAATCTCTCCGCTCCTCCTTTTGCCAGAACATAGTCTTTGCGGACAACAAAAATTTTCATACAATCCAATGCTACTCTCCTTACTGGTAAGCTTTCAATGTTTTTTGGGAAACATATTTTGGAAATTTTGTATTACACAGTTCTAACAGGTTTTGTTCAGTATTGCTCTAACTATATATTGTTATGGCTGAAGTGTTTGTAGCCGCAGGGTTGCGCCGAAAATGACGATCTATTCGGAAAAGACGACCTTCAGCGCAATCCCTGCGTCTTTTGCTAATAGAGACTAACTGAATCGAATCTTTTTAAGCCAGTCAAAGGATATTTACCAAAGACGCAGGGATTGCGCTGGCGTTCGGCTTTTGAGCAGACATGACTTTTTCGGCGCAACCCTGCGGCTACAATCTGTTGCATTGAATGTCCATTTTTTCAAAAACATGTCAGAACTGCGTATTAGTCAAAGTGATCCTGTACAACATTTTGGCGAAAACAATATTTGGGAAATTTTTATTCTACTCTAAAACGCATTCTCTGTCAACGTTCAAATCAATTCTGGGAACTGTAGCCTGAGATGGAAGCGGTCGATAAATTTTGTGTCCCTGATGTTACAATATAATTCTGATAGATGTTACAAAAAGAAACGTTTATCCACCCTCCTTTTCTTGAACCTTTAACTAAGATAAATATAAGTCTTTAAAAATTAATATAATAGATCAATATATTTTTTATATAAACAAAAGGAATAAATTTTGCAGAGAGTAAGATTTTATATAAACAACAAAAATTTTTGGAGAAAAATTATGAAAAATTTATTTGTAATCGTATTGATGGTACTGGCAGTATCTCTTGCTGCCCAAACCAGAGATGCCAATGAAGTTTCCAGAGAAGTCGCTATGTTGAACGCTATGCTGGAACTGGAAAATGCAAGCTGGAGAGCTGATGTTACATCCGTTTCTTTGCTTTCTCAGGAAGAAATGCAAAAAATGATGGGTCTTGTCGAGCCTCTGACCGTCAGCAGAGAAGAATTCGTAGTCAACGAAGCTGAGTGGCCAGCAAGAGGAAGCGAATACATCGTTCCTAATGTAACAGAAGTAAAAAATCAAGCCAGTTGCGGAAGTTGCGTAGCTTTTGGAACAACCGCTGCTTTCGAACAAACCTATTGGAAGAAAACCGGCAGCAAAACTCTGTTTTCTGAAAGATATTTGTTCTTCTGCAGTCCTTACACAGGATATGGATGCGATGGCGGTTGGAGCTTGAATGGTGGAGCAGTCGCTGCTAGCAATAGTTCAAAAGGTATGATCTTGGATGCTGACTGCAAATACTATGATGGTTCTTATCATTATGATTGCGGAGCAAGCTGCAATAAAACAAAAAAATACACCATGTCTTACAGCTCTGTATCTTCTGGCAGTTTCATGAGTGCACTTAATAGCGGAAAAGCAGTCATCATTGGCGTAATCGTTTATGATGATTTCCGTAGTTACAAAGATGGTGTTTATGAATACAAACAAGGCAGCAAATTAGGCGGCCATTGCATGACACTGGTTGGCTATGGAACAAGCAATGCCAATGAAAAATATTGGGTCATCAAAAATAGCTGGGGAACAGGCTGGGGAAAATCTGGTTATCTCCGCTTAAGAATTAAAAGTGAACAGAAAAACAAACAATGCAATATCGAAGATTGGGGTGGATACGCTTTCCAATAAAGCTTAGCCTTGATTTGATTTGACATTAAAAAAAAGCCACGGAAACCGTGGCTTTTTTTATTATGTGCTGCATTGAGCAGGGTATTGAGAAAAGACGCAGGGATTGCGCTGGCGTTGGGCTTTTTAGGCGCAACACTGAAGGCTACAATCATCCTGCGGCTACAATTAATTTGGTTATTCTATGCAAAAATTTAGAGCTTTATTATGTGGATTTGAACCTTTTGGCCAATATACAATCAACCCATCCTGGATTGCTGTAAAGGCTATACCAGAGGAAATTGGTTGTGCTGAAATTGTAAAGCAGCAACTTCCTGTTTCTTTCAGGCTGGCTCATCAGGAATTAGAAAAGGCCATAGAAAAAGAGCAACCAGATATTATTCTCTGTACAGGTATGGCTGCCGATAGAAAAGAGATTACGATAGAGCGAGTGGCTATTAATATTTGCGATGCCAGAATTCCTGATAATGAAGGATTACAGCCATTGGATCTGCCTGTTCTTCCTGGAGCACCAGATGCTTATTTTAGTAATCTTCCCATTAAGGAAATCATCAAAAGCATTTCTCAAGCAGGAATAAAAGCATCTATTTCCAACACTGCTGGAACTTTTGTCTGCAACCATGTCATGTTTCATCTAATGCACAACATAGTCACCCAAAAAAACAATATTCTAGGCGGATTTATCCATCTGCCTTCGCTTCCTGAAATGATCGACGCTGGGTCTGAGAGATCAGGTATGCCTTTGGAATCTATGGTAACAGGCTTGAGCCATGCTATTTCTGTATGCGCAAGTATATTAGAAAAAAGAATAGATGGTAACAGCCTGCCTACTCTATGAATTTTTTTTGCAGAACTTATACCAGGGGCGTTGCCCCTGGCTATTATATTTCGCCCCTTCAGGGCTAAGATTTGGAATATAGCTTAAAGTGCATTTATCACTAATAACTATAATTTCCTATGCATCAAGCTACCACATTCTGATAGAATATACAACACTAAAAAAATGAGTATTATCTTCTGAAGAAACTTTAAAACAATAATAAATATAACTATAAGGAATGCCAGAAGCTCTATCTGGCGGGGCTGGAGGCGGAGGCATGATAACAAATTCAAATTCCGTTGGCTCAGGAGAATTTACAGGGGCTACGCTATTCCAATCTTTTTCCTGATCGGTTTTGTATTCCAGCGTAAGGTCTAGTTTAGGTTTATCTAAATTCAACTGAACCTTTAGAGGGATTGGTTTGTCTTTGGTTCCTTGTGTAACTTCTTCATGAGAAAAGGTACTTCCAGGTATGGGAACGTACATGTATTTAGGGCCTTTACCAGCATAAGTGACTCTTTTGGCTTGTCTGTAATCGCTTATCCAGGAAGTGCCCCAGGAAGCCTTGATTTCGATATGTCCATTAGGATGCCCCTCTTGCTTATCAAAGACAATGATGGTTCCTCCAAGGCATGTATCTAGGTTTATTGTAGGATTATTTTCATCCAGAAATACTTTACGGTAATAGCTAATAAAAGTAGGCGAAGCATCAAAACTTTTAGGTGCCAGATATGCACTTGCAACTCTTGTTGTTTTTACTTTAGCAGCATCCAAAACATTTTGTACAGCCCAAAGGCATTTGCCTGTAGATTGAGAATTCGCGCCATACATCATTTCTGCCAGGGATGCGATGCGTTTGCATATAGGATTATTTTGGTCTGTCTCTCTGCCATAAATCTCTAAAATTCCTTCCATATTCTCTACATCGGTAATACTCTGGCCTAATATTTTAACTATTGTATGGGCTGTAGCCTCAGGGATTGTCGCTCCTTTTTTATATATAGAGAATTCTAATTCTATGCTTTTACTTTTATTCCACCCTACAGGCTTTAAAATAATGCTTCCAGGTATGCTATCCTTCCATGTGGAAATACAAATTTTACGATTGTCCGATTCCTTAGAAAATAATGAACAAGTATATATTCCCTGAGGAGTATCTCCTATCGTAACTATAATTTTATCTATAGATGAGTAGATACTCTTGTCTGTTTTGATAATTAAAGCATGACAGAAACTGAAAAAAAATAAGATAAAAAGAATAATTATATTTTTAAGCATTTTCTGATACCTTTACAAAAAAGAAATTTAACTTTTGTGAATAAATATTTATGGTATAGAATTCGCTTTTAGCATATTTTATGCCATATAAAAAAAGGAAAAAAGATTTTCCCTTTTTTTAGAATAGAATATAACTTGTGCTTTTTCCTTAGGTTGGCATTTTGTCAAGTAAAATCTTTTATTTATCCACATAAATATTTTTTATATTCTTCCCTATATACTTTTGTAAGTATTTATAAATAAATAAGATATAGGTATAATTTTTGGTTTGTTTTAATTTCTTTGAATTTATCCACAATTATTGGCAAGTTATCAACAACCGTTTTTAACACTGGATTGCAGCATAAAAAAAATTTTAAAAAAATTTTAAAAAAATTTCATAGTCATTTTATATCTCATATTCTGACTATGAAATTTTTTTTAAATTTATATTTTTATTGGTGAATTTTTTCTAAAAGCCATGCCATATTTTTTCCTAAGTTACGAAAAGTTTCCAGACCTTCGGCATCTTGATTTATATCGCCAGGTTTCAGACCTATCCCTAGATTCCAGTAGCTTGACCCAGGAATAATCATCTGGGTGATCAGGAAGAAATAGTTAATAGCTGCGAACGTGGTGCAGGCACCCGCTCTGCGAACTGCCACTACAGATGCACCTACTTTATGAGCAAGGATAGCACCGTTTACTTTAGCGACAAGCCCAGCTCTCTCTATAAAACATTTGGTGATGCCAGACATGTTACTTACATAAACAGGAGAGCCAATGATCACCCCATCTGCTTCTCTTAATTTTTTAAAAAGGGGGTTGAAATCATCGTTCAGGACACATTGTTCATTTTTATTTTTTGCACAACCCATACAGGCTATACAGCCCTGAATTTTGTATTTACAGAGGTCAACCATCTCTGTCTGGATATTTTTGGCTTCTAGCTCTTCAAAAACAGTTTTAATAGCAATACTGGTATTTCCATCCTTACGAGGACTTCCATTAAAAGCTACAACCTTCATAAATTCACTCCTAGTAACAGAAAAATAACAAATACAAATCTATAATTTTCTATACAGCAGGTTACTATTATCGAAATCTTTTTTGATAAGTCAATGAAGAAAATTTCGAAATCTTGTTTCAAAATCCATCCTAAAGAGAAAAAGCTTGACATCATCATTGCTTTTCTTCATAATGTGTTCTTAAAATATGCACTGGTTTGGATATTAAACCATAAAGGTGTGAGGAAAACAGTATGCCATTTTTGGGAAGAAGTCTTCTGTTATTGCTTTTTCTGGGGAACATATTATGCTATTCTCAAATACCTCAGGAAGAAAATATAGCAGAGAAGCCTATCTGTACAGAAGAAAATTTTTCTTTGGAATATATGAAAGCGTTTCATAATTCTTCTGTTAAACGCATGGAATTTTTGGTAAAAAATTATCCTTACTGGGCAGCAGAATTGGTTCAAAAGATTTTCATTACCTATCTATCTCTTTACTATCAAAAAAAGTTTGACATGTCTCTAAACTATCTTGACGTAGCAAAAACGATTGTGAAATGCTATGAAAAGGAATTTAATGAAGATATATATTTAAAACAGCTTAACTTTTATGAAAATCTTTCCGATTTCCAGAAAAAATTGGCTTTCTATGCTATCCGTATTGTATATCGTGCTGATGTTACCCAAGATGCTGTGTATCTTTTTTCTATAGATGCAAAAAACGAAGATTTTTTAAATGATAAAAAAATCACAAAAGAGCTTCGCAAAATATGGGATAGAAATAATCTTTCCCTTTCTGATAATGCTTTGGTTATAGAAAAAACAGAGGGACAGGATTGGACAATTCAAGATAAAGAATCCGATATTATAAAAAACTATTTCCTATTAAGAACATCAGAAGAGATAGTTGTTTATCATACCGATCTTTATAAAGAAGCTATACAAATTTTGCAAAAAATTGGAGATGATTTCCAATTAGGGGTAGTTTTTAGCAAACTAGGTGAGCAATCCTATATACAAAAACAGTATTTAGATATGGAGAAGTTCTATTTGCAGGCTATGAGTTTTTTTGAAAAAATATCTGATGTATATAATATTGCAAAAAGTCTGAATTCTCTTGGGCTAGCAGCATCTTTAAGAAAAAATTATTCTTTCGCTTTTTCTTGTTATGAAAAAGCACAGAAAATATTAGAGAAAAAAAACTATCCAAAAATATTGGCTTCTATTTTAAAAAATTTGGGAATATTAGAAAAAGAGCAGAAAAACTATATAAAAGCTAAAGAATATTTTGAGGAAAGCCTTAAAATTTATTCTAATCTTATGGATACAAAGAGCCAGGCGGAGATATTTAGTAATCTTGGACTGATAGCATATTTGGAACAGGAATATCCTCGTTCCATAGAATATCTGGAGAAAAGTGCCTATTTCGCTCGTCATTTAAGCAATACAGAAAATTTAATGTCTCAATTGGGATTGCTAGCTGATGCTAATATAGCAATAGGAAATTATAAAAAAACGCAATCTTATTTGGAAGAAAGGCTGGATATTGCAAAGACAAGAAACAACACAGATGTTATTCTGGATATTTTATGCGATCTGGCTAAAGTCTCCGTTATTCAAGGGGAAAAAGAAAAAGCAAAGCAGTATTATCAAGATAAATTGTCTATTTTAAAAAGTAAAGGTGATATAATAAACAGCAAAGAAATAGAGGCAGAAATTGGCCAACTAGAATATAAGCAAAAATTTCAATATTTTCTATGGGGATCAGGAATTTTAATCGCTCTTTTTTCCCTTAGAATTTTAATTCAAAGGATAGGAAATTATAATTTCAGGAACAAGAATTAAATAACTTCCACATTTCCTCCCGCAGACTCAAGCAGATGCTATTAACATAGCACTGCTTAGCCTGCACAGGCTTTTCTTCGTGTATTCTGATTGTGTTATAGAAGTTGAACCTTATAAAATAATCTTTACAGAGATAAAAATCTTATAAAGAACTATTGTATTCAGAATTTTTCAGGATAGATTATAATGGATATGGAACAAAATCATACCAAGACTCCTTATAAAAAATATAATAAACCGGGGAAACCAAAATTTGAGCCAAGCCCTTTACGAAAAAAAGCGATGGCTCTTGTGGATCAATATGGCATGGAAGAGGCAATTGCTCTTCAAATCGCAGCAGGAACTCTTCCTTTGGAACTATGGCAGAAAAAACAAGAAGAAAAAAAAGCAAGGTTGGAGGTACAAAAGCGAGTTCAGGAAAAAATTTCTATATTTTCTTTACAAAATAACAACTTTGCTCTAAATACGGCTATCCAGATTCTCCGTGGCTCCTTTTGCCTTAGAGAATATAGAGATCAAAAGATTCTTAAAATGGAACAAAGGAAAGAGGCTCAAGATCTGGCTAATAAGTCTAATATTCCTATTCATATTGCACTTATGATTGTCAATAAAAAATTTACATTGGAAGAATATCTTGCCAGACAAGAGCAAAAAAAGCAAAGAGATGAAAAAGCACAGGAAATAAAAAGCCAGCATCCTGAGTTGGCATTGAGTACTTGCTATATGCTCTTTGATAATGGAATAAATGTAGAAGATTATATAAAAAACAAGGAGCAAAATAAAGAAAAAAGGAAAGAATGGTATAAAAAATATTTAAAAGAACATCAAGAAGAAAACCAGCCGCTTGCCAACTATCTCCAAAAATTGAAAACAAAGAAAATTCCTATTTTTTTATCCAGGCTTGGACATGAATCTTTATCTGGTTTAGTGATTGGTTATACTCCTTATGAGATAAAAATCAAAGATAAGCAAAATCGCATACATATATGTCCTAAAATATCTTTAAAGTTTTTCTGCCGTTTATCTTATGCAGAGAGGGTGCTTTCTTCCATCAAAGTTAGTCCTAAGCTGCAAAAAGAACCCGTACCTCCTAGTTCTAATCCTTATGAGCGATATGAAATGCCAGCAGATATTTTAAAAGAAGGAAATCCAATTTGCCTTATGCTCAGGGAAGGAGAAACGTTCGTTGGAAGCATAAAATGGTTTACAAAATATGATATAAAGCTATCTCTTTCTTCCAACCCTAAAAGTAATGTGATGGTATTCAGGCATGCTGTAATCGCAGCGCAGGCATCAGAATAGCTATGAACACTGATTTTTTCCCAAATTTTTTACAGCCCTTTATCTTGCAAATTCAAAAAGATATTTCTCAAGCAGAAAAAGTGCAGGGAATCGGGCATCTTTTTGAAAAAATTATAGGCTGGCTAGGAAAACTTGCTATCTTAGAATATATTCAAACTTCTAAAAAAACAAAAAAATTCTATAGCAATATTTTTTCTTTTACTATGCCCCAATCAGCAGGAAATTGGATTCATATAATACAGAAACTGTTACAAAATACTCCTGATAATTTTTCTTCTTGCGTACTAGCTCCTTTATTGAAGTATCCTAGCTTTAAGCAAAAAAATACACAAGATCGTGTAGCACGTCTCTGTTCTTTTTATGAGATGGCTGCCTGCAGCAACTACTTGATTTCTTCGAATGACTTTTTAGAAGCAAATGAGCAAATTTGGGATTTTCTTGTTGATTTAGAATTTTTGCATAATGTAAGATATCAATACAAAGAAAAAAATTCTGTCATGCTTTTAGAAAACAAGGCTATTTTCCTAGAACCTTTTTTTGCTCTTATAGAAAAAGAAGGAAAGCTCTCTCTGGAGGAAAAAGATGGGGCAACTTTAGAGAAACTATATGAGCATTATTTGCCTGGAGAATGGAAAGAATATAAAAAAGAAGAGCAAGGTAGTATTGATTTTGAAGAATTCATAGATAGGAATAAAAATTATATTTTTATTCCTTGGTTAGAAAATCGAATACAACAAACAATACAAAATACATTGGACTGGGAAAAAAAAATGCCTTTTGGCAATATTTTTTTTGTAGAAGGATACCCAGGTGCTGGCAAAACAGCCTTGGCAACCCATTTAAAAGATTTTTTTCATAATGGAACTATCGAACATTGCTCTGGCTATTTTTTAGAAAAAAGCATTGCTTTGAAAGCAAATAGCATTATTGCTTTTTTCAAAACACAATTAGAAAAAATTCATGTACCAGAGTATAAAATATTATTTTTTATAGATGGATTAGAGGGCCTCACAAAAACAGAATACCACAAGCTCTTAGAAAAAATAAAAGAGCATCCTTTTCACAACATTCTTTTTTTCTTTTTTATAAGATGCAATACATATCCTATAGATCATGTAAGAAAATTTTTTTTGCCCTGCGAAGACAATCCTTTTTTTGAAGAGTGTTTTACAAAAGATTATATTCAATCTTTAACGGAAAAATATTTATGCTCTTCCCTCGGACGCAAGATATTCCATTTCTTGAAAGAGAATCCATACTCATTTTTTACTGGAAATGAAATTGCAAAGTTTTTTGGGATATTTACGCCTGTAGTTCTCAAAGAGCTCCAATTCATGAAACCTTTATTGTCCTGTATGACTTTGCCTCAAGGGCAGGAATCCTATCGGATTTTTCATCCTATTTGCAAAATATTTTAGTTTAAATTATGATTGAAGGGAAATGTTGTGAAAGGTGTTTTGTTTTTTTTAAGATTGTTTTTCGTGATTACCATTGCCAGCACAGCATACCAGATTTCTCTGGCGTTGTTTGCGGCTCCTCCCTTTTCGGCAGTGAATATTATCTGCATTATTATAGGTGCGCTATTTGCTGTTTTTATTATATGGATAGAGATTGAATATGCCAGCCGTTTTATCAACGCTATTTTTACTGTGATTTTAGGCATTTTAGTAGGGTTTATTGCTTCTACGCTTCTTATTCAGGCTATTTTCCTGATCCCCCATATCAGGATGTTAAAAGAAAGCTTTCCACCTATCAAGGTACAGCAAACAGAAGATGCCATAAAGGTAGGAATTACCTTTTTCTTTTGCTATCTTTCTATCGTAGTTTTTTTCCGTACTCGAAATCGTTATAAAATGCTGATTCCTTTCGTAGAATTGAGCAGAGAGTCCTCAGAGCGATATCTTGTTCTGGATTCGAGTGTTATCATAGATGGCAGAGTCTTGAGTATATGCGACACAAATGTCTTGCCTGGAACGCTTGTCATTCCTAAATTCATTCTAAATGAGCTACAGGCACTGGCAGATTCTTCTGATCGTAATAAAAGAATACGAGGACGCAGGGGAATAGACATTCTGGCTGAGCTACAAAAAAAGCCTAAGATAAAAATCTATTTTGACCCTGATACATTAGAGCATATTAAAGAAGTAGATGATCGCTTGATTGCTCTTTCTCAACGCCTTAATGCAATTTTAGTGACAAACGATTATAACCTGAAGAAAATTGCAGAGCTTCATAATATTGAAATCATCAATCTGAATGCTGTTGCCAATGCACTAAGGCCTCCTGTAATTCATGGAGATGCCATAAATATACAGATTGTAAAGAAAGGCGAAGAGATCAACCAGGGAATAGGTTATTTGAACGATGGGACTGTGGTTATCGTGGAAAACGGTTTTTCCTATTTAGATAAAAACATAGAGGTTATCGTTACCAATGTTCTCCAAAGCAATATGGGAAGGATGGTTTTTGCCAGGCCAGCAAATGAAAAACATTAGTTTGTTATCTTTTTTACTATATGGTCTTACTGTCTCTGCTGAAACACTCCAGGATAGTATGCAGAAAACACAAGATGTTTTTCTGAATTTTTTAGAATACCCTGTAGCGGTTGTATTCTTTATATTCTTTTATGCATTGATTCTTTGGGGCATTACTCTCTTGCTTTCTTTCCTTTTTTCCAGAATGTTTGCTCAAACAAGTTTCGTCCCTGCATTCTGGAAGCCCTGGGATATTCTTGTTTTTGTATTTTTTTATTTTGCTTGTTTTGTTTTATTGTCCAGTCTGATTCAATCTTTGGCTTCTCTATCGAAAGAGCAGGAATATTTTTCTCATCTTGCCATATATTGGGTTGTGAATATTTTTTGTTTGTTTGCTTTATTTTTCTTTCTAAGCTTTCTTCCAGGCTACGATAAAAAGAGTTTGGGACTCTGTTCTATAAGACGCAAAGAAGCATTGGGAGTGGTCTTGGGCTATATCAGCTTCCTTCCCTGGTATCTTTTTTTATTTTATTGCACTCATCTTTTGTTTGCTCTTTTTCATTTAAAACCTCAGGTACAGGAAGTTGCCTTAAAAATTTTGAGCAGCCAAGGATTTATATGGTGGTTTGCAGTTGCTACTGCCATTCTGGTTGCTCCACTTATAGAAGAATTTTTATTCCGTGTATTTTTATATGGAGTTCTAAGGGAATATTTTGGCAAAGTATGGGCAGTTATTTTTACTTCCATTCTTTTTTCCTTGATGCACCAAAATCTTTTTGCTTTTTTACCAATTTTAGGATTAGGGATTTTTTTACAGATTCTTTATGAGAAAAAACAATGTTTATGGTATTGTATTCTTGCTCATTCTTTGCATAATATTTTAACGCTTTTATATCTTTTATAGCCCAAAAAAAATTTTTTTTTAAAAGAATAAAATTTTTTTGTTGCATTTATCGAAATTTTTTGGATATATCCTTATTTTGACTTGTGTAAGGTGTATTATTTCATTACTTTTATTCTTGCTCCAGGAGGAGGTTATTATGGCCAAAGTACGCCGTTGTAAATATACATTCTCTTTCGGAGATTACAAAGGCAAAACTTGTGGCTTATCAGCTGATGCAAGTGGTTTTTGTATATGGCATAATCAATCCAATGCTCCAAAAGAAATATCTATAGAATTTTTAGAAAAAAGAGTAGCAGAAAAAAAAACGCTGGAAGGTTTTAATTTGCAAGGAGCGATATTAAATAAAATACGCATAAAAAAGGCAATCATGCCCCGCGTAAATTTAAAAGAAGCCCGTTTGATCGATGCTGATTTAGAAGGTGCTTATTTAAGCGAAAGCAATTTTCAGCGTTCTAATATCAAAGGAATCAATCTGGAAGGAGCAAATTTAGAAAATGTAAATTTTGAAAGAGCCTTTGCAGAAGAAGCCTTTTTTCGCAATGCTACTCTAGTTGCTGCTAATTTCAAACGAGCCAATCTGGAAGAGGCAAATTTTGAAAATGCCAATCTGGAAAATGCTAATATGATAGATGCAGACATGGAAAATGCTGACCTGGAAAATGCTATTCTGACAAATAGCAATCTTTCTAATGCTAAGATGGGCAATGTTTGTTTGGAGAACGCTTCTATGGCAGAAGCCAATCTGGAAGGGGCTGATTTAGAAAATGCTAATCTGGAAGGGGCTGATTTAGAAAATGCCAATCTGGAAGATGCCAATTTGCAAGGAGCAAGTTTGGAAGCAGCCAATCTGGAAGGAATATCCATTGGAGGGGCCGATCTTACAAATGCCAATCTGGAAGACACAGTTTTAGAGAATGATGAAATTGATTTGTAAAATTAGAAGGGCACGATGATGCGTGCCCTGTTATTCTAGATTTCTTGGAAGCGGAGTTTGAATTTAGACTCCATTACTCGTTCTTTGGTTTTAAGGATATTGAGAGATTCTCCTAATCCAAAATATTCATGGGAACCCCAGGAAATAATTTCATTTTTTACAAGAGAAACATCATTTAATTTTGTTCCATTTGTACTGCCTTTTTTAAAAGTGCCAATATCATGATAGCAAACCTGTCTTTTCTCATTAAGAAAAATCAAGCCATGCTCTCTTGAAACAAAGGGATCCATATCGCCTTGTTCTTCGCTCAAAAAGGGCCGCAGATGATTATGATTGTATCTCCCTACGGCAAGGCACATAGCACGGCCTATATCACTCAGATCATATAAAGTTTTTTCGGCTACAATCCATTCTGCATAATCCAGAGATTCCAGAACAGGCATGATCTTCCGTTCATCTAAAAAATATTTCTGCTTAGGTTCCATACGAGTGAGCGTTACTTTGACAATAGGTTTAGAGCTATGGATTTTTTCTTTTACTTGTTGCTCATCAAAAAGTAAAATGTCAAGATAAGTATTCCTTGGTTGCGTGAGCTTGGCAATATCCTTAAAGGTAATGGCTGTCAAATGGTTCGTCATGATTTTCCCTTTGTTTAGTAAGAAATTGTAATTTGCCAATGTATCCAGGAGTCAATGTATTTTAATGTATTTTTTTTATAAAATCAAGCATGTATCTTGGACAATGTCATACTGATTCACGTGCATTGCCCAAAAGTATTTTTTCATGCTAGGAGCCAGTATGAATGATGAAGTAAAAGTTTATGATATTATGGTTTGCAGACATTCTCTTTCTCATGTTCTCGCTGCTGCTGTTCTAAGAGTATGTCCTGATGTTAAATTAGGGATTGGCCCTGCTATTGATGAGGGCTTTTATTATGATTTTCTGGTTCCTGAGGGAAGCAGCTTCACACAGGAAATTCTGGAAAAGATTGAAAAAGAAATGACCCAGATTATAAAAGGCAAACACGATTATATTGCAAAAAGAATTCCGCCTGAAGAAGCCAAAGCGATCTTTAAAAATGAGCCTTTTAAATTGCAATTGATTGATGAGTTAGAAAAAGAAAATGAAGTGGTTGGAACATACCAGACCGAAAATTTTATAGATCTTTGCAATGGGCCTCATGTCTCTAACACAAAAGATTTGCAAAAAGTTGCCTGGAAAATAGACAGGGTAAGTGGAGCATATTGGAAGGGAAACGAGAAGAATCCCATGATGCAGCGCATCTATGTTCTTGCTTTTGCAACAAAAGATGAGCTAAAGGAATTTATCCATAGAAGAGAAGAAGCTGCGAAAAGAGATCATAGAAAACTAGGCCCTGAATTAGAGCTTTTTACTTTTTCGGATTTGATTGGGAAAGGCATGCCAATTCTTCTTCACAAGGGAGCTACCATAAGAAGAATTTTGGAAAGGCTTGTTGTAGATGAAGAGCTAAAACGTGGCTACCAGCATGTATATACTCCTGTCTTTGGCAAAAAGACCTTATATGAAATATCAGGGCATTGGGAACACTATAAAGATGGGATGTATCCTATCATGAAATTAGGCGAAAATGATGAAATCGTTTTGCGTCCTATGACCTGCCCTCATCATTTTATGATCTATAAAGATACGCCTAAATCCTATCGCGATTTGCCCTTAAGATTAGCGGAGATTTCGCCTCAGTTCCGTAAAGAGCTTTCTGGTGAACTATGCGGCTTGACCAGAGTCATGTTGTTTACTCTTGCTGATGCCCATATTTTCTGCGCACCTGAACAACTCGAAGACGAATTTAAAAGAGTACTGGAATTGATCGATTTCTTGATGAAAAGACTGGGAATCGATTCTATGGTACGCTATCGTGCTTCCCTCAAGGACGATGTAAAAAAAGAGAAATACGTAGACAATCCAGAAATGTGGCAAAAGGGCGAGAGCATTCTTCTAGGAATCATGGAAAAACTTCAGCTTCCTTATACCAAAGGAATCGGAGATGCCGCTTTCTATGGCCCTAAACTGGATATTCAAATGCTGAATGTATATGGCAAAGAAGAAACTGTATTTACAGTGCAAATTGACTTCGCTCTGCCTGGAAGGTTCAATCTATTATATATTGACAGAGATGGCAAGGAAAAATGCCCTGTTGTTGTGCATCGTTCTTCTATTGGATGCCTGGAAAGAACCATTGCCTTCCTGGTGGAATACTATGCTGGTGCTTTCCCTCTTTGGTTGTCCCCTGTTCAGGCAAAAATCATTTCCATCACGGAAAATCAGATAGATTATGCCAAAGAAATCGCTGATGTTCTAACTACGAAAATGCTTCGAGTGGAAACAGACCTCAGGAGTGAGACATTGAATAAAAAAATCCGTGAAGGTCGTCTACAGAGAATTCCCTATCTGGTTGTAGTGGGCGAAAAAGAGAAAGAATCCAGGAGTGTCACTGTGCGAAATCGAGAAACAGGCGAGCAGCATACCCTCTCTCTGGAGCAATTCATCCAGAGATTCAGCAAGGAAAATGATGAATATTCCTTGAAACTGGAGATATAACTATTAACGTGCCGTTCGCTAACTTTAAACTGAGTTTCTAAAATCATGAGAAAGCCGTT
>CALKWO010000024.1 GCA_938003875.1 uncultured bacterium
AAGAGTAAGTATTACTTCTATCCGCTTAAAATACTTTTTTTCTTCCTAGAAGCTGTGGAACGTAGGTATTATTCATATTTTTTATAGTATAATTTAAAATTTTCTCTTCTCTGCGATCTCTGCGCATCTGCGGTAAATTTTTTTTCGAAATGGGGAAGTTATTTAATTATTTAATTCTGATTCCTTAGTGATATTTTTGTGCTATATAGGATGGGATGCAGGCAGCAGGGCGATAAGAAAGCTTGACTGCTTTGAGATTTGGCAAATAGGAATCGTCCATGATATTGACATAAGAATAGTGAAGAAGCTCAGAGCAAAACTGCCGAAAGATAAACTGGGCCAGGCCTTTTATATCCAGGTTTGTAATTTCATACAGTATACAAAAAATTTCCTGGTTCAGAGGATATCCAAACGTAAAAGCTTGTATCTTACCTTCTATTTCTATGACTCGTCCTTCTATAGGAAAAGAGAGCCAATCGGACAATACAAAGGCAAGGGTTTCTCTGCTATCCCAAAGCATATCCTGATAAAAGGGATCAGAATTTTTTTTCTGGCGATTTTGCATCCAATTTTGATGGAGGGAAAGACAGGCATCTTTGTCTTTTTCATCATAAAAGCGATACTGAAAATTTTTATAATGCTTCAGAAAAAAATTGCAGGCACCTCTTTTGGATTTAAGGCTACGTCCTGAAAGCTTTGCCATATCACTGGTGAAGCAAAGATAGTCTCCTGGTTTTTCTATACACTCGTATCCCAGGCTCTGATAAAAAGGGACATCCTTTTCTTCCAGATTTTCTATACGACTCACTCCCGGGTATTTTTGATTTTGCCTTCCCATCCAGACAAAAAGTCTTTCTATGGTTTCTGGCTTTTGCTTTTTCCCCAAAGGAGGAAGATATAAAAAAATTCCTGATTTATCCTGAAAAAAAATGCATAGACTTTCTTCTAAGATATTCCATAGAATGGTATACGAATTTTTCCAGAGATAAAGATTAGCAAAGGAATACACTGAAAGACTATGCTTTTCCAGCAAAAGATATTCCTCTATCATGCTTTTATGATCCAGGGAAAAAGGAAAAAGTTCCATATTTATATCAACTTTGGCATTTTTGGTGTTACTAACGCATTAGTATAATAGATACGATAGAAAAAACTATGGAAATAGTAAATTGCTAATAATAGAAGAAATTCCTATTATAGCCTTGTTTTTCAATTTTACAACAGACAATTTTGTAAAGGCTATGATATGGTTCATAAATGCTTGGATCAGGACACACTCCAGGAGGTACAGGACACATTAAAAAAATTTGCGACAAAACATCTTCCTAGAGAAAAAAGGCTGGAATGGGACAGGAAGGATTTTTTTCCAGAAGAGCTTGTACGAAAGATGGTTTCTCCTGAAGTTGGACTGCATCTTTTATTTTTGCCCGAAGAGTATGGGGGATTGGGTGGTGGTGCCTATGATATTTATCGGGTTTCTGAAGAGATGGCCAAAATTGATTTGGGAATGGCTACGGCTTTTCTTGCCATTTCTTTGGGCACAGATCCTCTGAGAGTGGGAGGAACACAAGAGCAAAAGCAAAAATGGATGACAAGGATTGCGGAGGAAGGGCTGATTGTTGCTTATGGTGCTACAGAACCAGGCGCAGGAAGCGATCTGGCTGCTTTGAAGACACAGGCAGAGCCTGTTTATGATGCCGAAAAAAAACTCGCTTATCGTTTGAATGGAGTAAAGCAGTTTATCACGAATGGTGGGGTGGCTGATATTTATTCTATTTTAGCTGTAGCACCCCAAGGCCCCTCTTTTTTCATTGTAGAAAAAGGAATGCAGGGATTAAGTCATGGGAAGCAAGAAGAAAAGCACGGAATCCGCCTTTCTAATACAACGCAAGTCATTTTAGACAACGTTCTTGTTCCTGCGGAAAATCTGGTTGGCATGAAAGAGGGAGAGGGTATATCCCAGGCTGTTTCTGTATTTGGATATACACGTCTTATGGTAGCGGCTTTTGGGCTTGGGGCAGGAGAGTCGGCCCTTCAATATGCCATAGACTATGGAAAGCAGAGAATGCAGTTTGGAAAGCCTCTCCTGGAAATGCAAGGGTATACCCATAAGCTTCTTGTGCCTCATGCGATCCATCTTGAGGCTGCACGTTACTATATTGAAGAAACCGCCAAACGTCTTGATGGAGGAGAAACGGGATTGGAGACAGAAGGGGCTATTGCCAAGCTTTTTGCTACAGAAACAGGAAACCAGGCTGCTGAAGCAGCTATCCAGGCGCATGGAGGTTATGGCTATACTCATGAATATGAAGTCGAAAAAATAAAGCGAGATGTACGCATTACCATGATCTATGAAGGTACCAGTGAAATTATGCAGCAAACCATTGGGAAAAATCGCTGGAGCAAATTTCTTCAAACGAAAGGTGCTTATTATACTAAGATAGCCGAAGAAATGGACCAAATTGCGAGAGAAGATGAAAATTGTGGGGCATCTTCTCTCTCCAAGGCTATACATACTCTCGTGGCTGCTATGGAATATATACGAGAAAAACGCCTTACACGAGAGCAATATGTTCTTTTCCAGATGGCAGATATGATTACTGCAGTAGAAACATCCAGTGCTTTATGCCGCAAGGCTTTTGAATTGAAGAAGATTCCTTCTTCCCATGTCGATTATGTGAGAGCGGCGGCGAAAGTCTATGCAGCAGAAGTACTCTCGAATCTTACAAAGAATGTCTCTTTTTATCTTACTGCCTTTGGAACAAACACTCTATCAGAAATTCAAAGATTGAATAGAATATGCAATTTTGAGGAAAGTACCAGATGCTATGATGGTATAGGAGATGCCATGAATCAAATGATTTTGGTGACGGCTAGTGTTTAGTCGTTAGCTGCTTGTGACGGATTCCCATCCGTCACACTTTTATTTCCTCCCTTTGAACTCGTCCATACCAGTATGAATGCCTAGAAACTGCGCAATCCAATCAAAAATCGACACAGGAAAGATCCGCAGAGGCATGACAGCGTAAACGATCCAGGGCATCATAAGACAAGCTCGATTTTTCTTGATAGCATGGACTATTTTTTGAACAACTCTGCTTTCGTCTAAAATAGGAAGTATCCAGGGGAAACGAGTCTTTACGCCATCGAACATACCTGTGTTGATATAGTACGGACAGACGATGGTAGTATGGATAGGGATTCTTTTCTTTTTGAACTCGTTGCGAAGCGATTCATCAAATCCAAAGAGTCCAAATTTGCTGCCACAATAGTCAGCAAGACCAGCCACACCTATAGTTCCTGCAGCAGAGCTTATATTTACGATATGACCAGTGCGTCTCGCTATCATTTCTGGTAAAAAAAATTTAACCAGCCAGATAGGCGCAAGCGTGTTTACAAGAAAAGTTTTTTCTATCTTGTCATCGCTAGTATCCAAAAAACTTTTTCCTGATACAATACCAGCGTTGTTGATAATAATATCAGGAGTCCCAACATCAGCCTGAATTTTTTTGCTACAATCATAAATCTCTTCTTTTTGGCTAAGATCGCAACGATAGCACGATACTTTTGCGCCCAGAGAGACTATTTCTGCTGCTACTTTCTGAAGTCTATCCATAGCAATATCTAAAAGAATAAGACAGGCACCTTGCCTGGCTATCTCAAGTGCCATCTTTTCTCCAAGACCGCCTGCTGCCCCTGTAATAAGAACTTTCTTCCCTGAAAATTCTGTCATAAAATTCCTTTAACTTTAAAAAAAAGAGTAGATATTCTCTACCTACTCTCACGCTGCATTTTGTATAGTCTGTCTTTTAAAATTTTTTTAAATATCTGCAATGGAATAAGATTGCAAAAAAACCGAAAAACACTACAAAAATAGTGGATGGTTCAGGAACTGTAAATGAACTCAAAGCAGACATGATAACCTGGTTAGTGTCTGTGCCTGTGATGAGCATAGTTGGGAAAAGATATTGGAGGTTAATATTGATTTGATCCATGCCTAGAATAGAGTTACCAGAAGCAATCAACTGATAGAGTCCTCCCTGGCTGGAAACTGCAAGGAGCATAGCATTATTACTATCTGCTGTATAAACTGTATTGTTGGTAAGAAGGATATCTCCGCTAATGTTATCATCTGTAATTCTGATTCCGTAGTATCCAGTGTTATTGATGACTGTGTTGTTTGTGATGTTGAGATTGCCTGGAACAGAATTTTGATGTTCTCGGACATGGATTCCATCGCCTAGTGTGTTAAAAATGAGATTATTTTCGACATTGGCATCAGCAGCAGCCTGTAGAGCGTTGTCATTGCAATTCCAGATGACATTCCCCAGGATGGTGTTTCTTCCGCCATTTCCTGCTGTTCCATAGACTATTACCCCAGGGTAGTTGATGTCATGGATGACATTATTACGGATAATGTTATTATAGCTTCCTTCTTTGATTTCTACCCCATCTCCCTGTACTACAAGACTACCATTGAGATGATGGATGTAGTTGTTTTCGATCAAGCTATTAAAAAACTGAGACTGGTTGTAGTTAGAGCCAAGATAAAGGCCTTCTCCTGTTCCTCCTGTGTGGGAAATTTCATTTCGCCTGAAAATCATGCCTTCGTAAGTCTGATTGTTGTGGTTTGCCGTTATGGCAGCTTCTCCTGTGTGGTGGATATAGCAATCTTGAATGGTGATAAATTTTGCATCTTCGCCTTGAGAATTTTCATAGATGCGTATACCCATGCTTCCACCAGTCACTTCCAATCCTTGTAGAATAAGATGGCGTGCGCCCTCCAGGTTCAATACATTGTGGTCTATATCATGTGTGAATACGACATTAGCACCTGTTGCAGCCCTGATGGTAATAGGATTGTCCGCCGTTCCCTGGTGCTTAATGGCTATGTTGCTGGAAGTAGTATATACCCCAGAAGTCAAGACAACCTCATCACCTGGCTGAAGGCTTGATCCAGTAAGTATGGAAAACCAATCATCTGTAGGCGAAAGGACATATTGGGTTGCCTGAAGATTCACCATGCCCAAAATTCCTATCCATAAAAAGATACGAAAAAGTAAAATCATATAACAACCTTTCCAAAAAAAGAAAATTGTATTTATGACGGAACCGACTCTATAAGTATAAGGCATTTTATCAAAATTATCAGAAATATATTTTTTGTCAATAAGAATTCCTGAGAAAACTATACCTACGTTCCGTAGCTTTTAAGGAAAAAATTTTGATTTTTTTAGTTTGTTCTTTAAGAAAACGCATTTGAACCACAGATGGACACAAATAAACACAGATATATTTTAAAAATTTATCCACCTGCGTAATCTGTGTAATCTGTGGATTGTTTATATTTTAAAAGTCCATTTCGCCTCAAAGTAAATTCTTATTTGTGTTTATCTGTGTTTATCTGTGGTTCTCTTTAAAATCGAAAAAGTTCACTTACAAGCTGCGGAATATAGGCTATATTGTTATTTTTAAAGTTTGTAATATCTTTTGCAATATAGATAAAAAGTCTTTTCCATCTTTATTAAAATATAATACAATGGTAATTATGTTATCCTTTGCAATCATTATATAGATTTGCTTTTGGATAGTTTCTTTTTCCAAGACCTTTTCTAGTTCAATATAAATAGCAGGCCTTTCCAGAAAAACAACCTCTTTTTTATTCAAGATTCTATACCTGTCCTTTAAAGATAGCTCTCTTTGCATTTTTTTATCAATTTGTTTTTTTCTTTCTTCTTGTAATTTTTTTTCTTCTATGCGATCTTTTTCTGTTTTATCTTTTTCAGCTTTAGGGCGTTTTACTTTTCTGACTTCAACTTCATTATTTTTTTCAAGCATAGACTGGTGTTCTGCAGAAAGAATACTGATAGCCATCATTTCAAGAAGCTTTTTACTATCCAGCTTTCTGAGTTCACCAGGAATTTTTTTATGATGTAAAGAAAGTTTCAGATTGGATTTGTCTAAAGTCGGATCAGGGGAAACAACTATCTTGCTTTCTTCTCTTTTGGCTATCCATCCATCGGGATAGACAAAATACCACATTTCGTTTTGAAAAATTTCCGCCTGAGCAAAAATACCGAGAAACAAGACAAAAAATAAATAATTTTTCATGATAGCATCCTTTTTTATGCTGATTCCTAAAGCGAACTACCTGGCTATCAAGACAACCAGGGCTCTTGGTGCTAGAGTATAATGATTTTCCTCCCAAGCAGGAGAATTTTCTTCTGAGAAAATATCTTGCGGAGAGTCTTTTGACGTATCTATAAGCAAATGCCATTGTTCTGCTGTGGTAATCCTGGGTAACTCGAAGGTCAGAGGCATCCAGAAAGCATTGAGGATCACATAAAAAGATTTTGTGCCTTTTGCTTTAGGGGCACGTTCTATGAGCAAGGCAAGACTGTGAGAATGGTAGCTCCAATCAGGCTTTCCCACTTTAACGCCATGCCAGCTTATCTTGAATTCCTGAAAGCTTTCTCCCATAAAATGTCGCTTGCGCAGGGCAATCAGCTCTTTGACAAACCTTACAAAAGACAGATTTTTTTCGGCCAGAGTCCAGTCTACCCAGGAAATTTCATTGTCCTGGCAGTAGGCATTGTTGTTCCCTTGCTGGGTACGTCCAAACTCATCCCCTGCTACCATCATCGGGACACCTTGCGATAAAAGCAAAATCGCCATAAAATTTTTTCTTTGCTTCTCTCTGAGTTTCAGGATTATGGGATTTATAGTTTCGCCTTCCTCTCCGCAATTCCAGCTCTGGTTGTTCTGTTCTCCATCCCGATTCTCTTCCCCATTCATGATATTGTTTTTCTTGTCGTATGAAACAAGATCCTGGAGGGTGAACCCATCGTGGGATGTAATGAAATTGATGGAATGAGATGGTGGCCGTCCTTTCTCGCCGTAAAGATCAGGGCTGCCAAGCATTCTTACTGCCAGAGCATGGATCATTCCATTGTCGCCCTTTATGAACGATCTTATATCGTCTCGGAATTTACCATTCCATTCACTCCATCGACCGTAGGAGGGGAAACTCCCTACCTGGTAGAGTCCAGCCGCGTCCCAAGGCTCTGCAATCAGCTTGACATTTTTCAATACAGGATCCATAGCGATTCTTTTTATCACAGGAGGGTCAGAAAGAGGCCTTCCATATTCATCTCTGGTAAGAAGAGAAGCAAGATCAAACCGAAAGCCATCTACGTGCATTTCTAAAACCCAATATCGCAAACAATCCAGGATAAAATCGCTGACAACAGGATGGTTCGCCTTAAGGCTGTTTCCACAGCCTGAAAAATTCAAATAGTACCCTTCTTTTGTCAAAAGATAGTATACACAATTGTCAAGACCACGAAAATGGAGTGTTGGCCCTGTTTGATCGCCTTCCGCTGTGTGATTAAAAACAACATCCAGAATGACTTCAATTTGGGCTTTATGCAATTCTCTTACCATTTCTTTGAATTCGTTTATATGGGCATTTTGCTGATGCACAGAGGCATAAGATGCTTTAGGTGCAAAAAATGCTATTGTGCTATATCCCCAAAAGTTTTTTAATCTTTCCCCTGTTGTGGGGTTGACGTTGACGTTGTCTGTTTCATCGAACTCAAAAACAGGCAAAAGCTCTACTGCTGTAATGCCTAAATCTTTCAAATAAGGAATTTTTTCTATAATTCCTTTATATGTCCCAGGATATTTGGTGTTAGAAGATCCATGGAAGGTAAAACCTCTTGGATGGA
This sequence comes from uncultured bacterium, assembly GCA_938003875.1. GTDB lineage: Bacteria > Planctomycetota > Uabimicrobiia > Uabimicrobiales > JABWCH01 > JABWCH01. The sequence continues at coordinate 7,728 of CALKWO010000024.1, forward strand.
GTTCATAGATAATGCTTTCGTGCATGGGAATCAAAGGATGCGTATCGTTTTGCCAATCGAAAGAATGGTCTACAAGGCAAGATCGGCTTATTGTAATGCGTTTGTTTTTTTGTGTAATTTCTGTAGACCATCCCCATTTTAAAGTAGGATAAAGAGCACAGGCATAGGGATCCAAAAGGACGTTTTCTTCTGAATAATAATGTCCCTTTTGAGGATTTCCACCTACTCTGTATCCATATTGAATCTCTTTTGTGATTCCTGATACAAAAATATGCCACACATCTCCTGTTCTATGAATTTTCGGGTCTAAAACTATCTCTTCAAAAGGAATATCTTGTGTTTTCTGATATAAAAGTAAGGTCACTCTGCTGGCATGAGCAGCAAAAATGGCAAAATTTATGCCATTTTCATATAAAGTCGCTCCCAGGGGAACAGGCTTTCCTTGCTGAATTTTGATTTGAGGGCCTTTGCCCTGAATTTTACGGAAAAAATTTCTGATACCCATGAAGTTTCCTCTTTCCTGATCAATACAGCGCATCTCGGATGGATTGCATACATTAAAAAGAACCACAGATAGACACAGATAAACACAAATAAAAAAAATTTACCACGAAGAACACGAAGGACATGAAGTTTAAAAATTATTTGCGTTCATTTGTGTTCATCTAATGATTTGTAGTCTCAGATTTGGGCTTTACCTGACAAGCCCAAACCTGCACTCTTAGGTTTCAGATGTTCTCTCTTCCTGTGGTTTCATGGGGAAGAAGGAGTATTCCCTGGGTTGCAGAGGATGTACCTTGAGACTTCCTACAGTTTCATCGTTTGTGACCCTCACAGGATGAGGGAAAATAGGTGTTGTAACGGATTTGATTGCCTTGATGATGGTAATGGAGTCCCTGTACTGGCCTCCCCAGAATTCGGCAATTTCCTTAGAACCAAGGCTCATTTGCTCCAGCATAAATACAGCATCTGCCGTATGAACCAGGGCTTCGCCTCCTACGGGGCCTCCACTGTCCTTTATTTGTCCAATGGTAAGACAAGTCACACCCTTTTCATGGTTATATGTCTTCAGCGCGGAAAGATTGTCCGCTGTCCTGGTTTTTGTGGGGTCTAAGGTATTCAGCGAATCAATGATGACAAACTGGATACCTTCTTTTTCCACCAAAAAACGATAGCGTGTGACGAAGCTATCCCATGTATGCCCTTTATGATATTGGCTTTGGATCACTGCGATATTTTTAGCGATTTTCTTTTGAAACTGGGCTTCCGAAAGAGAAAGGGCTTTCATGCCTATTTTTGTCAGGCGACTGCATAGATCATCGCGTCCTGAGTCTTTTTCATCCAGAAAACCTTCTTCTGCTACCACAAAAGCACATCTCATTCCAGAATACGCTATTTTGCATAAGGCAGAAATGGCTGTGCGGGTTTTTCCTTTTCCTGGAGGCCCTGCAAAAGCAATGGTACATCCTTTGGGGATACCGCCCAGGGAATACTTGCCATCTTCTGTAAGACACAGGCAATCCAACAGATCATGTATAGGCAAAGCTTGCTGTGTTTTTACGACGCTTCTCATTTGGTGAGGGCGAATGATATCGGCATCCAGGCCAGGGTCTTTTTCCTGCTGCATTTCAGTTTGATGAAAAGGCTGTGCTACAGGATCCATACCTGGCACCCCAATCTGAGAACCCATAATTTGCATCATTTGCATCATCTGTGCCTGCCACTGAGGTGCCATCATCTGCTGATAAGGCATGGCTGTGTAAGGTGGAAACAAAGGCTGCTGGCTTATATGCGATGCTGGTACGGTTTGGTTAGGAGGTGCTATGGGCACAGGTTGGGCATAATGAGAAGCTGGCTGCTGAATTCCTATATTGGGCATTGGTTGAGAATAAGGAGGCATAGCAGATGGTGCTGCCTGAGGCTGGATATGCGATACAGGCTGATTCTCTGCTACAGGGGCTTTCTTTTCCTCTGGCTTTGTCTGAGTTTTTTTAGGCATAGAAACATCCTTAAAGAACTTTAAGAATATAAAATTGTAGGAGCAAAAAGGACGGTGAAGTAATTTTAGGATAGTATTTTAACTTAACTATAAGCCTGGAGCAAATAAAAATTACTCCAGGCAAAAAAGTCAACAGGAAGAATCATTCCTTTTCCAGCATTTTCAGGCTGATTTCCTCTGATATTTTTTCCCACTCTTCTGATTGGATAGGATAGGTCTTTCGTGTGAGGAGTACAAGACTTCTATGAGCGGCTTTTTTGACATTGTCGTCTGAATCTTTCAGCATCCCAACCAAGATGGGGACATGCTGAGTATCTTCAAATTGGGCAAGAATTTCTGCTGCTGCTATACGTATTTCTGCTCTGTCGTTGCTAAGAAAATTATAGACTATAGGAATGCTTTGGATAGATTTCCTGATTCCCACAGATGCCAGAATAGCCCGAAAAGCCTGTATGTCTTCTTCCTGTGACAGAGCATCATGTAAGATTTTTAACGATTCACTGTCTCTAAATTTGCTTAGTGACTGGCTTGCCACTATCTTCATCTTTACATCGTTTTGTTGCAAGAGGCTTTTTAAAACAGGTATGCTTTTAGAATTTTTCAATTCTCCCAGGGCTTTAATAATAACAAGAGCATAGTCTTTGTTAGGTTCTTCCTCTAAATCCGTCAATAAAATGTCCATAAGTATTTTGTAGTCTTTGGGCTTCAAAAAATAGATATAATACGGATCTGTCAATTTTTGGATAATCTCTATACGGTTCGGAATTTCTGTGTTTTGTAGTTCTTGCAGCAGAGCTTCTATTCTATTTTCTATGAGCTTACCTTCTTGTTCCCACCATATTTCCCATCGGTCTGGAGTTTCTGGAAAATTACAGCCAGAAATTTTTTTTAAAGCCCAATGGACTTGCGTATAAAAATAGGGCTTTTGATTTTGTATTTTAAGAAGGGATATAAGAAGGGGTACTGACTGGAGACACCTGGCATCTCCAATGGCAAGTACAGCTTCTTTCCATACTAAATCAGGTTCGTATCCCGTGTCTTTTTGGATAAAATTTAGCAAAATTTCAGGCATATTTGTGCTTGTCATACCAATATGTCTGAGAGAGGCTATCCCTTTATAGCGAATAAAAGGATTTATATTGTATAAAGCCTGTGTAAAAAAATTTCTGCCTTCTTCCAGCCTGGTAGAAGCAATGACATCCAGAAGGATTCCATAAAGATTTATCCATGCCTCTTCTCTTTGCTTTGTACTGGCTCTTGGTAAAGCTTTTTTTACTAAATCAGAATCATAATATTGGCTCAGAATATATTGGATTTCCATGAAACTGTCTATTGGCTTTTGCTGGATCAAGACTGCCAAAGAAGAACAGGCAGATTCTGCTATTTTTCTGTCTTTTTTTAAAAGATAGGGAATAAAAATAGAAATAGCTTTAGGATAGCCCAATAGGGAAAGTACCTCTAAGGCTACTTCTGGATTGGTTCTATTCCCTGCCAGATGCTTTTCAAACCATTTTAGCGTGCTGGGATGATCTATCGTGCGGAATGCCTGTGCAATAGCATGGATTTTTCTTTTCTCTTGAAGCTTTATTTCAGGCAAAATATGAAAAAAAGCAGGGAGCAAAGGTGTCCCTTCTTTTCTGATGATTTCCTGTATGCCAGCTTTTTTCTGCGCATGGATAAGAATTTGCTTTGCTTTTTGTATTATTTGAGGCGAAGCTTCAGGCATACCCTCCTCTGGTAAAGCCCCTACAAAAGAATTTTCCAGGCATAAAAATACAAAAACATAGACCAGGATTTTTTTAGAAAGCAAACTATAGCGATAGACCATTCCCTATCTCCTGAGAAATGATTGACCAAACCTATTCTAACGTTTTGTGTGGTCACAGTCTTATTTATAAAATGCCTATAGATAACAAAGCCTGCTCTTGGCAAATTTTTCCTGTGCCAGATGAGCAGTGCTATGATAATAGCATCTGCTCCAGCAGGTGGTATTCAGCCTTATTTTTTTTATGGACTATACATACCAAAGATTCTGTTAGAACCAGTGGCCAGAAATTATTTATTTTTTTTAGTTATTGTCCAATCCCATTTTAATAGCGTCAGAGGGCCTTCTTCTCCATTGGGATCGGTTTTGTTCTTGAAAGCTTCATCGTAGTGTACTCTAGCGTTAGAATCTATTTCTACTCTTCTTCCTGCAAAAGCTCCTAAAAAATCGGTGTTGCTATTGAGCAGCACAGTTCCGTCAGGCGCATACGCGGAGCCATAGAAAGTTGTGTTAGAACACAAAATAATAGCAGAGTCAGCCTCTCTCGAAAAATTAGGGGTTTCATAAGTGGATTCCACTCTAAAGTTACCAGGTTCAGCCCATCCTCTGGGATTGTTTATATGCACAATCTGGGTATTGCTAGACATGGTGAACTGTCCTGTTAAATAGATGGTAACACCACCAGCGTTCGTGTTGTCTATTTTAAACAAGGTGTTGGAACGACATATGAAATCTCCTGTTATGTACAATCTAGCAGGGGATTTTACGGTGACCTCAGAGTTGCTTCTCATAGAAAAGCTGGTATATTTATGATCCCCTGATGGAATAACATTGTTATTTCCACTGACGGAATACTCTATGTTTGGTGCGGTGATGCTGGTCGGTAGCTTAACAGGTTTAAAGACCAAGGGTTCAGATAGATTAGCTGTGGTACCTGTAATGGTAGTGTTGGCTGCTCTGATTGTAGTAAACCCTGGTGCGGCCTGTGCATCCCCATATATCCTGGAATTAGCAGCTACCAGGATATTACTATTGCTGGCGACATCTCCATTTTGTCTGGCGTTCCCAGAATAGTTGTTTTGGGAAGAATCATAGCTGTCCACAGTACTATTGCTATTGAGTTCCGTTCCTTTGTCTCCTCCATAAAGCCCATGAGACGTTCCAGGGAGAGGGGGAGTTACAGGTTTCATGGTGGCCACAAGATTTCCGTTGTAGCATTCGTAATCACACACAGCCGTGATAATCCAGATATTTTTGTTGACACCCTGGTTTGCCAGAGTGGTAGTATAGAAAGTCCCGCCTCCAAAGGATTGGGGATTCTCTTTTGTCCCTATATTCCCGACTCCATTCGCAGGAGCTTGTGCAATTTTTTTATTCACTCCGTTGATTTGGGAAATAGCCGCATTCACACTGCTTTCCGCTATATAATATATCTTTTGTCTCCATTGTTCATTTTTTACCTCATTCTGCCTGCGTATTGTAGCAAGAAAGCCTGTTACTGTACAACCTAGTAACACAACCACAGTAATTAAAACGGTTACTGTAGCATTTCCCTTATTTATTTTCTTTTGTCTTAGCATATAGTTTCTCCTTTTAACAGAATAAAATCTTTTGATCCATTTAGGGGATTGAGAAAACGCAGGGATTGCGCTGGCGTTCGGCTTTTGAGTAGCCCCGACTTTTTCGGCGCAACCCTGAGGCTACAAATCTTAGTCTGCGTTTGTTTATTTTTTCTTGCTCAAATTCCAATCCCATTTTAACAGCGTCAGAGGGCCTTCTTCTCCATCAGGATCGGTTCTGTTTCTATAGGATTCATCATAGTGGACTTTACTATAGGAATCTATGTCTACTTTTCTCCCTGCAAAAGCCCCTAAGAAATCGGTGTTGCTATTGAGCAGAACAGTTCCGTTAGGAGCATAGGCTGAGCCATAGAAAGTTGTGTTAGAACACAGGATAATAGCCGAATTTCCTTCTCTGGAAAAATTTGTGGTTTCAAAAGTGGATTCTACACGAAAATTGGCTGGTTCAGGCCATCTTCTGGGATTGTTTATATGCACAACCTGGGTATTGCTCGACATGACAAATTGTCCTGTCAAATAGATGATCACTCCACCTGCGTTTGTGTTGTCTATTGTAAACAGAGTGTTGGAACTGCATCGGAAGTCTCCAGTAATATAGAGTCGAGCAGGGGCGTTTACCGTGACAGCCGAGTTGCTTTGTATAGAAAAGCTGGTATATTTATAGTTTCCTGAGGGAATAATATTGTATAATCCACTTGCAGAATAGGCTGTATTGGGTGTAGTAAAGCTGGGTAGCTTAACAGGCTTAAATACCAGAGGCTCTGCGAGATTTGCCGTGGTTCCTGTAATTACAGTATTAGAAGCAATATTTGTAGTAAAACCAGGCGCAGCCTGCGCATTTCCGTATATCTCGCTATTGGAATTCACCTGGATGTTGCTATTGCTGCCAACATCCCCATTTTGTTTTCTGTTTCCAAAATAGTCGTTTTGAGAAGAATCATAGCTGTCAACACTGCTATTGCTGCTGAGTACAGTACCCTTGTCTCCTCCATAAAGCCCATGAGAAGTTCCAGGGATAGGAGGAGTTAAAGGTTTCATGGTGGCAACAAGATTCCCATTGTAGCATTCATAGTCGCATACAGACGTGATGATCCAGATGTTTTTATTAGCTCCCTGTTTAGCCAGAGTAGTAGTGTAGAAAGTCCCGCCAGCAAAGGATTCTGGTTTATCCTTTGTGCCTACATTTCCAATCCCGTTTGCTGGAGCTTCGGCGACTTTCTTATTCACTCCATTGATCTGAGCAATAGCAGCGTTTACACCGCTCTCTGCTATATAATAAGCATTTTTTCTCCATTTTTCATTTTTTACTTCATTTTGTCTTCGTATTGTAGCAAGAAATCCTGTCACTGTGCAACCCAATAGAATAACAACAGTGATTAAAACAGTGATCGTTGTGGTTCCTTTATTTTGGTTTAACATAATTTCCTCCTTACATTAAGGTTGTCTTACATGAACCAGCGTTTCTGCATATTCCTGAATGAGTTTATTTTTTACCGTTTTTTCAAGAGTGAGGCGGATGACAATGCTTTGGTTGCCTATCTTTTCAAAACAAAGCCCAGCCTCATTTTTCAAGCCATTTCCATTTTCGTCTCCTGTCGCAGAAGTTTCTCCTTTGGCAAAAGTAGAAACGCCTGAAGCAAAGACTTTATCATTGAACAGGACGCATAGCTTTCCATCCACAGTTTTTAGCTCGAATTTGTTGGTTGCCCCCATTTGGTACTGGTTTGTTTCCATGTTGTACGATGCTATTTTTTGATAGCTAATAAAATTGCTAGAGTTAGGGGCAGAATAGGTAGGAGTGATCGTTTTCCAGGAGGACAGCATCAATTCTTTTGCAATATAGTTCACTATAAAAATAGCTCTCTCCTGAATATCGCTTCTTGCCATGACATTATTCGAAGCGTTAAGACCGCTTACCGTCATACTTAACCCTATTCCGCAAACCATAGCAATGATAGCAGTAGCAATCAAAACCTCTAAAAGTGTAAAGCCATCCATAGATTGTAGTTTTCTCATAATCATTCCTGTCTTTATTCTAAGGGGTTTTGTTTGTCAAAAGAATAGGAATTTCCAGACTTTTTTTCCTGTCGCTTTGCCATTCTATCCTGACTATCAATGGCAATAAAGTGTAGTTAGTAGTAGCATTGCTGTCTGCCTTGCCATCTCCGTTTAAATCTCTTGGCATCCCGAATTCAGAAAAAGTAGCAGTTTCCATCAATTGGTTGTTCTGGTCTAGTGGAAAAATAACTTTGCCAGGCTTTCCATCCTTATCGTCTTTAGCAGCCTTCAATCCCTCTACTTCAAAATCAGGATGGACGATATATTTGGATAAAATCTGCTGAAAGCCAGTTATTGTCTTGGCTTCTGATTGTAGTTCCTCAATTTTTGCCCTCAGGTATTGCAAAGCCAGGGTACGTTCTTTTGTATCTTGCTGCAATGCAAAAAAAGAAAGGAGTGCGGACAGAAAGCCTGCTAGTGCCAGAGTCAATATGGTAATGGATACCATTACCTCAATCAAGCTCATCCCTTCGTCTTTCATTTTTTTCAGCATATTTTCTGTTTCCTAAAAATCATGATTTTCCCAGAAATTTTTTTATCATTTCTGATTCGAAGTTTTGATTCCCAAATCATAATTTTTTCTCCTGATGGAATAGAAGAAATAAAATGCACCGCAGAATCATCATGGAGAAAAACTTTGCGCATTTTATTCTGTTTTGTATATATTTATGACATATTAAGCACTACTCAATATCAAGGGCTATGATGCTCAAAGGATTCCATACACGAGGGAGCATCAGGTTGAATCTCTTTCCACTATCAGCCGAAATGCGATCATCATGGTAGAAATATATATTAGAGCTATCGTAGATGATAGATTCATTGCGACAGATCACAGAACCGAAGAAAACGATGTTTTTTGTATTGTTTTGCATTTTGGATGTATCATCTTTGTAGTTGTAACTATCGTTTTTGATATACCCCCCCAGAAAGTGGTTTGTATAGAGAACAGCATGGACTTCTGGGAAATTGGTAGAGCCCGTGCCTACTGCTGGTTTATTTAGATCATCATCCCAATATGTCACGTCACTGAACTTGGTCACTCCTGATGGAATGTTGCCTCCCCAGGCTGTATGGTTGGTTGTGAATGTGCTGCTAGCCAGGTTAAAGTCATTGAGCGTTCCTGTTGCATCATACACTCCATCTCCATCAATGTCCTCCCCTGTTCCAGGGATAACATTGCCATTGGTATCGTACTCTACTGTCCATTTCCCATCGTTTTCCCCGAAATCGCCTGTGTTGGGAATTTTGTCCAGACCAGCATCTTCCTTGCTGCCATTTTTAGAATTGGACATCCAGGAACTGACCTGGCTTCTCCAGTTGCTGTTCGTAAAATCACTCATAACAATATTTTCTTTTGCGAACAGTCCTAAAAGATCAGCGTTTTTGTTTGTATCACGCCAGTTCTCTCTGCTAGCTTCGCTATTGGTACTGGGTTCCTTGTTGCTGACACCATTTTTGGCTATGATTCTTTGGGGCAAATAGATATTGCGCCCACAATAGATGGAACCCTGGCCTGTAAAATAGCCACGGATAATGAGATCCCCTCTCACAACGACCGTTCCATAAATTTCGACAGGCTGGTCAATAGTCCCTTCCAGGTACAGATGCTGTCTGGTCTCATTGTCGCCCCATATACCGTCGCAAATTATGGTATTTCCGATTTTTATATAGCTTCCTTTGTCTTTTGCCATCTTTTCATAAGTACCCAGACTATTCAGATTAGGCATGGGGAGCAAAGGCACTTCAGGAGTGGTATTTTTTCCTCTCATACCTTGATACAGATCTTTAGGATGGCCTGTGCTGGAAGGGGTTCCTGTGATAGTATCCCATGCGTAGATTCCACCATCCTGGTTGTTTTCTTTTCCATCGCAGTTATCGTCAATATATCCTATCAGATCTATGTCATTGCTGCTTCGAAATCGAGGCTTTCCCCAAATTTGCGGACGATAGCCACCCATATCGAAAGAACCATTGGATCTCGAATTTCCTTTGCTAACGATGTTGTTGCCATAGAACCAACCCCAATTGTTTACAAAATAGCTATAGTCAAAGATAGCGGAAGCACTATGAGACATCTCGTAAACAGCACTAAAAGTAGTTTTTGTTTTATGTTTGTCCACAGAATTGGGATAGTATCCTTTGGTATCCAGTAGAATCCATCGGACAGCATCCATTCCTGTACCTGTTATATCTTTTCCTCCTGAATTGATTTCACTAGAATTTAAGACTTTGGCAACAGAATGAATATCGCCAAGCTTTCTTTCTCCGTATTTGAATTCTTCATTGTTGATGATAACCTTGTTATTCAGCTCATTGTCAACCTGAGAAAAATTTAACTGGTTGTTCATATACATATTATTGATTGATTTAACGGCTTTTGCCAGCCCTGCTTCTGCAACGTAGCGAGATACAACTTTCTTGTTCTGTGTTGTTGTATAAGATTGTTCACCTGAAGTTATAACAAGAGCAGCACCAGCCACCAGGATGATTGTTGCCCCCAGGATGCTGGAAAGAAACAAAGTGCTACCTTTTTCTTTTTTGGGCTTTTTCAATTCCCAAATCATAATTTTTCCTCCTAAAAGGGACTGTTTACGGAAGTTTCTGTTTTAGCGATGAGAATTAAATAACTTCCCCATTTTTAATTGAATACAAGACAGCTTGTTATGTAAATTTTACTTCTGTGTATCCCTAAATTAAAGGGAAATCACAAAAATTTCGATTAAGATTAAGATTAAGATAATGATAACGAATCGGACTACGATTCTTAATCTTAATCTTAATCGTTATCTTAATCGTTATCTTAATCGTTATCTTTATCGTCTAAATGGGGAACTTATTTAATTCCGATTCCTTAGTCAAAATGTTGTTGAACATATTTCAAGAGAAGATATAAATAGTGCTTTCTTTAAAAGTATGCTAGAACCGCAAAATGGAGTAGATGCTATTTTCATAGCACTACTCATTTTGCACAAAATCACTTTGACTAATACAGTTTATGGAAGTTTCCAATATATAAGATTATAGAGAAGAGGCCCTGGCTCAGGAATAGCAAATATTTTTTTGCTCATTTCCAAATGCAATTTGGATTGATTCGAATCATTATAAAAAATTAAATAATATATATATTGACGAAACGGCTTTGTAGCATCGTTGCGAAAAGTATCTATAGCAAGTTCCCAGCATGTTTCGCCTGGATTTAGCTTGTCCTTCAAAAAATCGGCTGTATCTAATTTTTCAAACTTTTTGACCTGCATCCGAATTTCAGGGCCTGTATATTCCTGATGCCGAGAGATTTTTTGATAGTATTCTTGAGAAGTAAATGGTTTTAGGCTCTGGATTAAAGACGGTAGAATAGATTCTATTTGTTTATTTCGTTCGTTTTGTAAATATCGTGCTACCTCAATAAGGCTTTTCAGTACATGCTCAGGGGTCTGAGTCGCAATAGCAGGTGGAGCAATATCCGATGTCTTCTTTAAATACAGGTGTCCAAATACATCACGTTCCATTCGAGATGTCATATTCGCTACATTTTGAATTTCTTCCTCTTTGTTGATTACCCAGTGTTGATTTTCGTATACAAGAGAAATCCTATGCCACTTAGAAACAGGTGTTTTGCTATGATATTTTATGCCTTCTACAGACGCTACAAGAATAGCAGCCTCTTTCGACTCGGTTTCCAACTTGAGTATATGAATAGCTCCTGAGGGTAATACAGGATCCCCTACGAAAATCTTTACTATCTCATTCATAAACCAGCTATAAAGAGAAGATGTATAAAGCTGAGGCAAGTATGTCTTCATAATTTTTAGTTCGGCTTCTCTTGAAAAGATAGGTCTGAGTTTTTCTTTGATTTCGCACTCATTTTTGTAAAAGCTTTTTAGCAAAGAATGCCAGTCTTTAAGATGAGGGCTTGCTATTTCTGAAGGCATTTTTTCTTCTTGCTCTTTTGTATGGGATTTGACTTCCTGAGAAGGAGGAAGGGAATCAGGCTCAATATCTTTCAGGGGTTTTCTATCGCATGAAAATATAAATAATATTCCTATCCCTAAAACAAAGAGTTTTACAAATTGCATATATGTTTCCTTCCTGATGTTTATAATTTTCTGAGTGCATTGAGGAAAGACGCAGGGATTGCGCTGGCGTTTGGCTTTTTCGCAGACACGGCTTTTTCGGCGCAACCCTGCGGCTACAATCTATTGCAAGACAAAATGTTAAATCTATTCATAAGTTTTTTCTGATTTTTCGTTTTTCTTTTTGGCTTCTTTTTGTTCTTTTTGGTAATTTATCCACCAAAATCTCCATTGTTGTATATTTGGAGAAAATTTTTGCTTTGTCATACGGCATAAAGCATCATAAGCCATATTTCTAACTTTTTCATCTTTATCCTGTAGCATTTCGATAATACCTGGAATACCTTGCCAGAGGCCTAAATATTCAATTTCGCGCACGGCTTGAAATCGTACCACACTATTCTGGTCTAAAAGCCTTGCTATACAATCTTTTAACTTTTTTAGCTGTTTCTCTTTATCGTAATCTCGTGTTCCCCATCCATAAACAGCCCTCAAAAAATCTTGTTGAGAAACCCATAAATATTGAATCTGCCTTTGCGTTCTATTTAGCAAAATTCCTGGTTCCACACCCCCTCCAGAAAGTACAACCCGATAGGCAATCATCTGGGATTTCGTGCTAGCTTTTACTATGCCTAAAGTCGCTTTCTCTTTTTTATCTTTCCAGGGTATTGATTCTTCTGAAGTCTCTTCTAACTCTAGTTTCCAAGAAAGAATTTCCCCTGTACGTACCTGTAGGCTCTGATAAGTTACCTGCTTTTCTTTTTGTGCAATAAAACAGAATAGAAGCAATTCCTGGGGGATGCTTTCTATAGAAATTTCCTGTGTAATATTTTTACTTGTAAAAAGGAATTTTTCTCCCCTTTTCTCTCCTTTATACAATGTGCGTTTTGAAGAAAGTAAATTATTATATGCCCCAGAAAAAGAGGAAAGACTGAGGTTTTTATCTAAGAGAGCAGCCAGAGTATACTGAATAGTATGCTTTTTCTTAGAATCAAGATATATTGCTTGCATGCTCCATTTCCAATGTTCTTTCTGCTTTACTAAAGTTTCTTCATAATATCCTATTGTTTGTCCTTTATCCTGAATTTTCATATAAAATGCATAAGGCTCTACCACAATAGGCAGTGGAGCTTGAGGATATAGAGATGGGCAAATAATCATTAGAATAGAAAGAAAGAGTATGGGCAATCTCAAAGTATGTTCCTCCTAACCCAAAAAATTTCACCACAAAGGATACGAAGCTTCTTCGTGGTAAAAAATCTTTATACTTTTGCACGAGATTTCAGATGTAAGTGACTAAAATTTCCCTTTTGCTAAAATAGCAAAGAGGTGGTTTCTCCACCTCTTTTTTGACTAACGAGATTTCGATAGCCTTAAAAATTCCATTCTGCTTCACTGCCCAAGGAAATTTCGGACATACCTCGGATATTGAATGTGTCCTCATAATAGTAATTCAAAATTTGGGATTGTTTTTTAGGGTCTTCGGGCAGTCCAGGCAATGAGATCAATTTTTTCTCAATGCGGGCATCGTAATCAATCACTAAAGACTTGCGATTGCTTCCCACGCCATTCGAAATGTTTACCTCATTGCCTGCCGTCATATTGCCATACACATAGAGGTTATTGCTGACATTATAGGTATAGAAATTATTTTCTGCATACATGTAAGAACAAACTCTATAAGTCGTTCCAAACAAAGGATCTCCAAATCGAATATCTCCACTCAACTCGCGAGCAGGATTGCTGGGAGGATTTCCCAATTCATCGGGGTAATCGTTTGGATCTTTAAGAGCAACCAAGGCTATTGCATCCTTTTGGAGATTTTCATAAAGTAAATTATCCGATATGAAGATCGTTCCTTTCACGATTATCGTGATTTTGGTACCATCGGTGCCTGTAGTTTTAATCAAAGTCGTAAAAGGAGGGCTATAGCGAACCCACAAATTTCCCTCCAAATAATAGACTTTGTTGTTTCCCGAAGGAGTAATCGTAACAGGAAAACCACCTGTGTTATCATATTTACCTTCCTGATCTACTCCATTGCTGCCAGGAAATGTAGGATTTGTAGATCCTGGATGAAACATGTCGACCAGATGGAAGTCATCCCGTGTGGTATCATCGTCGTAGCCAATCTCATTGCATGTACACTTTTCAGGTGCTTTATCGCATATTCTACACTTATAGAGCGTTATATTTTTGGAAGTAGAGTGGGCGGAACATTTGCTGTTGACCCAATTGGCACCACAGGTTGTACATACTGATTTAGAAGTAGAGTGGGCGGAACATTTGCTGTTGACCCAATCTGCACCACATGTTACACATACTGATTTATAATCATCATGAGCAGAGCATATACCATCAGACCAATTTGATCCACATGTTGCACAGACATATTTAGAATATCTATGATTGCTATTGACTGAGCATCTGCTGCTGCCCCAGTTTGCTCCGCATGTCGAGCATATTTTTCTAGAAGTAGAATGAGCGGCACAGTTAGTACCCCAATTTGATCCACATGTTTTACATACATTTTTAGAACTAGAATGTGCTGAGCATTTACTGTTGGACCAATTTGCTTCGCACGTAGCGCATACCGTTTTAGAACTAGAATGTACAGAACATTTGCTGTTTGTCCAATCTGCATCGCATGTAGCGCATACTGCTTTATAATATGCCTCGAATCTCGAACTGTTGCCTCCTGGATTTTTGACAAAAATATGTCGGGGGTCATCTTGCATTTCACTATAAGACTTATTTACTGTATAGCCACCCTCTCCATAGCCCTCGTATTTAGTAAAATCCGATGCCCTGACGTAAATTACATTAGACAGGGATTGATAGTCTGGAGCAACAGGATTGTCTAAAGGAGTATTGGGCACTAGCTTGATCTGAGTAGCCGTTGGCTCTCCCTCGGTTCCATCAACCATCGTGCTGGTTTCTGTAATGACTCCTCCAGACTGGCATACAGCTCCAGGGGGGACGCAGGCATCTCCATGTATATCTAATTTTTTTCCTGCATACATATTTCCTGGTACGGGTGTCATCGTAGACCAGCCAGGATACGTTTTATTATAAGTGCTGGAAGCAGGAGGAAAGCTATTGACTATATCTGCCCGCCCTGTCTGACCACCCCAGTTGAATGGATTTTGCAATCCGCCTGTGAAAATAGCGTGAAGAAAAGGTTCTCCAGGAACCGTAGTGCTGTCTCCTCTGGCCTCTACCATAACGATACTACGTCTTCTGATATCTGATAGTTTTGCATAGCATAGAAGCTTATGTTTCCCTAAGCCCAATTTTTTGCTTAGTACCCTATACTTTCCTTCTGTACATTGTACCGCATCTACCAATATTTTATATTCTTGCCCATCTATAGTTGTTGAAGTAAGTGCATTGTCAAATGCATTATCTTCATCTATATCTATTTTCCCATCGCCTCCAGTCCTTTTGTTCAACGCTTTTATGGAATGTGCAGCAGAAGTCTGCAATATACCATAACATCGTTCCCTCTTCACTCCCTTGCTAATCTGTTTGCTAACACTGCTAGATAGAAAAACATAGCTGCCTGATAAGGAAGTGAGAAGCACCACAATGATTAAAGTAAAGAAGAGAGCGGAAGCTTTTTCTTTATTTTTATTTAACATAACATATCTCCTTTATTTTTTGAGAGTTGGGATAAACACTTCTGTGTTAATCTGTTTTTGCGTTGTAATCGTTTGACGAAAACGCTGTGAGACAAACGTTTTCGTCAAAATAAGATCAACCTTGATTTTCCAGTATCCCATCATCTCTGTTTTTGTAAAGGCACCTGTAACATTGTCGGCAAGCACGATAGTATTATTTCCTACCTTTCTTATAATGTGGTTTGTAGGGCTTGTCAACAATTGATAGGTAATCAAATCAGAAGCTTTTTGAGGCCCATCTAGTGTAAAATCCTGAATGATCTGAAATTGCATCCTATCACTTGCTACTATGAGGGAGCTGGTGTCTGCTCTGCGAAGCTCTGTAGTTATTCGTTCTATCAGAAATTGAGCCTGACTTTCTAAGCTCCCTCGAACCAAGCCATCTTGTACTGAAGACTGGGATGTCATAAGAATTCCCATGGTCCCTACAAGTATGACCGATAAAATAGAAGTGGATACGACTGTTTCTAATAATCCAGCCCCTTTAATTTTATATCTATTCCATATCATAATTCGCACTCCTTAGCCTGTAGGTCGCTTAGGTAAAGTACTCGATAGAATCCACTCTCGGTTGCCCGTCTTTCCTCTCCAGCGTATAATAATCCGTAAAGGTAGCCAGACAAGGTCAGAAGGTGACACGCTGGTATTGACCGAACCATTCCCATCTAAATCTTTTTCCCTACCCCAGCTAGCAAGCTCATCTTCGTTGAGCGTGTTACCAGGTTTTGTTGGGAATGCAACATATCCTACACGCTTAGTACCTGAAGAATCTTCAGGACTGCCTGTAGAAGGGGATAAGCCAGGCACGTCAAAAAATTGATAAGCATTGCTCGTATATGTATTGAAAGACTCTACAAGTCCATAGAGACAGTTATATTGCTCTATCTGGGATAGATAAGTTCGTGCCATATTCATGGCCAGAGACAGTTCCCGATTTTGCTGCTGTAAAGAAATACTGGTAAGTATACCAGCAATCAATGATAGAAGCGTAATGACAATAAGAATCAACGAGACAAGGCTGTCCAATAAACTGACACCTGCGAATGGACCATTTTTCTGCATATCTTTCTCCTGGAATTATCTTGAGGATAGGAAATTATTCTATAGGGGAAGAACATAGGTATTCTATTGTCTCTTCTATCTTATCCCGATACTTTTGGTACAACTTTAAATTATGAACAAGGACAACATCTAGGCCTTTATACTGTTCTTCTTTCATCGTATATTCTCTATCCAATATAGTACCTCGATAATCTTCTTGCGAAAATGGATAATCATCTGGTAAAAGTTCCACAGGAAATACAGATTTATCAGTTATATAAAGTTTTTCCATACTTTTATAATATATTATAGCATTTTCTAAGCTATTAGAAATCTTAATGAACTCTTTACACGATGATTTATTATTTTCACATATCTTACCTATTTTCTGTTCCTCTTTATGACAGGCTTCTATAAATTCAGACAAATTATGAAGTTTCCAGGAAAAATTTCCTGCATAGGTTTCTGATAAAATTGTGGCACAAATCGCTTGCCATATAGTATATTGAGCCTCTGCAATTTTTATAAACTTTGGTTCCTGGGCTAAAGGCTTTTTAAAAAATAATCCACATAAAGCAACTACAATAGTAAAAGCTACTACCCCACCTATCCATAATAAAATCTTGCTCTTCTTAGTGGTATCTTTATGGATGTTTGTTCTTAAAGGAATTTTTTGGAGCTTCATAGAATTTTCTCCTTCGCACGGAAACTTCAACAATAATGATACTGTATTAAAAAAAAATTTGCAAGAAAATTATCTTGCTATATAGCGATTTAAGAATCAACCTGGTTTCTTTTTCTTGCGTTTCTGGCATTCTCTGTGATAAAAAAAAATTTTAAATGACGAGAGTTTCTAGTATATTCTAAAAATTTTCAAAACGATATAAAAAAGAGAAAACTTTTATTCCTACGTTACGCAGCTTCTAAGTATCGAAAAAGTTCACTTACAAGCTGCGTAATATAGGTTTATTCGTCTTTTTTATTCCTTTTCTAACATCTTTAGTAAAATTTCTCTTACTTTCTCTGCATCTGCTCTGCCCTGACTCTCTTTCATGACATTTCCCATAAGAGAGTTCAGAACATTCGGCTTTGACTTGTATTCTATCACAAGATGAGAAAATCGGGAAAGAATTTTTTCGCAAAATTCTGCTATGATTGTAGGATCGCTGATTTTTTCTTTACTTTGAGCGAAGCTGGCTGCTTTTTTGCCTGTGGCAATCATTTTATCCAAAATTTCTTTGCCTGCTTCTCGGCTGATTTTTTTCATGCTGACAAGCTGCAACAATTCCGCAAGATTTTCTGGTGAGACAGGAAACTGGGCAATAGTAAGATTTTTTTCGTTCAGATAGGTATATACCTTGCCTTTGATCCAGTTCATCAGCTCTCGATAGTCCTGAAAATATCGGGCGCATTCTTCAAAATAGTCTGCTTCCTGGCGATTTTGCGTGAGAAGCTCAGCATCGCTCATGTTCAAGGCATATTGTTCCATCATTCTTTGCAATCTTCCTTGAGGCAGTTCGGGCAAAGCAGAGCGCAGGCTTTCTATCCAGTTTTTTTCCAGTCGGAAAGGGGGCAGATCAGGATCGGGAAAGTAGTGATAGTCATGGGCATCTTCTTTGCTCCTCATCTTTTCCGTTCTGTTTTCCTTTTCCAGCCAGGTATAGGTAGCCTGCTCGATTCTTTCTCCTCTTTTGAGGCATTGGTACTGCCTTGTGGCTTCATATTGCAAGGCTTTGCGAATGAAATTAAAAGAATTGAGATTCTTGATTTCGGTTTTTGTGCCAAGAACCTTAGATCCTTTGGGCTTTATGGAGATATTAGCATCGCAGCGCAAACTGCCTTCCTGCATATTGCAGTCGGAAACTTCTATGTATTGCAGTATTTTTTTCAATTCTGTGAGGTATTGGTATGCTTCATCGGGGCTTTCCATATCAGGGGCAGAAACGATTTCCAAAAGCGGAACACCAGCTCTGTTGAGATCCACATAGCTATAATCCTGGCCTGACTCACTATGGATAAGCTTTCCAGCATCTTCTTCTAAGTGTGCCCGAATAATGCCAATTTTCTTGCTTCCTTCTGGAGTACGAATTTCCAGAAATCCCTTTTCTGAAACAGGTTCATCGTATTGGGAAATCTGGTAGCCTTTCGGCAGATCAGGGTAAAAATAGTTTTTACGGTCGAATTTGCTTTTCTCTGGGATTGTGCAATTCAAGGCAAGAGCGGCCTTCACCCCTAATTCCAGAGCTTTTTTATTCAAAACAGGCAAAGCACCAGGAAGTCCTAAGCAAACAGGGCAAACCTGGCTATTCTGTGGTTGCGCAAATTTTGTTCCACAAGAACAGAATAGTTTTGTCTGAGTAGAAAGCTGAACATGAACTTCCAGACCAATGGTAATATCAAAATCTTCCATTTCCATTCGTTATGGATTATATATCGCATCTCGGATGGATTGCATACATTAAAAAGAACCACAGATAGACACAGATAAA
>CALKWO010000025.1 GCA_938003875.1 uncultured bacterium
ATAAGATTACAGCTTACGCACGGGAAAGATTGCCTCCGAAGGAGGCTAATTTATTGTATTTGTCTTGCAACAGATTGTAGCCGCAGGGTTGCGCCGAAAAAGTCATGTCTACTCAAAAGTCTAACGCCAGCGCAATCCCTGCGTCTTTGGTCAATACCCTTCAACTGGGTCACTTAAAAGGTTCGATTCCGTTAGTCTCTATTGGCAAAAGACGCAGGGATTGCGCTGAAGGTCGTCTTTTGCGAACAGATGGTCATTTTCGGCGCAACCCTGCGGCTACAAATCATTGCTATGTAAGGTATTATAACTTAATGCTTATGATGTATAGGTTTATAAGTAGCATAGTCTTAGGGCAACGCCCCTGGTAATTTTAAATTTTTTCAGATAGTCTTTTGATAAAATTTTCGTATTCTTTCGGTGTATTGACAGCATACCATGTATTTCCTGGTATTCCAAAGGCATATAGTTTGTTTTCTTCCAGGAGAATAGGGAAAAGATGCTCTTCAAAATCTTTTTTTCTGCTATAGTCAAACAATTCCTTGAAGCGTTTCTGGGCTTCGTTGCTTAGAATAGATACTCCAATATGAGCGGGAATGGGAATTTGGGGTTTGGAGGCCATTCCTATGACTTTACCTTTTTCTACCTTCATTGCTGTGTAGGCAAAAGATGTGAGCAACGCAACAATGGCCGTTGCACAACCACCTTGTTTTTGGGCTGCCAGATGTGCCCTGCATATATCATAGTAAAAATTTCCTGGATAACCTGCAATCTGGTCATCGGCATTATGTACAATGATGGAAGCATCTTTTGGAATCAAGCCTTTTTCTATAGCATGGAGTATAGCTCCGCCTCTGCCTACAGGCTTCTCTGGATCGGGGCTATATTGTATGTTTATATTTTTTAATCCCTGGCACAAAGACTGTGTGCTTTGGATAACGGACTCTGCATGAATACCAACCAGAAGAACGAATTCCCTTGCTCCCTGTTCAGCATAACATCGTATCATCCTGCTCAGCATAGTATCCCCCCCTGGTAATGTAAGGGCTGTTTTGTGTTTTTGCTGAGCAAGCTCTGCCATTCTTTTGGATTCCCCGCCGCAAGGCAGTACAACAACGAGTTTTTTTTGGAACTCTTCTATTTCTTCGGAAGAAACAGCTATTTCTTCCTGAATTTCATATAGGCTTTGGCACAAATCCAGCAAATTTTGTTCAAATTCTTTTTTGTGATCTTTCATATAATATTCCTGGAAGAAGATTTCCCAGGAGCATTTGTATAATGTTCCTGGGAATTTTTTTATTTTGTAGAAATCTCTATGCAATTTTTAATAAGATTTTTGCCTAATTCTGCGACATAGATTTTTCCTCTGGCATCAAATGCTATCTTTTGGCCATCAGGAGAAACAGAAGGACGTTGTGCAAGAAAACCAGGATTGTGTGTCAGATTTGTACGAGACTCTGGTGCATGTACGGATATCAGCCAGAGATCGCTCGATGTGATTTCCTGTCCATTGTCTGTTGTAAGATCACAAACGATGCCTGTACTATCAGGTGTCCAACAAGGATTGTTTCCATGACCCAAGGAAACAGTCTTTCTTTCGTTTATGTAAGCGACATAGATTCCGCTTGTCAGGCTTTCATAAGCAACCATAGTCTTATCAGGAGAAAGAACAGGACGGAAATAGATGTCTTTGCCATCGCTCAGGCATTGTTTTTCCTTGCCGAGGTTCATCCAGATAGCTCCTTCTTCGTCGAAAACCAGGTTGCTTTCCTCGACTATCCTCTCTTTTTTCATGCTATCTGTACTGATAAGACAGGATTGAGTACCTCTTTCTTCTTGTACCTGATAAGAAATTTCATGAGCAGAAAGCCAGGCTGCTCTATAGCCTGCCTTTTTTTCTGTTGTAATTGCCTGGATGCGGCTTTCTGAAACAGAAACAAGATATATACCATGATAGCCTGGAGTCGTCACAATAAGATTGCTGCCATCAGGTGACCAGCGAGGTGCCATGAATGTATTGGTATTTTCAGCAGATTCTTCGGCTTCTCTCCCTGTTTGTTTTAATCCACTGAGGAGTGCTTCTGCCGCTTTCTGACGATAGTAAGCATCGCCCAATTTGGCAGCATCAGAAGCATTGTCTATAAAGGCAAGTTCGCAGAGAATAGCAGGCATGCTGGTATATTTGACAACATAGAAATCCGCAGTTTTACAACCTCTATTTTTAGTATTCAGGGCCTGTACAACAAAAGGATTGGTATTGTCTCTCAAGCGAAAGGATGTTGAGCTTCCACCCGAATAGCAGAAAGTCTCTGTGCCATTCGCGCTCTGGTTTGCAGCATTGCAATGGATGCTAATAAAACGGTGAGCTCCGAGATTGTTTGCATAGGTAGTTCTGCTGGATAGGCTCACGGTGCTATCATTGCTTCTAGTAAGATAAGGTTTATAGCCTGCATTTTTCAAAAGGCTATAAAAACGATTCGCAACATCCAGATTGATGTTCTTTTCTTGTAAACCATGACCAACGGCTCCAGGATCAGAACCACCATGCCCTGGATCAACACAAATGATGCTTTGGGATAGCAATGTAGAAAGAATTATAAAGGAAAAACAAAAAAGAATAATAGCTTTCATATTTACCTCATTTCTGAAAAATTTTAGAATTTAGTGTATAGGAAATTATAGTTTTAGTGATAAATGCACTTTAAGCTATATTCCAAATCTTAGCCCCGAAGGGACGAAATATAATAGCCAGGGGCAACGCCCCTGGTAATTAAATGGAAGATAGTATTATAAGCAATGTAAAGACTAAAATACCTATAGCCAGCACCACCCAGAAGACAGAAGATGTTTTCTCTTCAAGACGATCTTTTCTAGTTCTGGCTTTTGGCAAATCCGATTCTCTCAATATCAAGGTTTGCTGCTTTTCCTGGATAGCAGGGTATGCCTCTGTCTTTTCCTTCGCTATAGGTTCTTGTGCCAATGTATTTACTACAGTAGTCTTATCAAATGAGACTGCTTCTTGTTTTTTTAGCAATGGAATATAAAAATTGGGGGTTTGCAGAGCAGGAATGGCTGCTGTTTTCCCCCCTTCGTCTCTTTTCTCTCTTTTTGTCACTCTTTCTATACTTTCTTTTTGCATATATTTCCTTTTTTATTCCCATAACCAATCGAATTCCCATAAAACAATGGTATTGTCTTTGCTTCCTGTAACTATATAGCGAAAATCCGAGAAGGCTTTTATGTCGGTGACTTCAGCATTATGGCTTTTCAAGGTTCTACAGCACTCATAGGTCTCCAGATTCCATATTTTGATAGTATTGTCTATACTTGTAGATAGGCAGAATCGTCCATCTTCGGTCAATACGATATTGTTTATATCTTCTGTATGACCTGTAAGAGCAGCAAGGCATTTTCCTGTAGAGACTTCCCAGACGTGTACTGTTTTATCCAGGCTACAAGATACTGCTTTACTTCCATCGCTGGAAACACAGACAGCATTTACCCAGCTTTGATGTCCGATAAAGCTACGAATCACTTCGCCTTTCTGTATATCCCATAAATACAAAAGATTGTCCCAACCACAAGATATAAGCAGAGTCGTATTGGGGATAAAAGCAATTCCTTTTACATGGTCTATATGCCTTTCCAGATTATGTAAGCATTGACCCGATTCTAAGTCCCATACTCGTAAAGTTCTATCATGGCTACTGGAAACTAGATAATGTCCATCCGATGTTATACCAAGACTACTGATCAAATCTGTATGATTATTGAGAAGATAGAGGCGGTGTCCACTCTTTCTTTCCCAGATTCGGATGTTGTTGTCTCTGCTTCCAGAAATGATTTCCCGACCATCTGGTGTAATTTTAACATGCTCTACCCAATGATCATGGCCTTCCATCGCATATATACACCTGCCAGTTTCCCATTCCCATAGGCGGAGCATCTTGTCGTGTCCCCCAGAAACCACAAATCGTCCATTCGGACTGATATCTACACAACTGACCTCAGAACTATGCCCTTCCAACGTAGAAATGCATTTTCCTTCCTTCAAATTCCAGATTTTTAAGGTACCATCTTTGCTTCCTGAAACGAAACATTCTTGAGAAGGGGCGATAGCAAGGCATGTAATAGGGCCCGTATGGCCTTCTAAAATTTTATACTTCCATACTTCCCGAACGCCTTTTTTGGGAAATTTCCCCTGCTTAGCGGCTTTGTAGATAGCATTTAAAACTTTAGTATTGTTATGGAATCCCTGCTGGTTTTGCACAGTACGATATATTTCTAAAGCTTCTTGTGTTTTATCATCTTTAAGTTTTTCTTCTGCCTGTTTAATACATTTTTCTACTTTACGCTGTATTTCAAAATTGGCCTGTCTGGATCTGGGGCTTTGTAAAAGATAGGAAAGCCTTGGCTCTTCTAAAATAGGGCAAATATCTGTTGTCAAGTCTGTCCAGATTCTGACCAAAGGGTCATCACCTCCCGATACGATAAAACTTCCATTAGGAGATACTGCTATGGTATTGACAAGATCTGTATGCCCTTCCAGCACAGATATACATTTTCCAGAGTACAGGTGCCAGATTCGCAAGGTTCGATCCCAGCTTCCCGATACCAGGAAAGGGCTTCCAGGTATAAGAGAAAGGCAGGTGACATCCACTTTATGCCCTTCCAATACATGAAAGCATTTCTTGCTTTCCACATCCCAGACTCTTACTGTTTTGTCCTCACTACCTGAAATAATCCACTTATTATCAGAACTGATAGCCAGACAATTCAATGTCCCTTTGTGTCCTTCTAAAATGCCCTTGCATTCTCCTGAATTCAAATCGAATATGCGGATTTTTTGATCCCAGCTTCCCGATACAACCCAGGAATTATCACTGGAAACAGCCAGACATGTGACACCTTCTGTATGACCTTCTAAAAAATTGACCAAAATGCCTTGCTCTACTTCCCAAACACCCACTTTTCTATCTTCACTGGCGGAAATCACAAATCTTCCATCGCTGGTCGTAGCAAGAAAATTGATTTTGTCTGTATGACCACGTAAAATTTTTCGGCAAGATAGGGCACCCAAATCCCATATACGCAGAGTTTTATCTATGCTTGCAGTAATAAGATATCCTGTGCTTGTCAAGGATAAGGAAGTGATGTCTCTAACATGGCCTTCCAGCCTTCCAACGCATTCTCCTGTAATCAAGTCCCAGACCAGGGCTACACTATCTCTGCCTATGGAAACGGCAAAATGCCCATCATGGCTTATGGCAATCTGTAACGTCCCTTCTTTGTGCCCTGGCAAAGTATTCTTGCATACACCACTTTCTATATCCCAAAGCTTTATATATTCATCCGCACCGCCTATCAAGACCAGACGGCCATCGGGAGAAACAGCAAGACAATGAACTCCCTGACTATGGTTTCCCAAGCTTTTGGAATAGCTCCATAAGGATTGAACTTCTTCTTCTCCAGGTGCAGGAAAAGAAAGGATTTTTTTCTCTAAGGTTTGTTCATATCCCTGGATTACTCTAGGAAGATTAGGGGCTTTTTTCAAAAGCTTTTCATAGAGTTGAGAGGCTTCTTCTTTATTTGGCATAGCTCTTTTATAAAACTTAACATAAGTAAAAAAAACAGCGTTGATTTCTGCCAGATGCAGGTATGCCCAAAAGCTATCGTTAGTAGAAGCGATTTTTTGGAACTGGTGGTATGCGTCTTCTAGTTTACCTTGCATGGACATTGTGATGGCCTGAAGCAATAGAAAGTCATGATCTTCTGGGAACAAAGCAAGGCTCTTTTCCAGTGTTTCCAAAGATTGTTTCTTTTTTCCACTTTGCAAGCAGGAAGCAGCAAGATAATACAAATCTTTTTTTAAGGGAATCTCCGCTTGTGTCAATTCCTGAAAAATATCCAGTGATTTTTCATACTTTCCCAGACGATAGTATAACATCCCTTTCATTCTTAATAATTCTTTGTTTTTAGGAAATTCTTCGCAGGCAATTTGCACTTCTTGAAAAGCCTCTTCTAAAAATCCTCCTTGCTCCAGACAAATCTTGCTGCGATAGAATGTCACGACTTCACGGTCTGTGGACAAAAAACGTTTGGTTTCCGAGAGCAGTTGAGAAAGGTCGCTTTTGTTTTTTCTCAGTTTCATAAGATGGAGATTGATAAGAGCACCTGTGCATTGGCTATCTGCCTTGACTGCCTCCTGGAGATACTCTTGTGCTTTTTCTTCCTGATCGAAATCTAAAAAAGAAAGTGCCCTGTTGTTCCAGTCTACTGCCATCAAGGAAGCTTCATTCGGTGCCTCTCGCGGATAGGAAAAACCGCTGAATTCCAGATAGATTTTCTGGAATGTGCTGGCAATTTCATCGAAGTCTTCAAAGCGTTCCTTAGGCTCTAATGCCAGGCATCGCATAATGGCTTCTGAGAGGGAAATGGGAATTTTGGGTTCTACCTTATGAGGTGGTAAAGGGGGTTGTGTGAGGAGGATATTGCGAAAATTTTCTAAAGCCTCTTCGCCTTCTATTCTTTTTCCTACCTTGAATGGCAACGCTCCTGTACACAGTTCATAGAGAATCATTCCAAAAGAATAGATATCTACACTCGTCTCCATAGGGCGATTTTTATCGAACTGTTCTGGAGGCATATAAGGTGTATATTCCTGGTGGATCCCTTCACGAGATCGGAAATCAGCAACTTTTGCCTCCCCTTCTTGTGTTATGAATATATTCGCAGGCCTTAGATCTCCATGGAGCAGCCCTTTCTGGTGTGCATGCTTCATTCCCCAGGCGATCTGGATGGATATGTCCAGGATCAGTTCGATTTCTAGCTCTTCTTTATGTGCTGACATAAAGAAATCCAGAGTCTTTCCATGACTTACATACTCCACAAATATTCTTGGCACACCACAGATATTCTGAACATAGTATGCACCTACAACATTGGGATGTTTTCCCAACTCCACCCATCTTTGAGCCTGGTTGAAAAAGCTTACCTGGCTTTCTTTTTCGATCTGGCTACGCACAGCGAGAGGAATATTCCATTGACAATGTTTTACTTTATGGATTATTTTGTTGCTATCTTTGGCTATAATAGCCTGTATTTCATATTTTTCATCAATAATCTGTCCAATTTCCCATTTTTGTTCAATATTTATGTGTTTTTTCTTTTTTTCAGGAGAGGTAGAATATTTTTCTGCTGCATTAACAAGGGAATATTCCATATTCGTTGCCTTTCTTAAAGAAATTTTACAATTTTCTCACAGCCATCAGGGTAATATCGTCATTTTGTTCTCTGCCATTCATATATTCTTTCAGATCGGAGATGAGGTTCGTTACCATCTCTTTAGGCGATTTACCAATATGCTTTCTGGCCATTTCCATGAAACCATCCAATTCCAACATCTCTCCAGAGGATGACATACATTCTGTGACTCCATCTGTATAGAAGAGTACAGCATCTCCTGTGGCCAGATCCAACTCTTTTTCTTCCAGATAGCTTTCAATATCTTCTTTTACGCCTAACACCACTCCACCAGCAGGAATGATTTCAAATTCTTTCGTCTGGGAGCGGATTACGATCATATTTTCATGACCAGCTCCTGTATAGAGGAATTTATGGCTTATGGCATCCCACCTCGTAAGCAGAAGAGAAATGAAAATAAAAGGCTCTGTGTTGTCTTTGAGCATTCGATTCGCAGAGAGCAATGTTTGCCTGGGGGTATAGTTAGGATCACGCAGAAAATGATGGAGAATCAGCCTGGCCATAACCATAACAAGACCCGCAGGAATTCCTTTTCCTGCCACATCCCCGATTACCAGGGTAACTATGTTGTTGTCAGGAGATACGATAAAGTCATAATAGTCTCCACCTACCTGGCGTGCTGGCATCATCTGTCCATATACTTCCAGCCCAGGAACCTGGGGCAAAGATTTTGGCAAAAGCCCTGCCTGGATACGGGCAGCAATACTGAGTTCCTGTTCGATTCGCTCTTTCTCTTTTAGTTCTTCATAGAGAAAAGCATTTTCAATCGCTATAGCAGCCTGGTTGGAAAAAGCGGAGAGGAAATCCAGGTCTCTTTCTGTAAATAAACCCGATACAAAACGGTTATCCAGATATACTGCTCCAATAACCTGATCCTTGATTTTAAAAGGGACGCATAGAATAGAGCGAAGCTTTAAGTCCATAATGGATTCAGATTGAAACCTTGCATCTGCCTGAGCATCGGAAGTCAATACAGGTTCCCCTGTTTTGATGACTTTCTTTACAATGCTTCGAGAAAGATTGAAATCCTCATTGGACAATTCTTCTTTGTCGATATTCCTTGCTGCCTTGAAATTAAAATTTTCCTTGCCTTCTTTAATAACCAGAAAACCACGCTCGGCTCTGAGTTCTTTTACTACCATATCCATAATAAGATTCAGGAGCTTCTGAGAATCCAAGACCGAATTGATAGTATTGGAAATTTTTTGCAGAGTCAGAAGGCTTTCTCTCTCCGCTTTAAGGTTATCCACCTGAGAAAGAAGGCTAGCATTTTGCACCTTCAGTTGATCTAGCCTTTTATTCAAGCGTTCTTCTGTTTCTGCAATTTTTTTCTCGATTTCTGCAATGACTGCTGTTTTATCCATATCATCCTCTAGTTCTTTGCTGAAACTTTCTTTTAGAAGTTTTAATTCTTTTAGACTTTCGGTTTCCATTTCGGAAAGTTCTTTGCCGAACTCTCTTAGCTTTACTGTCAGGTCTCTTTTATAGAAAGCATCGTTTTTTTCACGTTCGCATTCTTTAATGAGAAGGACAGTTTTATTGAGCATGGTTTGCAAACCTGCATGGGTATAGATTTCTTTTGCTTTTTCTAATTGATGTATGGCAACCTTGATAAAGCCAAAATCCCCTCTTCTTTCGAATTGCAACAAAATCCGTCCGTATTCATAATAAGCTCTAGCCAACTCCAGGCGGCATATCGTTCTTTCTAAAAACACGAGAGAGGAGACAAAATGCTCCAGAGCTTCTTTATTCAAATCCTGGTCAGCACAAAAAAGGGCGTATTTGGTATGTATTTTCCCTAACATGATATCATCTTCATATCGCCTTGCTACATTCAATGCTTTATTTAGGACTTTGTTAGCTCTTTCAATTTTGTTAGTCTTTCTTAAAACTTCTGAAACCCCTGTATAGATAGCAATTTTTTTCCACTTTGTATGAATCGAAGATAGGAGTTGTTCTGCTATACTGAAATTTTTGAGGGCTTTATCGTATTCCCCTTGAGAAACATAGATTTCACCTGTAATGATGCATGCTTCTGCCTGGGGGCCTTTCAACTGCAATTGTTTAAAAATTTCAAGACTTATATGCAAATATTCCAGAGATTCTATATGATTTTCATAATATGATAGAATTCTGCCTAAAGATAAATAAGCATATCCTTGTCCAAGCTTCATATCCAGGTCTTGTGTTTGTTCCAGACTCTCGTTGTAGATTTCTCTAGCTCTTTGTAGATGCCCTTCGTATTCAAAAAGAAGCCCCATATCCAATTCTACCATGATTTTCAGCTCCCTGTCTCCTGTCAGATGGCAGCAATAGAGGGCCTCTTCCAGATAGCGATAGGCTTCTTTGGTTTTCCCCTGATGTATATAAATTCTTGCAATTCCATGAGATACATGAGCTTTTAGTCTCTGGTCACGGGAGCGATGCAAAATGTTCAGTGCTGTAGTATAATAGCCCATGGCTTCAGACCAGTAGCCTCTTATAAAATTGATTTCTGCAGAAGAATTATTGATAGCCGCTTGCAAATCCTGCTTTTTAGCATCTTGTGCCTGGTCTAATGCTTGTTCTAAAAGTTTTTCTGCTTCATTGTATCCACCTGTGGCAATATGCAGAGAGGCCATCAAGTTGAGTTCTTCTGCCATATTTTTATGCTGTGTCTGAAGGGAGTCCATAAGAATTTCCCAATGTTTTTTGCTTTGGCTAAAATCGCCTTTGTGAAAACAGCATAAGCCTAATCCCTTATGAAAAGGATCTGCCTTTGTATTGTTTTTTTCAGATAAAGAGAGACCTTTGGAATAATATTCCATTGCAAGATCATACCTGGCAGAAAGCAAATGGATATTGCCTATCTTCTCCAGCAATCTCAGAATTTGTTCTGTTAATGTTTTATACTCAGCAAAAGAAAGAGCTTTTTCATAAAATTTGATCGCTGCATTATATGCATAGTCTTTTTCACAAATATCTCCTGCTGCTATCAGATATTCCAGAGCTTTTCTTTTTTGGTTGGCAGAACTATAATGATGTGCCAGTTCCTGGATTTTACCGTCATAAGAAGGAAGTTTTTCCAGACAGCGAGCGATTTCTTCATGGATTTTTTGTCTTGTTTTAACAGAAATTTTTTCATAGATCAGCTCTGCAAGCTTTGGCGAGCCAATCAGCAAATCTCCATCGAGATTATCTGTGATTTCGCTTAAAAAACCTTGTTCTATGAGGTAAGGAATACGATTTTTCCAATCTTCTGATTTTAAATCCGCCATATCTTCCAGAAGATAACGCGAAAAACGTCTTTCCAATACAGCCGCTATTTGCAAAATTTGTCTGCTTTTATGATCTGTTTCATCGTATTTTTTAATAAGAGAATCTTCCAGGAGATTGGGACGGCGAATTTTTCTCAGATCGTCTATTTCGATCTGCCACACGCCCCCTTTTCGGAAAATCAAGGAATCATCAGCCATATTCTTTATTGTCTCTTCTACCAATAAAGGTATCCCTCTGCTGATTTCATAAAGTTTATCCAAAAAATCCTGGTCTATCTTTTCATGTCCTATCATAGAGCAAACTAGAGATTCTAGCTCTTTGTGGGAAAGAGGTTTAAGAAAAATTTCCTCGCAGAATTTTTTGGCTTTCAGCCTGGCCAGGATTCTTTCGAAATTGCTTTCGCTTGATTTAAAAGCCTGGTATGCACCTGATATAAAAATAGGATGCGATTGGCTTGTTTCTACAAGATTCATCAAAAAAATGGAACTGGCTGAATCCATCCATTCCAGGTTGTCAATGAAAATTCCCAACGCATGGTATCTGGATATCTCGATGAAAAACTGGCAAAGGGTCTGGTGTATGCTTTCCTGGGAAATATCTTCCTTAGGCGTAATTCCAAACATATAGATTTTATGGGTTAGCACAGGTACAATAGGCAAAAGCGTTGGTCCCCATTTTTCAGCAAGATCAGGAAGAAAAGAAGCATTGGATTTTTCCAGAAATTTAAAAAGAGAATAGATAATCTGTGTGAAAGCAGCAAAATGAGATCCCATGCTGCTATCGCATGTGACATCCAGAAAAAGTACTCCCTGACCACCCATAAATTCATTGAGCAGCCTGGATTTCCCAATTCCTTCTTCTCCCTGGATTAATAAAAATGTGCCTCTGCCTTTCATGGCTTTTTTGAAAATAGAGGACATTTGTTGCAATTCTTTTTCTCTTCCTATGAATTTAGGAGCATAGAGAAATTTTCTTCCCCTGTCGATTTTGATTCTCAAGATTTCCGATCTTCCTGCCAAACGCATCATCGCACTCAAAAGCTCATCTGCGGATTGAAATCTTTTCGCTGGCGATTTGGAAATCAATTTCAGTATAATTGCCTCAAACCCAGGAGTTATTTTGGCATTTAGTTCACTAGGAGGCGTTGGATTCATCTCCACCTGCTTGATGATGGTGGTAAGGATATCAGTACTCTTGAAGGGCAAATTCCCAGTAACAAGCTCATAAAGAATGATGCCCAAGGAATAAAGATCTGTTCTGGGGTCTACCTGAAAACCTTTAATCACCTCTGGAGCCATATAATTGATGGTACCAGCGATGTCTCCAGTCCCAGAAGAAAGAAGGTTTGCCATATCATAGCCAATGGCAAATCCAAAATCGAGAATTTTGATACTTCCCTGAGGAGTAATTTTAATATTTTCTGGCTTCAGATCTCTATGGATTACACCCTGGTGGTGGATATAGTCCAAAACCCTGGTAATATCGATTCCTAGCTCAAAAATTTGGGAGACATCGCTTTCTTTTTTTTTGATTAAAGAGTCTCCCTCTATATGCTCCATAGTAAAATAGCCCGTACCCTGTTCATAGACTTTTACAACCCCAGGATGATTCAGATTTTTAATGGCAGCGAACTCTCGCAAAAAGAGAGACTTCTCTCTTTCCGAATGGGGGCGATCTGTAAGGATTTTAATGGCAATATCCTGGTTGGCCTGTAAATCTTTTGCAAGATAGACCTTACCTACCCTGCCTCCTCCAAGAAATTTCTTAAGATGGTAGCGAGAGTCTACTGTATCTCCTATATTATATTCTGGCATGTTTTCTCAGTAGTTAATTTTGGGTTTGTTTTTTCTTTTGTTCTTCTAACATTTCCAAGCCAAACACAATCGAAGTGATGGGTATTTCATCCCATATTTCTTCTGATGAAGAAATCGTTTGTATAGGAATACTAACGTTATTATTATCCTTATCGTCATCTATTTCCATAACTGCTTCCCTGTAATTGAAAATGTGTGCAGGCTAAGAAGTGCTATGAAATAGCATCAGCTTTAGCCTGCGGTATTGTATGCTATTTTTTAGAATTCGCCTATTTTTCTATTATAGTCAAAGTGATCCTGTGCAAAATGAGCCGTGCTATAAAATAGCATCTGCTCCATTGTGCGGTTGGACCACTTTTTGATCAGAACAAATTCGCCTATTTTTCTATTATAGTCAAAGTGATCCTGTGCAAAATGAGCCGTGCTATAAAATAGCATCTGCTCCATTGTGCGGTTGGACCACTTTTTGATCAGAACAAATTCGCCTATTTTTCTATTATAGTTACTGGTTCAAAAATTGACAAGAAAAAAAAAAATGGCTTGCCTCCCCTTGTAATTTAGGGGGGCAGGGAAGGCTTAAAGTTTGATCTGTTTTAGTATGGATGTGTTGTAATTGCCTGTTTTAAAAGGCTCGCTGTGCAAAATTTTAAGATGCAAAGGAATGGTTGTAGGCACGCCCTCTATGACAAATTCCTCCAGAGCTTTTTTTAAAATAGCAATGGCTTCTTCTCTATTTTCACCCCAGGCGATCAGCTTTCCTATCATGGAATCATAAAACGAAGGTATAGTGTATCCTTCTTCTACAAAAGTATCCAGACGAAGATTTTTTGTGCCTATATTTCCAGGCGGCTGGAATCGGAGAATCTGTCCTGGAGATGGACGAAAATTGTCATCGGGATTTTCTGCATTGATGCGGCATTCAATAGCATGCCCCTGAAAAGAAATTTTGGACTGATCCCAGGATAGAATATGATTAGCAGCAATCCGAATTTGCTCTTTCACAATGTCTGTTTGGGTGACCATTTCTGTGACAGGATGTTCTACCTGGATTCTTGTGTTCATTTCCATAAAGTAGAGATTGCCTTTTTCCATGAAGAATTCCATGGTTCCTGCGTTTTGATAACCAACCATACGCACTGCCTTGGCAATCTTTGAGCCTATATCGACTCTTTGCTCAGGAGTAACAGCACAAGAAGGGGATTCTTCCAAAAGCTTTTGGTGGTTTCTTTGTACAGAGCATTCTCTTTCACCTAGATGGACTGCATTTCCATAGCTATCGCTGATTACCTGAAATTCAATATGGCGGCCATCTATAAGATACCTTTCCATATAAAGACCTTTATTGCCAAAGGCTTTCTCGGCTTCGCAGCTTGCTTCTATAAAATTTTTATCAAGTTCATCAGGATTTTGGCAAATTCTCATTCCTTTGCCTCCGCCTCCTGCTGTTGCCTTAAGAAGAACAGGAAACCCAATTTCATTGGCTATTTTCTGTGCTTCTTCAAGGGTAGGAATGACCTGGTCTGAGCCAGGAATAATAGGGAGTCCTGCCTGTTTCATGGTTTGTCGTGCATTGGATTTATCTCCCATAAGCTTTATAGCATTAGGAGATGGCCCGATAAAAGTAATGTTGTATTGACTACATAAAGCAGAAAAAAGAGCATTTTCCGACAAAAAACCAAAACCAGGATGGATTGCCTGGCAATGGTTCTGAAGTGCTGCCTGGAGAATGGCTTCTTTATTTAGATAGCTTTGTGAACTATGAGATGGCCCTATGCAAACACTTTTATCGGCAAGTTTTAGATGAGGAGAATTTTTATCTGCCTGGGAAAAAACAGCAACGGTCTGTATTCCCATCTCTTTGCATGCACGTATAATACGAACGGCAATTTCTCCCCTGTTGGCAATCAAAATTCTTTTAAACATAGGCTTTCTTTCTTTTTGCTGTCATATATGTTGCATTCAAAAATATTATATTTAAAAAATATCAAAAAGACTCCAGAATTGCAAGATATAATTGGAAAAACCGATATGCTTTTTATTTGACTTTAGAAGCGATAAGATTTAAAATATTCAAAGTTCCATAATCTACTTTCAATATTTTTTGAATTATAGAAAGGGAATAAAAATATGAAAAATTTTATTCTGTTTTTATTTTTTTTGGCAACTTGCTTACAGGCTGCTCTGATATGGCCTCCAGAATTCGTAGGCCAGGTAAATTTGCCTAGCCAATCTCATGGATCAGGTTATAGTCCCTATGCTGATGAATTTTGGGTACCATTATGGGCCGACCCTACTGTTTATCGCTATGACAGGAATTACAATTTTTTAGGCACCTTTAATTCAGGGCAGGCTCAAATGATGCAGCTTTGGGGTGATACAGATGGTAGCTATTATACGGCTAATTGGGGATACAATACGATTACCAAAAAAGCAGGAATGACTAATTCTACTACTTTGTGGACATACAATCTTGGTACTACTGCTGGTGGTGTTGCAGCCG
Organism: uncultured bacterium; assembly: GCA_938003875.1. Lineage (GTDB taxonomy): Bacteria > Planctomycetota > Uabimicrobiia > Uabimicrobiales > JABWCH01 > JABWCH01. The sequence continues at coordinate 14,833 of CALKWO010000025.1, forward strand.
ATGCGAACTACGTTTATGCTATGGGATACAATAGCAATACAGTCCATAAACTAAATAAAGCTACAGGTGCTTTAGTAAGCAGCATTGTTTTGAGCAACATGACAGACACGATGCATGGTGGTCTGGCAGTTGTAGACAACTATTTGATTCGTGGAGGCACAAGCCAAGGTTACCTGGAATACTTTGATCTTTCTACAGGAAATAGAATGGGAAGTTACTATATAGGTTATTATGTTTATGGAGCTGCTTTTGATGGGACCAAATATTATATCCATCAAAATGATTCCACAACAGAAGTCTATACCATTGCTACTAATATCCCAGAACCTTCTTCTTTCTTGCTCTTTAGTCTTTTCATAACTATTTTTTTCTTAAGAAAAAAATAGTAGGTGAGTTCATAAAAATATTCTGCGAATGGGCATAATTTAAAATTTTACCACAGAATATTTAGAGCCTATTCGCATGTTTAGATTCGTAATCGTATTCGTCATACGTGTTAAGCAATAATCATTTGCATTGCAATGAGCTGTAGCCGCAGGGTTGCGCCGAAAATGACGATCTATTCGGAAAAGACGACCTTCAGCGCAATCCCTAATCCTGCCTTTAAAATAACTCTTTTCTTAAAAGGCCTTTTCTCTTAATATATTTTATTTTTTTATAATTTTTATAGTAGCTTGACTTTCTTAGCAAAACTGATATAATGAAAAGCTGAAAGAACTTTGACATTCTTTTCTTTTTTTTAATATTAAGAGGAGGTGCTATGAAACGAAATCAAGGTTTTACTCTTCTGGAAATGATAGTTATTATTCTTATTGTGGCGATTCTTGTAGCTCTCACTGTGCCAGCCCTTCTGGCAGCACGAAGAGTATCCAATGCTACGAATGCCTTTGGAAATTTAAGAAGTTTTTCCAGTGCCATGACAACCTACAGCCAGGACCGCAGCGACCAAAAATTCCCTTTAACAATGGAAGAGGCCCAATACTATTATAGCCATATTGACCCTAAAGGTGGATATAAGTACTACTATCGTTCCAATGGTTCTTCTTTTGTATACTATGCTTATCCTATAAGTCTGAGCAATGGTGTTAAAATCTATTATGCAGATGAATCCAATAGTATTTTTGAAGCCGAAGCAAATCAAACCAATATGAAAGATCCTACTCTGGACCTGAGCCTTCTTTCTATAAACAGGGTGCTAGATCCTGCTTTAACATGGCAGAAAAAATAGGTACTTTTAGCTACATTCCTGCTTTCTGAAATGCGTCTTTGATAAATACACTAACCATGGCAAGAAGTGCAGGTTTGGGCTGGCCAGGTCTTTTCACCTAGGATCTTGAATCATACAAAGATCTAAAATTTTTACACCTTCCTGATGGATTTGCTATAAAATCAAAATAAAACTCTAAATTTTTTATTGCAAAATAACCCTCCATTTGTTGAAATAGAATAAAACATTGTATTGGTCAAAATGATCCTGTGAAAAATGAGTAGTGCTATGCTAATAGCATCTACTCCATTTTGCGGTTCATAATAGCAGGAGGAAAAGCCATGAAATTCTATCTTATTCTCTTACTGAGTTTATTTTTATCTGTTTTTTCATGGGCAACCATGATCGGGGACACAATCACCATCAATCGATATTACCCTAGTATTGGTGTCCACTATGTTTCCCCTATATCCACAGTTGTGCAGGCAGGAACAGCCGATTCTATACTGTCACAAAGCCACATTCTGTTCAATTTTGAAGCGAATCATATTTATATGGATTTTCAGAACAGCACTGGCTATGCTGGAAGTTCCAGCACATTTGATGGCTATCGTCTTACAGGATTTAGCAATACAATAACCAATGTAACTCTACAAGAATTGACGCAAATGGGCATCTATGCTCTAGGATTTGGCGCGAACTATATTGACATTAATCTTACAGGCTCTTGCAACAGTAATAGCTTTATCGCCCTGGAAGTACAATTCCAGACAGCAGTTCCAGAATGCTCTAGCTTTGTGCTTTTGATATTAGCTTTTTTGGCGACAAAGGGATTGCGCAATAACAGGAGAAAAATATGATGAAAAAAATCATAATACTTTTTGTTTTTTTTCTTTCTTTATATATGCCATCCGCTGAGGTTATCAACCCTGGCGGGGCAGGAATGTTGGGTACAGTGAACTACATCAGCGGAAACCTTGCCCTAAGGACTACGGTCAATTCCCGTGGTGGAGCAAGCACCAGCTCTATTGATGGTATTGATCCTTATTATTCCTGGGGTGCCAGTGCTGCTGGTGGGAATGATGGGGCAGGCCAAAACTTAGGATTTGGAGCTCATAGCTGGCATGTAGATAACTATAATAAGACTCCTACCTCTCCCTATTTTTTCAAAGTGAATTTTGGAACCCTTGCAGGAGTCCCAAACAGTAGCAGACAAGAATATGCAGTATCTCGCATAGATCTTTATGGCCGTACAGATGGCGGAAGTAGCTGCGGAGTACAATTCCGTGGCTATCTCTATCTCTTGAATATAGACAATACCATTGTATCCACAAATCAGAATACAGGAGATTCCAGCGTCCAGGCTTTAGCTCGTTTCAGCTATAGTGGACTGGGAATGGTTTCTCGCACAATAGACTATCGTCCTAGTGGATCTTTCAACGAGCTGGAAGTATATGGTATGAGCAACCTTTCTCTAGGCACTCAGGATAGCATCAATATAGAAGTGGGAAGTGCTGGCAACGATTACCTCTATGTTCAGGGAACTGCGGTTTTAAATGGTCAGATCCAGGTTTCCGCTCTGGATAGCTTCACCCCTGTCATAGGCCAGACCTTCAATATCATGACAGCGTCTAGCATAAACACATCTAACCTTACCATGAATGCAAACTATACATACTCAGTGGTATCAGGAGGCAATGGACAGATTCTGCAAGTCACCTATACCATTCCAGAACCCAGTTCCATCGCTCTGTTTGGTTTATTCCTGGTCGCCTGGGCTATGTTTAGAAAAAGATAACAAACGTTAAACAATAATTATTTGTATTACAAAGAGTTGTAGCTGCAAGGTTGAACAGAAAAACTTGCGGTTACAACTCCTTTTTATAGGTCTGAAAATGCCTGATTTATTGATCGTAGATGATGAACGAGCAGCTCGCTTTGGAATGAAGAAAGCATTAAGCTGGAAAGACTATAATATAATAGAAGCAGAGAACGGCTTACAAGCATTGCAAATATTGCAACAAAAAAATATAGACATTGTTTTTTTAGATCTGAACATGCCAGGGCTACAAGGAATGGATGTTTTAGTACGAATAAACCAACTCTCCAATCCACCTCTGGTAATTGTGGTCACAGCATACGGATCAGAAAAAATTGCTGTGGAGGCGATGAAAAAAGGGGCTTATGATTATCTCGTAAAGCCTTATGATCTGGAAGAACTGAGATTGGTTACAGAACATGCCCTGGAAAAACTTTCGCTTGTCCGAGAAAATCAAATCCTCCAGGAAAAGATCCGCCGTCAGGAAGGATGTGGGGAATTGATTGGACGCTCTGAGGTAATGCTCAAAATTTATGATATGATAGAAAAAGCAGCCAAAACCGACATCAATGTTTTGATCTATGGCGATAGTGGGACGGGAAAAGAGCTTGTTGCCCAGGAAATTCACAAAAGAAGCAAGAGATCTGACAAAAAATTCGTGGCTACAAACTGTGCAGCCTTTCCAGAAAGCCTGATTGAAAGCGAACTCTTTGGGCACGAAAAAGGAGCTTTTACGGGAGCGGGGGAACAACGTAAAGGGAAAATGGAAGAAGCCAATGGTGGGACACTTTTTTTAGATGAAATTGGCGATATGAGCATGAATACACAAGCCAAAATACTCCGTGTCCTTCAAGAAAAAACTTTTGAGAGGCTAGGGGGCAACAATACCATTCATTCCGATGTGAGGTTTATTTCTGCCACGAACAAAGACCTTCTACAAGAAATAGAAGAAGGAAAATTCCGAGAAGATCTCTACTACCGCATCAAAGTTCTGGACATCTATCTCCCCCCTCTCAGGCAGAGAGGAAATGATATTCCTTTATTGATAAACCATTTTTTGGAAATTTTTTCTCGTAAATACAATAAAAATATGCAAGGAATCACTCCTGAAGCAATGCAAAAAATGATGTCCTACCACTGGCCAGGCAATATAAGGCAGTTGAAGAATGTTATGGAGAAAAGTGTCCTTCTTGCCTGCAATGATACCCTCGGAATGGAAGATCTTCCCTCTGAAATTTTACAGTCCAACCTTTGTAAAGATCAAGAGATTCTGCCTATGTCTGGGAGTACTTTTTCTTTCAAGGAAGCAAAAAGAATATATGTCCAGGAATTTGAAAAACAATTCATTATCCAGCATCTCAGACAATATAAAGGAAATATATCCCAAACTGCCCATGCACTAGACATGCCAAGACAAAGCCTACAGCAAAAGCTCAAAGAATTAGGAATCAACGCCAGAGAAGCAATAGAGGAAGATTGATAAATGATTCTCATTATTGATGGATACAATTTGCTATTTTTTCCTGGCTGGAGGGACCAAGGGAAGACCCTGGAAGAAAAAAGAGCACATCTTATCAAAAAAATTGCCCAATATAAAGCCCAACAAAGAATCCCCAGAGTAATTTTGGTTTTCGATGGACAGCAAGGCATCATGCCTTTTGAAAGAAATGTTTCTTATCAAAGCCTGGAAATCATTTATGCCATTGGGGAGGGAAAGGCAGACGAGAAAATCATCGAGTTAAGCGAAAAATTTTATGGTGCTCAGATTGTGACAGCAGATCGACAAATCATCCAAAAGGTAAAGAGGTACAATGCTAAAATCATATCACCAGAGCAATTTTTGCAATCTTTGAGAAGCGGACAAAAACAAGAAAAGAAAAATATCGTTTCCAGCGATAAAGACCTTACCATGGAAGAATGGCTGGAAATATTTGATTTAGAAGAGGAAATAGAAATTCCTGATCGTTTGGAACAAGGGAGTAAAAATTTTTTTAGGAAAGATAAAAAAAGATGAAGATGATTTTTCTTTCGTACAATGTTTGTCTTCATGAGGAAATTTTGGAAAAGCTAGAGCAGGCAGGGATAGAAGGCTATACATGCTTTTCTAAAGTTCTAGGAAAAGGAAAGTCTAGCGGATCTCATCTGGACAATACTATATGGCCTGGTGCAAATTCTGCTTTACTTGTGGCTGTAGAAGAAGACAAGACACAAGAGATTCTTCAAGCTATCCGTTCTTTGAGAAAAACAGCCTCCTTGCAAGGTATCAAAGCTTTTGTATGGTCTTTAGATGAAATTTCCTAGCTTTTTCTTCAATGGCATATTTTTTGCACAAACACCATTTAAAATGTGGTATCCCAGAAGAATTTTGGGATATTTCTGGTGCGAATATGCAAAAAAAAAATAACACTGCCAAAATAATTTGGCACTTATTGTTTTTTTCAATCTATTTAGTACAAAAGTACAAATTGGGAGTTGGCTAATGAAGAAGGTCGGTATTGTTTTTAACCCTTGCGCTGGTAGCAATAAATTCCATGCTAAAGAGCGTAAAGCCAATTTAGAAAAAATGTTGGGGAATTCTGGTATACTAAGGGAAACCAGGTCAATAGAAGATATTTCTTCCATCGCTCATGAATTTTGTGAAGAAAAGATTGACATATTAGGTATCAGTGGTGGAGATGGGACGAACCAGTGCGTTCTGACTAAATTCTGCCAGGTATACAAAGACAAAGGAAGAGAATTACCAGCCATTGCTCTATTAAGAGGCGGCACCATGAATCTATTGGAAACTTCCCTGAAGATGCAAGGTACCCCAGAGCAAAGACTGGAAAGATTGCTGTCATGTCTGGAAGAAGGCAGATTGCCTTATCTTTTCCATACATTACTCAAAGTAAACAACAAATTTGGCTTTATTTTTGGCAATGGTTTGATTGCTAACTTTATGCAAGAATACTACAAAGGAGGAAATGCTGGCTGGAAAAAAGCAGCTACACTCTTTTTCAAATCTTGTTGGGCTATTATGAGCGGAAATTCTTTTATTTCCAAACTTTGGAAACCTATAGAAGCCAATGTCCAGATTGGAGAGAAGCTTCTTCCTGAAACAAAATTCATGGCACTCATGGCTGCAACAGAAAAAGAATGTGGTTTAGGCTTTAAACCATTCTACCGTGCAAGAGAAGAGCAAGGTAAATTGCATTTCCTGGCAGTCAATCTGAAACCTTTAGAAATGTTAAAAAATTTACATAACATCAGAAGAGGCAAAAAAATACAACATGCTTCTTTATATGATGTTGTAACGGACAAAGTCGTTATTGACACTTTTCATCCTTATTACTACACCCTGGATGGAGAGATGCTGAATTCCACAAAACACCTTGAAGTTTCTTGTGGACCAGTTGTCAAAGTCGTGGCCGTATAGAAAACTCTTTTTATAATGAAGTTTGAGGGAGTAAAAAAAAATTACAATCTACAGAACATCGTGAACGCATAAACGATCAGGAGAAGCACGCTTCAGATTGTAATTTTTTTTCTCCCCCAATTTTATCCCATCAAGATCATATCGTTTCATTGCATATCCAATTTTCCCCCAGAAGGCTCAGCAATCAATTCGTATTTTATCATATAACGATAGAGAGTTTGTCGGCTGATTTTCAGGATACGAGAGGCCTTTGCCTTATTCCACTTCGTTTTTTCCAGAACTTCCAGTATGTGTTCACGGTATACTGTGCTGTCTCTATTTTTGAGTATTTTTTCATCTTGTTTTTTGCCTGTATGGAAATATTCCTGGAATTCAGAGCTAAGGTGCATGGGCTGGATCATTTTTTCATGGCATAGTATAAAGGCTTGCTCAAGGGTATTCTCCATCTCCCGAATGTTGCCAGGCCAGGGATATCTCATAAACAATTCCAAAGTTTCTGGGGAGATTCCCTGGATGTTTTTTTTGAATTTTTCGCACATCCGAAGGCAGAAATGCTCTGTAAGTAAAGGAATATCCTCTCTTCTTTCCCGAAGTGGCGGAAGTTTTATTTCTAAAACTTTTAGACGATAGTAAAGATCCTCTCGAAAGGTTCCCTTTTTGATTTTATTTTTTAAATCAGAATTAGTCGCTGCAATAATCTTTATGTCCATCTTGAGCATTTTGGTATCGCCTACTCTCTCAAATTCTTTGTTTTGCAGCACCCTTAAGAGCTTTGCCTGGAGTATAGGCGAAATATCTCCTATTTCATCCAGAAAAAGGCATCCGCCATCTGCTATTTCAAATTTTCCTTTTTTATCACTGAAAGCACCAGTAAAAGCACCTTTGGTATGACCAAACAGCTCGCTTTCCAGCAAAGTTTCGCTTAAAGCTGCACAGTTGATAGCAACAAAAGGCCTATTTTTGCGAATGCCTGTATAATGGATAGCACGAGCAACCATCTCCTTCCCTGTCCCGCTTTCCCCTGTGATCAAAACAGTAGTATCGCTATTGGCTACTTCTTTTAGGATTTCATAGATCTCCTGCATTTGCCTGCTTTTTCCTATAATATTATAAAATTTTTCTACCTCTTGGAAAGTTCGCTCCAGGCGAGATATTTTGGTAATGTCTCGCAAAACCAAAACAAAGCCAATGATTTTCTGGTTTTCATCCAACAGGGGAGAGCCAGAAGCATTGACGATTTTCTCTTCAGGAGTTCCATAGCAAATAGGAATGCAATAGTCATGGAAGCTTTTCTGGGTTTCCAGGGATTGATGGATGGCTGGATAGCACATTTCCAGGCAAGGCGTAGATTTTTTTTGCGTCATAGGCTTTTGCGACTCATCGTATATATTTTGACAGATTTTTTTGGTAGCAAGATTGGCATGAACTATCATCATATTCATATCCAATGTGATAATGGCATCTTGCACGCTTCTCCATATACATTCTACATGCTGACGATATTCCTCTTTTTGTTTTAAAAGTTTCTGTTTTTCCTCTTTTAGCTCTTTATATTGGGAAATATTTCCTGCAACACGCAAAAGAGTCTCTTTAATAACAGGCTTACATAGATAATCAAAAGCACCTAAACGCAGAGCATCTATAGCACTACTCAGTTCTGGTCGGCCTGTAACAACGATAATCGTAGATTCAGGATTGACTTTTTTTGCTTCCTGGATTAGAGAAAGAGCAGAATTTCCCTGTAAATGAATATCCAAAAAAATCAGATCAGGTTTATACGAATAGATAGCCTTTTTCCCTTCGATATAATTTTCTGCTAACCAGACCTGATAGCCTGCTTTTTCCAAAAAAGAGCCAAAAGTAAAACGAACGCTTTCTTCATCGTCAATGACCAAAATAGAAAGTTTCATCGCTAATCCTTTAGATTGGCAGGAAACAAAAGCGAGACTTTTGTAAACTGTTTATAAACACTTTCAAAATCTATCTGACCGTTGTGTTCTTTCATGATATTCGAACAAATGCTTAGGCCCAAGCCTGTTCCTTTGTTTCCTGGTTTGGTTGTAAAAAAGGGAATCCATATTTTTTCGAGGCGTTCTGGAGGGACTCCTATACCCTGGTCATAAAAAATGACCCTTGTCATCATCTCTCCATGATCGCAACAAGGCTGCGCAGAAATCTTCACCCATTTTTCTGGATGAATCCCTGGAAATCTTTCATTCAGCGCATCTCTTGCATTCGTAAGCAAATTGAGGAAAACCTGCCTGATTTGCTGCTGGTTTCCCAAAATTTTAGAAATGCGTTCATGAATTTCTGTCTTTATTTCAATCCCTTCTTTTTCGAATTGAGGCTCAAGAAGCTCTAAGGTATCGTATAAAATGTCTGTTAAAGAAAACTCTTTCTTCTCGCCTTTGGTATCTTTAGAGAGAAGTAACATATTCTTTACTATAGAAGCAATTCTGTTGCCTTCTTTAAGCATTTTCTCCGATATTCCTGAAATATGGCTTGAAATATTTTCATCCAATAAAATTTGAGCATAGTTGATTATGCCATTTATGGGATTGTTGATTTCATGCGCAATGCTGGCAGCTACCTCCCCTAAAGCAGCGAGTTGATGGTTTCGAATATTTTCTAATTCCAACATTTTTTTTTCTGTAATATCGATACCTAATTCTAATACAAGATCTGTGCCATCTATATCTTTAAAAGGGTAAGCGAAAAGTTGATATACCCTTTCATCAAGAGTTTTAAACTCAATTTCAAAAGGTACTTTCTCTTTTACAACCTCTCTGGCAGGGCAGTAAATACAAGCCTGAGAGCATTCTTTTAACAGAAGATAACAAGGTTTTTTCAAGTTGTTTCCAAATTTTTGGCGAAATTTCTGGTTGGCAAAGCGGATACAACCACCTGGTTCCAATAAAATGATCCAGGCAGGCAAGCAATCCAAAATAGTGAAAAGCCGATCCTGGATATTGATTTTGTTTTCTTTAGCAATACAAGGAAAGCATGATATCTTAGTATTTTGCAAAGCTTTTTTCGTTTTTCCCAGCTCTTCTTCAAGCCTGCGAATTTTTGCTTCTAATTCTTCTATTTTTTTTCTCATATTTTTCGCCCTTTTTAATAATGAAAGCTTTCTTTTTGATATCCCAAAAGTGTAACATGTGACACTGTGTAATATGTTACATAGTGTCACATGTTACACTTTCCCATTACAAATTATAGCGGAATTATCCTCTATCCCAGGAATTCAGGCATGGCATTGTTTTTGCTTTTATTAAGCATAAGGCAAGATTACAAGAAAACCAAAATTAAATCAACTATTTTCAGGAATGAAAAAATGAAAAAAATTTTAATTATCGATGATGATCTTGATATGGTGGATGCAATCACAACCGTTTTAGAGAACAATCATTTTCAAGTTTCTTCCTTCAACGATACAGAAAATCTCCTAGAAAGGGTAAAGGCAGAATCTCCAGATCTCTTGATTCTGGATGTAATGTTTCCAGAAAATGTCGCTGGTGGTTTTGAAATGGCAAGAAAAATTCGTAAAGAGGAAAGCTTGCAGAAAATACCTATTTTGATTTTTTCTGCTATCAATGAACAGTTTAAGCTTGGTTTTATGAAATTTTCCCAAGAAAGCATAAGTGAAACTTTTATGCCTGTAAATGAATTCTTGGAAAAGCCAATCAACTGCGATATTTTGCTCGAAACAGTGCATCGTCTTTTGAAAGAATAGTATTAAAAATTGTCCTAAATATATAAAATAGCATATAAACGCAGGAGGTGATTATGACGATTCAAAATTTTTTTTTACTGCACGATACAGAACAGGTAATCAAAGAAGTAGATAAATATTCTCAAGAGACACAAGACAATTTTCTTCCCACGGTTGTAAGAAGTAGAATTGCATTCCTCAAAGGAAATATCAAAATAGCAGCCGAAGGTTTCCGATTGGCAACAACCTTGAAGCCCAATGCTGTCGCCTCTACTTATGACCTGGGTATATCGGAATACTATAAGGCGAACTATCATGAGGCCTTGAAAATTTTTGAAAAAGTAATAGCATTGGATCCTTCTTTCCTTATGGCATGGTACTGGATGGGCAATTGCTATATGATCCAGATGGAATATGCAAATGCTTCAGCCGCTTATAACTATATCATCAAGATCAATTCTGAATGGGGAGAAGCATGGTTCAAACTAGCACAATGCTATAAATTTTTGGGCGAAGTACATAAAGCTGTAGAAGCTTTTGAAAAAGTGATAGCTCTTTGCAAAGAAAATACTATAGCTTACTACCATTTAGGCCATGCTTTGCAACAGCAAGGGAAAATTACCGAAGCGATTGCAGTGTATCGTAAAGGATTGGCAATTAACCCCAATGCAAAGAGCCTCAGCAAAGCATTGGAATATCTAACCAGCGGCGATATGCCCTAAAGAGAGGTACCCATGAACCAGGAAATGAAATATTCCAAAGGACTCGATGGAGTCATTGCTGCAGAAAGCAAAATATCTATTGTAGATGGAATTTTAGGAAAACTGTATTACTATGGATTCAATATCGAAGACCTGGTAAATCATTCTAACTTTGAAGAAGTTTCCTATTTGCTATTGTATGGACACCTCCCTTCTTCTTCAGAGCTTGAAGCCTATATCGATAAAATGCTGAAATACAGAAGGCTACATCGCTCTACTCTACGCATTTTAAGAAGCTTGCCCAAAGAAACTCATCCCATGAAGGCATTGCAAACCGCCTTTTCTGCATTGGGTGGAATCTGGGACAACAAAAAGAACAGCCATCCTGCTGAGACCCTTTTAGCCTATATTTCCCAAGTTCCCTTGATTGTGTCTGCCTACTATCGGATCATGAATGACCTTCCTGTCGTAGAGCCAGAAATTGATCTTAGCTTTGCCTCCAATTTTTTGTATATGCTTCGTGGAGAAAAACCCACCCCAGAGCATGAATATATTTTCGATAAAATTTTGGTTTTGCATGCAGAGCATGGCTTTTGCGCATCTACTTTTACTGCCCGCGTTGTCGCATCCACTCTGGCACCCGTAAGCTGTGCCTTATCCGCAGCAGTCGGGGCGTTGTATGGTCCTTTACACGGAGGGGCCAACGAAGGGGTACTTAAAATGCTGGAAGAAATCGGCAGTGTCTCTAATGTAGAAACATGGTTGGAAAAAGCCATAGAAGAAAAAAGAAAAATAGATGGAATGGGGCATAGGATATATAAAATCAAAGATCCAAGAGCCATCATCATCCAGCGATTGCTCCAGTCAATTAGCAAAAATGAAGAAACTCAAAAGAAAGTTGCTATTCTGGAAAAACTAGAGGAGCATTTTACTGCATACACAGTAAAACAAGGGAAAAAAATCTATCCCAATGTAGATTTCTATTCTGGAACATTGCTTTACATTTTGAAAATAGATCCTATACTATTTACAACGATCTTTGCTATTGCCAGAACAGTAGGATGGTCGGCACATATAGCAGAGCAATGGAATGACAATAGGATTTTCAGACCTATTACTTTGGATACAGGAAACAGGGATAATGCTTATGTTCCCTTAGCAGAAAGGCATTAAAGGAGAATAGCATGGAAGACTTAAAAAAAATCTTTATAGTAGATGATGATGTTGATGTTATCGAGAGTATGGAAATCCCCCTTACCGCCAATGGTTTTAAAGTGATTTCCACAACCGAGCCTGGCAAGGTCTTGGAGATTATGGGGAAAGAAAGACCCGATCTTGTTTTTTTGGATGTGATTTTTCCTGGTAACAGCACAGCAGGTTTTGAGCTGTGCAGAGAAATCAAATCACATGAAAATTTTAAAAACACTCCGATTATAATACTATCGGCCATCAACCAGCAGTTCAATATGGCCTTTTCCTCTCAGATAAAGACCTACGACTGGTTGCCAGCAGAATTATTTTTGGAAAAGCCTTTGGATGTAGAATTGCTTCTGAAAATCGTAACCCATTTTCAAAAAACAGGCAATCTGAAATATTGAAAAATGAAATGAACCAAGATACATTGCATAAAAAGAATATCCTGGCGAGCGTATGGAATCGGCATTTAGAGACAATCGGAAAAAATTATCTTAAAATCAGGACATGGATTGGCTTTTTACTGGTTTTATTCTATTTTGTTTCGCCATACATGCTTGATTTTATTTATATCAATCCTGTCGCTGCCTTGTTTTGTGGAATCGTCCTTGTGGGTGTGAACTATGCATTCAGCCTTTATCATAAATGGATCACAAAGCATTTTTGGACAGAAGCTGAGCTTTTTTATGCAAAATTCAAAAAATTCCTTTATGTCCAGATTGCTCTGGATTGGCTGATTCTAATTCTTTTATGCGTCAGCCAGGAACGCATCCACTCTGGGCTGTTTGTATTTTTTTTAATACATTGTGTATTGTCAGTAAGCGTTTTAGGAAGGCAAGCCATTGTTTTTTATACCTTTGTTCTGAATTGCACTATTTTAGGCCTGCTTGCTTTTAGTCATTTCTATTTTTATAGCATTCCCAAGTCATTGATAGAGGATGCTGCTATTTTTGTCCTTGTTTCCAATGCCTTGATATTTGTAAACTATAGATTGACTGTTTTGAGATATGAAGCTTATGAAATGTACGAAGCTACAAAGCACAAGCTGGAAAGCTTAGACAAAGAAAAAACAGAGTACATCCTTTTAGTGACTCACGAGTTGAAAGCACCTTTAGGAGTTGTTCAGAACTATACAAAGCTTATCTTAGGAGGATACGCTGGAACGATAGAATCCAAAACCAAAGAATTGCTTCAAAAAATTCTTTCCAGAACCGTCAATATGATGGAAAGTCTCAAGGATATGCTACAATACACGAATTTACAAAACTTTTTTCAGAGCGAAGAAAAATTTGTGCAATTCGACCCTTGGGAAGAGCTGAAAAAGATAATCGACTCTTTAGCATTGAAAGATAGGATCCAGGCAGAAATGCCTGATTCTATTCCCTGTTTGCTAGGAAATCCAGAGCAATTCCAAATTCTGTTTAACAATTTGCTGAACAATGCTATAAAATATTCTAAAGAAAATACACCTGTGATCATCCGTATTATGCAAGAAAGCAAAAAGTATCTCACCATTTCCATACAAGATCAGGGAATAGGAATTGCCCCAGAATGCCTGCCTCAACTTTTCCAACCTTTTTTTCGAACCAGAGAAGGAATTGCCTTTCACCCACATGGAACAGGCCTAGGCCTATCCATTTGCAAAAAAATTGCTGATATGAACCAATCTACCATCCAAATTAAAAGTACACCCAATTCAGGAAGTACTTTTAGTGTAGAATGGCCTCTTTTCTAACCATTTGTTACGGATGTAAATCCGTAACATTTATTATTTAGCGACTATCAGAAGAAATGCACGAAAAAAATTTTATTTATTTTCCTTTTATTTATTCCTACGTTCCGCAGCTTCTAAGGAAAAAATTTTGATTTTTTTAGGTTGTTTT
>CALKWO010000026.1 GCA_938003875.1 uncultured bacterium
CACGCTTCATCCATAATTCCGAAAACTTCAATTTTTAAGTGCGGAATGTAGGAAATAGTGACTTCTTTAAAAGTATGCTAGAACCGCAAAATGGAGTAGAGGCTGTTGGCATAGCACTACTCATTTTGCACAGGATCACTTTGGCTAATACAAAATTTGTATTTTTTTTTTTGTACCCAAGAAAAAGATTGAAAAATCCCCATACTACTCTGTATAATTAGGCAAATTTTTCAAAGAATTTTGAATTTTATATATGGAAAATATTTTTTTACAAAAGGATAATGGCGTGAATAAAAAAGAACTTGAAAAATACAAAGAAAAGCTCTCAGAGCAGCTTCAGATTATGATGCAAAATTTAAAAAATCTGGAAGAATCCGTGATGACAAATTCCAGAATGGATTCCTCAGGAGATATTACTAATATTCCTACTCATATCGCTGATATCAGCTCAGACACCGTCGCGCAGGATCTAGCACTAGGACTTATAGAAAGTGAAGCTGCGGTTGTGAGGAAAATACAAGCTGCTTTACAAAGTATAGAACAAGGCACCTATGGAGACTGCGAACATTGCAACCAGCCTATTAGTAAAAAAAGATTGGACTATATTCCTTATACCACGCTTTGTATTCATTGTAAGAGCCAGGAAGAAAAAAAACAAAAAAATGCTATTTTTTGGTAAGCAAAGGTGTCTATAAATATTATGACAACAAAAAAACAAATTTTACCCAAATTTTTCTTTTTTTTCTTATTTTTCGGAATAGCTCTGTTTTGTTTTTTGCTGAGTTGTAAAAGTAGCCTGGCAAGAGAACGAATTTCTTTTCCAGCCAATTCACCCAAGACTGTATATATTTATTTTACTGCTGATATCGCAGGCAACTTGGAGCCTTGTGGGTGTAAAAGTGGCCAGATTGGAGGACTCCCCAGACAAGCACAGTATCTTTTGAAGTCCAGGCAGAATCCAGCGATTATAGTGGATTCAGGAAATAGCATGGCTTCCACTCCCAATCGCTATGAATATTTTAAATGGTATTATATTTTGCAAATTTATGAAAAAATAGGATATGATGCCTTGAATCTTGGACAGTATGAGGTGGCTTTATCTTCCTCTCAGATTGTGGATTTAGCAGAAAAAACATCGGCTCCTCTAATCTCTGCTAATACTATGGATGAAAGCAAGAATCTTTTAGTAAAACCTTACATAATTAAAGATATAGAAGGAATAAAAATAGCCATCATTGGTTTAGTAGATAATAAAGCTAAAACAGGGGAAGGTACCTTTCTCTCTGATCCGATTTCTTCTTTTTCTCAATATCTCCCTGAAATACAAGAACAATCCCATATAATTCTTCTGCTTTCTGCCCTTTCTTCTGAACAGATTTCTTATTTTAGCAACAATTTCCCTCAAATTTCCATGATTCTCAACACAGGAGAAACAGGAACCCATCTGCCTGAAAATAAAAATGCTGTAGTGCTTTCTTCTCTTAGCACCAAAAGTCGTTATGTACAGCAAATTCGTTTTTCTTGCCAGTCTTCTGGTGATCTATCCTGGGTAAACGGAGGAAATATCCCTTTGGATGAAAGCATACAAGACCATTCTGGAACAGTGTATCTTCTCAATCGCTATAGAGAGGAGCTAGGAAAAGAACGCTTTTATATGGAAGGGCTGGGAAATAGCAAAGAACGTTTCGTAGGGGCTTCTCGCTGCGCCATGTGTCATATGGAAATCTATCGTAGCTGGAAAACAACAGCCCACTCTCATAGTCTGGACAGCTTAAAGAGAAAGAACAACCATCATGATCCTCATTGTTTGAAATGCCATGTCACAGCTTTTGGTGTAAAAAATGGCTATGAAGGAGAAGAAAAAACCCCTGATTTTGCTTTCATTGGATGTGAAGTATGTCATGGGCCAAGCTCTTTGCATACCTTTCATAACAATCCTGACCAGTTGAGGCCATCTACCTCTTTTCCCAATCCTAAAAAAATATGCATGGAATGTCATACATGGGAACATTGCCAGAATTTCGATTTTGACACTTTCTGGCCCAAAATCGCTCACCCTAAAGAATAAGGAAGTCGTTTATGGAAAAACAACAAGAAAGAATGCCGATGGATCGGTGGCTGGTTCAAGAAAGTCTCAAGCATATCGCTATGGGGCCAAAGGCTTTTATGCAATGGGCTTCAGGGCATGCCTCCTTGATAGACCAGAAGTTTATCAACCAGCTCAAAAAAATGGCAGAATTTTCTCGCAAGAACAATCAGGAAGAACAGGCAAAAGCCTTTGAATTTTTAGAAAAATGTATCAATAAAATGTTCGCTCTGGAAGCTTTTGCTGGGCCAATCAGCGTTACGGAAGAAAATTTTCAAAAAAATTATACCACTGGATTGGAATATTTAAAAAAAAATAGAGCCCAATATGCTATACCTTACTTCCATGCGCTTCTTCTCTTCTTGAACCAGAAACCCGATCCTCGTACACAGGCTATACTCTATGGCAATCTCGGAACTGCATACGCCCAGATCGGAGAAAAAGAAAAAGGTTTAGAATATCTCAAGAATTCCTTAGGGTTTCCTTTACCAGAAAGCGAGCAAGAAAAAATCTATGCCAATTTAGGAACACTCTGCCGTGATATGGAGAAATTTTCTCTTTCCCTGGAATATCATAGAAAGGCTTTAGATCTGGCTCAAAAACTTAATATAAGAGAAACCCAGTTTGTCCATTTAAGCAATCTGGCCCTGGTCTATCTGGATCAAAAAGAGATTGACAAATCTCTTGCCTGCCAGAAAGAAGCTATGGATATTGCCAAAGAGTTAAAAAATGAAACATGGATTAAAGATTGTATGACGAAAATGGCACTCTTGTATGCTCTTCAAGGGGACAAAGACCATTGCAAAGAATTTTGTGAAAAAGGTCTATCTTTATGAAAATTTTCAAGCAAAGCCTCAGTGTTTATAAAATATTTTTTTTGTCTGTTTTTTGTTTTCTAATTTCGTGCAATACATGCGAATGGGTATCTTCTGATCCATTGGCTTATCCCGTGGATGCTATATGGAATACATCATATCAGGTATTGTCTAAACGCTATGATATACTGAAAGCTTCTAAAGGGAAAAAAGAAATAGAAACAGAATGGCGGAAACAAATGTCTGTCCATTATCTGGAAGGCTTCAGAGACAAAATTTTTATGAAAATCGAAGAATATGATGCATCCATAGATGCCAGCGATCTTTCTAAGCCTATCCAGCTTGATGAGGAAGACACAATAAACCAGAAACAATACACCGTAAAACTTTGCGTGGAAAGGCAGCAAAATCGCGATATGGACAATCCTATGGCTCCGTCTGCTGCTGAATGGTATCATTCTGGATATAATTTTGAAGAAGCAAACCTTATACTGAGCTTTATCATAACCCGATTAAACCTGATGTATCCCAAAGTACAGTAAGGCAAGTATGTTTCCTAAGATTAGTGCCCTGGTTCTTGCAGCAGGCAGTGCCAGGCGTATGAAAATACCGAAATTGTTTATGGATTTTGGCGGATACCCTTTAATTTCGTGGTGCCTTCGCTCTATACAAAAAGTTCCCTTTGAAGACAGAGTTCTGGTTGTAGGTGATAAATATCAGGATGCTATTTTTACGCTTTCTTTATTAAAAGAAGCCTCTGGTGTGGACATTATCATCAACCAGAATTTTTCCCAGGGTATGTCGACATCGCTTAAGGCAGGAATTTCTGTAGTCAATAAAAATTCTCAGGCTATTCTTCTTTTGCTTGCAGACATGCCTTTCATTTCTGTTGAAATCATGCACACAATCATAAATACTTTTGCACAGTCCCAAAAGGAAGACAGCATCATAGTTCCAGTATACAAGGGCAGACAAGGCCATCCTGTTCTTATACCTTGCTGCTATTTTCAAGAAATAGAACGCATAGAAGGCGATAAAGGAGCGAAAGAAATCCTGCAAAGGCATAAAGAGAAAGTCTGCCTGGTGGAGTCTCCTGGGCCAGAGATAATTTTTGATATAGACACAAAGGAAGAATGGCAAAAATGGAAAAATTTATTGTTTTAATCAAAGGTGCTGGAGAAATGGCTTCAGGCATTGCCCATCGGCTGGCAATGTGCGGCTTTTCTGTTGTCATGACAGAAATAGAATTTCCCACTGTGATTCGCAGAGGAGTCTCCTTTGCACAGGCAATTTTTTCCCAACAAATTACAGTGGAAGGAATTACTGGCCGATTGGTTACAAAGGACGATGTCCTTGACGTTCTCGGCAAATCAGAAATCGCTGTTTTAGTAGATCCTCAGGCTCAAATACGGGAATATTTAAAGCCAGACATTGTTATAGATGCTATTTTAAATAAAAAAAATACTTCTACAGAAATTTCACAAGCCCCTCTTGTAATAGGCATTGGGCCAGGCTTCGAGGCAGGAAAAGACGTTCATGTCTGTATTGAAACCATGAGAGGGCATTCCCTGGGGAAAGTGATTACTCAAGGCAGCCCCCTCCCTGATACAGGCATTCCAGGAGACATAGCAGGATACACTTGGGAAAGAGTTTTACGCTCTCCAGGAGATGGTATTTTTAATACAGAAAAAAAAATTGGTGATATTGTAGAAAAGAATAGTATAATAGGGTACGTTGGTACGCTAGAAGTTCATGCTAATTTGTCTGGAATTCTGCGGGGTCTTATCTATCCTGGGTGTTTTTGTAAGAAAAATGGGAAAATCGGAGACATTGACCCCAGAGGAAAAAAAGAATATTGTTGGCAGATTTCCGATAAGGCAAGGACTATTTCTGGTGGTGTTTTGGAAAGTATTCTACGCTTTTACCCTTTACGAAAACCATAAAATACCAGGGGGTTTTCTCCTGGCTGTTCTATTTCGCCCCTTTGTGGCTAAAACTATAATTTTTTATCCTTTAAAATAGCTTTTGGGAGTATTGAAGATGGATTGGGCAAAAAAATTGGAAGAAAGACTTAAGAATAAAGAACTTGCCCTTAAAGAAAACAAAAAAAATTTCTATGTATATCAGGAAGCAGCTTTAAAATTATTTGAACGCATCGAAAAAAAAGTGAAGACCATAGAACAGATCAGTATTTATCGGTATATGGTAGGAGAAACATCAAGCACTCCAGGGCAGATCAAGGCACTTAAGCTTAAATGTTTTGAAAAATATCTGGATTTTGTACCAGAAGGAGTGAACCTGGATAGCTCCAAGGGAACAATCCGCCTGAGACATAATTCCAGGACTCTTGCTCAATTCACATACCTTCATCTTGTGATTGACAACCAGTCTGAGAGCAACTATCCTGATAATTTGATTTGGGTATTGAATGAAGGCTCATCAGAAAGTTTTGAAAATTTGCCGCTCTTTAATGATGAAGCTTTAGAAAAATTGATCGAACGTGTCTTTTTAGAATAGCTCTTATAAAAAATGGAAAATTTGACAGACCAAATTATAGCTGGTTGCAGAATAGAAAAGTGGATTGGCCAGGGAGGAATGGGAAGCGTTTACAAAGCCTGGCATATCAATCTCGACATTCCTGTTGCTATAAAATTTTTAGATTCTCGTTTCAGCAAAAATCCGAATTTGGTAGAACAATTTTTTTTAGAGGCAAAAGCAACAGCACGTTTGGATAGTCCCCATATTTTAAGAATCATGCAGGTAGGGGAAGAAAATGGATTCTATTTTATACAAATGGAATTTGTAGAAGGGGAAAGTTTACAGAAAAAAATAGAAAGAGAATCCCCTTTTCCCCCATCTGTTGCTTTGAATTGCCTTTTTCAAATTGCATCGGGATTGCAAGCTGCACACCAGGGAAATGTAATACATGGCGATATAAAGCCTGACAATATATTGATTAACAAAAAGGGCATTTTAAAAATCGTGGATTTTGGTCTGGCTAAAGTACTCGGTAAGAGTACTCAGGATTCTAAAATTTTTGGCTCTTTGCATTATCTTTCTCCAGAACAATGTGAAGGAAGCCTGGGAGACGCAAAAAGCGATATATATTCTTTAGGGGTAACTTTTTATTTTATGATTACAAGGCAACTGCCATTTCAGGAGAACAGTCCTTTAGCCATTGCTGTCTCACGTCTTTATTCCCAGCCGATCTCTCCTTTAAGAGTTGTACCAGGCATTCCAAAAGAGCTAGAGAATATTACCCAAAAAATGATGTCTCGTTCTGTAGCAAATCGCTATCAAAGTACAGAAGAATTATTATCCGATATAGAGCCTCTACTAATACAATATCCTTTTATTCCTGAAAAACTAGAACCAGAAATCTCTTTTATTCAGAATTCCAGTCCTTTCAGCCTGCTGACTCCAAAAGCATTTTTACCAGAAGAAGGAAAACAGCAAGAGCTTCCTTCTATGGAAATACTAGAAAATAAACTCAAGAACTCTTTGCCCCAATATTCTTTGGTTAAAGGGAAAAAAAAGCTTTTTCCCTATTTTTTCCTTTTGATAATCGCTATTTTCATCTCTTGTTTTATGTTTTATTTTTTTCTGCAAACAAAATATTCAAAACACTATCATGGAAAGAATATGGTATTTTTCGACCAAAGAGGGCCTTTAGCAAAAGAGATTTCAGGAGTCTGGAAAATCCAGGGAAAAAATTTGCAGGGTACATCAAAAGGCCTTAGAGAAGCTCAGATAACATGGGAGATTCCCAACAAGCCATTTCGTCTTTCTATAGAATTTTTGTTGCAACAAATACATACTATGCCCAGGCCTGGCAGCAAGCTCGAAATTATTATTCAACTGGAAGAAAAACAATATCGTATTCCTTTTTTTCCCAAATCTGTTATACAACATTTTGTTATAGAAGGGAATGGTAGAGAAATTTTTTTCTTTGGCATGGAGCCTCCTTTGCCTGATAAAATAAAATTTAGCAGAGGCAGATATTGGATCACATTGCTTCTGAAAACAGCGAAAATCGAAATACAACGTATGGAATGGAGTAAAAAATAGATGGAAATGCAAGAATTTCTTTGTCCTTGCGGTGCCATTCTACAGGTAACACCTTCCTTCTTCGGAAAAGAAATTACCTGCTCTGCTTGCAATACTCTTCTGAAAATTCCTTCTTTTGCTCCCGAAAATGAGGAAGCAGCAAACATAAATGAGGAAGCAGAAGAGATACAAACCCGAATATGTCCGTCTTGTAATTATATTGGATATGAGAAGGTTTGTCCTTTTTGTGAAAAAGAAATGATTTTGGATAATCCTGTTAAAAAAAAAATCCTTTGTTGGATTATCCCCTTTCTGACTTTTATATTTGGATTTTTTATCGGAATTCTTCTTTAAAAAGGCGATCACGTTGATATGGATACAACCGTTGGTGTAAAAACTACAAATGTCAGGGTTACTTTTCTTGTGGAAGTTCCCGAAAAAACAGATTCCACAGTCTATATCACAGGAAACCATCCTAAACTCAAAAATTGGGATCCCAAAGGATGCCCACTAAAGAATGTTGCTCCTGGTCGGCATCAGCTCAGTATACTTCTTCCGAAAGGAACGTATCTACAATATAAATTCACGAGAGGAGATTGGAAGACGGGAGAAAAAGACGAAGAATTTCACGACATTCCGAATCGCACTCTTGTTGTCAACTTGGGACGTGTTATAAACCTCAAAGTAGAAAATTGGGGAGATATGGGAACGCCCAATCCACAACGTAAGCATACAATATCAGGAAACATTCAGATACATAAAAATTTTAAGGCAACGAAGCTAAACAATCGCCGTACAATATGGGTTTATTTACCACCAGGATATGAAAAAAATACAAGCCAGCACTATCCAGTGCTTTATACGCATGATGGAAATAATGTCTTCGACAAGGCGACTGCCTTCTTAGGAGTAGAATGGGAACTAGATGAAACAGCAGAGAGGCTGATTAAAGAAAAGAAAATACGAGAAATCATCATTGTAGCCATAGAAAATAACCATCAAAGAGATAGGGAATACACACATGTCTACGTCCCTAACCAGGGAGGGGGAAAGGCAGACCTGTATGCAGACTTTATCATCAATGACCTGAAACCATTTATAGATTCCAAATATCGCACGCTAAAAGATCGTCAATATACGGCCATCATGGGATCGTCTCTAGGAGGCCTCGTTTCTCTTTACATAGCCTGGAAATATTCCAAATATTTTTCTATGGCAGGCGTTGTCTCGCCTTCTGTGTGGTGGGATAACCGCGATATTTTAAAAATGGTAAGAAAATCTCGTTCCAAACCTCCCATAAAAATCTGGCTGGATATAGGAAAGCTTGAAGGATATGAAATGAATGGAATCAATATGGCAGTAAGAGATACAAGAGCAATGAGAGATGCTTTGATAAACAAAGGATTCAGACTTCACGATGACCTGGAGTACTTTGAAGACGAAGAAGGCGAACACAATGAGGCTTCCTGGGCCAAAAGAGTAGATAAAATCCTTTTATATTTTTTTGGTCCCAAGTTTCGATCTTCCAGGAAAGTCTTCTATACATAAAGAAAAAAAATCACGAACATTCAGAAGGCTCGAAACAGGCTCAAGAAGAAATAGTGTTTACGCTTTTGTAATGAAAAAAAATAAAAAAGCCTCTACATCTTT
This sequence comes from uncultured bacterium, assembly GCA_938003875.1. Taxonomy (GTDB): domain Bacteria; phylum Planctomycetota; class Uabimicrobiia; order Uabimicrobiales; family JABWCH01; genus JABWCH01. Next base: position 8,599 of record CALKWO010000026.1, read on the forward strand.
TTAAAAGACATAGAGGCTTTTTTATCTACTATAAAAATCGGAACGCCATGGGAAGACCTACGTTCCGCAGCTTCTAGGAAGAAAAAAAGTATTTTAAGCGGATAGAAGT
>CALKWO010000027.1 GCA_938003875.1 uncultured bacterium
CGATTAAGATTACAGCTTACGCACGGGAAAGATTGCCTCCGAAGGAGGCTAACTTCAACAACATTTTGACTAAAACACTTTATCGGAATAATATGATGAATTCAACAGAAATACTTTCCAAAACGGCAATAGAAGTACATGATCTTACGGTTTCTTATCAAGAACGCCCTGTTTTATGGGATATTGATTTTGAAATTCCAGAGGGAAAGCTTGTGGCTATCGTAGGACCTAATGGAGCAGGTAAATCTACTTTAATCAAGAGTATGTTGGGATTGATTCCTCCTTCTAGTGGATGGGTAAAAATCTATGATCAGCCATACCAGGATGTGAGGAGCCGTGTAGGGTATGTCCCTCAGAGAGAATCAGTAGATTGGGATTTCCCTACCTCTGTGCTGGATGTCGTCACCATGGGACGATATGGCAAATTAGGCTACTTTACAAGGCCTGGCAAAAGCGATTGGGATGCAGCAAAAGCATACATACACAAGGTAGGTATGCAGGATTTCCTCCATCGCCAGATCAGCCAGCTTTCAGGAGGACAGCAACAGCGTGTCTTCCTGGCCAGAGCACTTGCGCAGGAAGCCGATATATACTTTATGGATGAGCCTTTTGCTGGCGTTGATGCTATCACAGAAAGGGCAATTGTCCAGATTTTACAAGAAATGCGAGATAATAAAAAAACCGTTCTTGTTGTCCACCACGACCTACAGACAGTCCCAGAATATTTTGACTGGGTTCTTTTTTTAAACATGAGGCTGGTTGCTCATGGATCTATAGCCAGCACTTTTACCGAAGAAAATTTGCGTAAAACCTATGGAGGCAGGCTTGCTATTCTCAGCCAGGCAGCAGAAGCCGTTGCACGGGAGAAACGCTAATGGATATAGTCAATGAATTCTTCCTATATTTTTCTGACGCAGGAAGCACAAGACGCATAGTCATGTCTGGCACGATTCTTTTAGGCATACTTAGTGGTGTCCTGGGAACATTTGCCGTACTTCGTAGACAGAGTCTACTTGGTGATGCCATGGCCCATGCTGCTTTGCCAGGCATTTGTCTGGCATTTTTGCTCACAGGTCAAAAGCATTCCTTTTTTCTTCTTGTGGGGGCAAGCATCACAGGCCTTCTGGGGGCGATGCTGATTCCCTATATTACATCTAAAACTAAGATCAAAACAGATGCAGCTATGGGAATTGTATTGTCTGTATTCTTTGGCATAGGAATTTTTTTGCTTACCATGATCCAGCAAAAAGGAAGTGGATCTCAGGCAGGCCTGGATCATTTTATCTTCGGAAAAGCAGCCTCGCTATCTCAGGAAGATGTTTACACAATAGGTTTTGTATGTATCTTTGTGATAGCATTAATCCTTCTATACTATAAGCAATTTCAGATTCTTTGCTTTGATGCTGCTTTTGGTAAAAGCCTTGGACTACGCATTCGCTTTTTTGATTCCTTGCTTATGTTGCTGATTGTGATTGCTGTTATGGTTGGACTACAAGCCGTTGGGGTTGTCTTGATGGTAGCTATGCTGATTCTTCCTGCCAGTGCTGCCAGGCAATGGACACATTCTCTGGGAAATATGCTCTTTCTTTCTGGAGTATTAGGGGCTTTTGCAGGTATCATGGGGGCTTTTTTTTCTACTCTCGCCCCTAAAATTCCTACAGGGCCTGTTATGGTCTTAAGTGCTTCTTTTATTCTATTCTTTAGCTTACTCTTTTCTCCTTTGCATGGTATCCTCCCCAAAATTTGGAGAAAAAAACAGCAGAGAATCCATACAGCAGAAGAGCATATACTCAAAGACATGTACAGAGCCTATGAAGAAAAAGAAGATAGTGTTGAAATTTCTTCTATATGGATTGCCTTCCGCCATGATTCCAGGGATACCAAAATAGAAAATAATATTCTATCTTGCAATAGAAAAATGCTCTATCACCTTGTGAAAAAAGGTCTTATAATTTTAAATGATAACCTAGCCCAATTGAGCGATAAGGGATTGCAAAGAGCAAAAATTCTTGTAAAAAAACACCGTCTATGGGAGCTATATCTACAAACTAAAATGGATATCGCAAGCGACCATGTTCACCGTGACGCAGATGATATCGAACATATTTTGCCTATGGAAGTTTTGGAAGAATTGGAGAAATCTTTGGATTTGCCTAAACAAGACCCCCATGGAAAACCCATCCCTGAAATTCATAAGGAGGCACAACCATGCTAGGATTCGAAATTCATGAAATATGGATTATGGCGATTGGTGCTCTCGTCTGTGCTTCTTGTGGGCTTTTAGGATGCTTTCTGATTCTCAAAAAGCTTTCTTTGATGGGAGACGCTATCAGCCATTCTGTATTACCAGGAATTGTAATTGCTGTTATGCTGACAGGAAAAATTCATTCCTTGTGGGTTCTTCTGGGGGCTACAGCGATGGGAATACTGACTCCTTTTTTTACAGATATAATAAAAAAATCAGGCTTGATCCATGAAGATACGGCTATCGGAGCAGTTTTTACGACTCTCTTCGCTCTAGGGGTCGTATTGTTAAGTAGGGCTGGAAATGTAGACATAGATATAGATTGTGTTTTATATGGAGAAATCGCCACAACTCCCCTCGATGTCTTGATGATTTCTGGTATTTCTGCTGGCCCAAAGGCTTTCTGGATTTTAATATTTCTATTTTTAGGGAATATGCTCTTTGTTTTCCTTTTCTATAAAGAACTGAAACTTTCCAGCTTTGATTCCCCCCTTGCAAAAGCAATGGGCCTTCATCCTGAACGTATCCATTATCTTCTTATGGCCATGATCTCTATAACGACTATTGCCTGCTTTGAATCGGTTGGTTCTATTCTTGTGATAGCAATGTTGATTGTCCCAGGTGCCTGTGCTTATCTTCTTACTCATCGTTTAGGCATTATGCTTGTTCTCTCCGTAGTGATTGGCATTCTTTTTTCTATTTCAGGCTATGCAATCACAATGGCTTTTGATGGTAATGTTTCTGTTTCAGGAAGCATGACAACCGCAGCAGGTATTATTTTTTTTCTTGTTTTTCTTTTTTCTCCAAGCCAGGGAATCCTTTCCAGATTTTGGAAGAAAATTCAAAACAAAAAATCGTGGCTTGTGGATCATATTCTTTTGGATCTATATCGCCAGGAAGAAAAAAATACCACACTTCTTTCAGAAAAAGAATTTTTAACAAAATATGGATACAACACAAGGCAGGCTCAAAAAACCCTACATAGTCTAATAAAAGCCAAAATGGCTTTAACGAAGGACAATACAATCTCCCTTTCTTCGGAAGGTAAAAAACGAGCCCAGGATCTTATGCGGGCACACCGTTTATGGGAAATGTATATGCACAGCCTGGGTTCGCAAAGTGACCATGTTCATAGATCTGCATCGGAGATGGAGCATATCCTTTCGCCTGAACTTTGTGAACAAATCGATACTGTTTTAGATCATCCTGCCCAGGACCCTCATGGCAAAAAGATTCCTGGTATCTTACCAAGGAATTCTTGACAGAAAAAACGAATTAAAGTAAAATAAATTTCTTGTAAAAATACAGCAATCTCAATTACCCAAGAGGAGAAAAGCGATGGAAATATTTGGTGTATATTTAGTAAACCAAAGTTCAGGGAGCACTGTTCCATTACACCAGGATCAGGAAAATATTATAGGAAGAGGTATTCCCAGCCCACAAGGAGAAAAAGGCAGAGTATTGCTTCCCCATCCTTCTATTTCCAAAGTCCATGCCCAGATTATGCTCAAGCCAGAAACTCATGAGTGGATAATTTATGATAAAAGCAGGCATGGAATTTATATAAATAATAAAAAAATCAATAAAGAGGCACGATTGATGCATGGAGATAAAATTAAAGTTGGGCCTTTTGAATTGATGTTCTATGAAAAATTCAAAGCAGATGATGAAACTTCAGAACAGCCCCTTCCTGTTTACTATGATAGAAAGCAAGAAAGCCCTATTTTTCTATATATCATCAGTGCCTTACTTTTAGAGATGGTTCTTGCCTTTATCAATGCTAAGATTTTATTAGTCGCCACCCTTTCCTTATTGATTTTTAGTACTGTTCTATTGATCAAAGCAGAATGGCGCGAAAAAGCCCGCCTTTCCTATCGCATTCTCTTTATTCTATTTTTTCTAAGCATTGCGGGAATTTCCATGAGCGTTTATTTCTTGTTTTGGTAGTAAATTTTTGGAGTTTACAAAATTTTTTTTTAAACTACAGGAAAAAACTATTACAAAGGCTTGACAACTTTAAAGAAGTTGTTTAAAATAAATTAAATTTCTGAGGATGTGATGAATGGCTTACTTTAGAAAGGCAGACAAACGTGGAAATCACAGAGGTAAAAGTAAAACTAATTGAATCCAAAGCAGATCGTCTTTTGGCTTTTTGTAGCATTACTTTTGACAATAGCTTTGTTGTCAGAGATTTGAAAATTATCGAAGGTGCAAATGGGCCTTTTGTTGCAATGCCTAGCCGTAAAGTTATGGAACGCTGCCCTTCCTGTGGCGCAAAAAACCATATAAGATCACGCTATTGCAATGAATGCGGGGCCAGCTTGAATAACAATAAGGGTAGCAAGCGCACCAAATTGCACGCTGATATTGCTCATCCAATCAATTCGGAATGCAGAGAAATCATTCAGAAAAAAGTTCTGGATGCGTTTGCTGTAGAAAAAGAAAAACTTGCCCGCGGCGAAACAACAGTTGCAAAAGATATGGATGATGTAGATGATAGCGACACTGCAAACTAAAAGAAAGGTCTTTTAGTACTGTTTTTACAAGCAGAATATTTTAAGGGGGAACAGGCTTGGGCTTGTTGCCCCTTACTTTTTTTATGAAGGGTTTTTGATATGGTAAATATTCTTCCTTTCCGAGGATTCCGTCCTGCTCCTGAACTGGTACAAAAAATTGCAGCAGTTCCCTATGATGTGGTAGATAACCAGGAAGCTAAGGAAATGGTAAAGGACAATCCTTATAGCTTTTTGCATATCGAAAAATCGGAAATTGATGTGGATTCTTATAGTGATCCTCATGATGAGAAAATCTATGCCAAAGGAGCGGAGAATCTTCATCGCTTCTTTCAGCAAGGTTATCTGATACAAGATAAAGCCCCTTGCTTTTATGTTTATTCCCAACAGTTGGGAAATCATAAACAGTTTGGGCTGGTAGCAGGCGCAAGTGTTCTGGAATACCAAAAAGGGATTATCAAGAAGCATGAAAAAACAAGAGCAGACAAAGAGCTAGATCGTATCAAACACGTAGATGCTTTGAATGCCAATACAGGGCCTGTATTTCTGACATATAAAAATACCAAGGAAATTGACACCATTATAGAGAAAATCTCTAAAGAATCTCCTGTATACGATTTTGCTACACCCGATACAGTGCATCATACTTTCTGGGTCGTCTCTCATAAAGAACAGATAGAAAAATTGCTCCAGGAGTTTTCCAGAGTATCTTTTATGTACATAGCCGATGGTCATCATCGCTCTGCGGCTGCTTCGAAAGTCTGTGATATACGAAAAGAAAAAAATCCTCTTCACAATGGAGAAGAGCAGTACAACTATTTCCTAAGCGTTATTTTTCCTGATAACCAGATGCAGATCATGGCATACAACAGGGTAGTAAAAACACTCAATGGCTTTACTTCGGAAAGTTTCCTGAAAAAGATCCAGGAAAAATTTGATATAGCACCAGTCCAAAGCCCTGCTCCAGATCGGCCTCATTCTTTTGGGATGTTTCTCAGCGGTCAATGGTATTGTCTGAAATGCCGCCCTGAATTCCTCCAGGAAAATGATGTGGTAGAAAGGCTGGATGTCTCGATTCTCCAGAACCATGTTCTTGCCCCTTTACTGGGTATCCATGACCCCCGCAAAGATGAGAAAATAAGCTTTGTTGGCGGAATCCGAGGAACCAAATCTCTGGAAGATGCAGTAAAAAAACAAAAAGAAGGCGTAGCCTTTGCTCTCTATCCTGTTTCTATACAAGAGCTGATAGATATTGCAGACGCAGGCAAGATGATGCCTCCCAAATCCACATGGTTCGAGCCAAAACTCCGATCAGGCATTATTACAAAAGCCTTGATATAAAGAAAATTATGGGAAAATTTTAAAAAATTTAAAATTTAAAATTTTTCCCATAAAAAAATATAGAAATTTTCTCTGCATTGTGTTAAAATTTTTATAGTGTTTTATTTCTATAAGATAAAGCGGTTGTATCTAACTATAAAAAGGAGAACCCATCTATGCACAATTTTACAATATGGATCGTCTGCATAGTATTTGTGTTCTTAGCAAGGATGCCATCCTATGCAGATACTATATACCAATGGACGAATGATAGTAGCAGCACATGGGGAACAGCCAGCAACTGGGATAGAGGGGCTGTTCCTAATGGAAGCGACCATGTTGTTACTATTTCCAGACCTAGTGCAAACCCTATTATTACCTACAATAGTACTGCCACCGTAAAAAGTCTGACCAGCGATGAACAGGTCAACTTTACCAGTGGTAGCCTTACTATTCTTAACACTTCTACCTTCAACTCTGCCGTGAATATAAATGGTGGGACGCTATCAGGCGGAACACTATATGCCTCAACGGTAAATGTCAATAGCAGCTCTTCCAATAGAATGAGCGGTGTCAATCTCCAAGCCAATTTAAGTCTGGCAGATTCCAGCGATAGGCTCAATGTGAGCGGTGGCCTTACTGTCGCAAGCGGGAGCAAAGTTACCATTGGCAGCTCTTCTCTTTTGTATTTTGATACAGGTTCTCAGACATTCTCTGGTGAGGTACAGATGAACAGTGGTTCTAACTTACAGAATGTTGCAGGAACTTTGACCATTGCCTCTGGTTCGAGTATCTATGGAATGGGAAACATCAACGGTGGTGCTACTATTTCTAATCAAGGCACGATCACTGTAAGCTCAGGAGATATGACCATCAGCTCTGGAGCTTTCTATAACCAATCTGGCGGAAATATCGTTGTTACTAACAGCAAATATCTCAGCATGTATATGTATGGAGCTTCCAGCAACCAGGGTACCATTGATTTACAGTCTGGTACTTTGCGCCTCTACGACGCTTTTACAACCGCAGAGATGGGGACGATCACTCGTGGAGCGAGTACCAACATCGAAATCCGAGGAGCGTTGACCAACACCAGTGCCACTTTGAACAAAGGTGATTTGAATATATATGGTGGTGGAAGCATCACTGGCGGTACAGTTGTCGGCAGCTTGAATGTGGATTCTAACGGCTCAAATCGCTTAAGTGGTGTTACCTTACAAGGCAATTTGAGTCTGGCAGATAACAGCGACAGGCTCAATGTGAGCGGTGGTCTTACTGTCGCAAGCGGGAGCAAAGTTACCATTGGCAGCTCTTCTCTTTTGTATTTTGATACAGGTTCTCAGACATTCTCTGGTGAGGTACAGATGAACAGTGGTTCTAACTTACAGAATGTTGCAGGAACTTTGACCATTGCCTCTGGTTCGAGTATCTATGGAATGGGAAACATCAACGGTGGTGCTACTATTTCTAATCAAGGCACGATCACTGTAAGCTCAGGAGATATGACCATCAGCTCTGGAGCTTTCTATAACCAATCTGGCGGAAATATCGTTGTTACTAACAGCAAATATCTCAGCATGTATATGTATGGAGCTTCCAGCAACCAGGGTACCATTGATTTACAGTCTGGTACTTTGCGCCTCTACGACGCTTTTACAACCGCAGAGATGGGGACGATCACTCGTGGAGCGAGTACCAACATCGAAATCCGAGGAGCGTTGACCAACACCAGTGCCACTTTGAACAAAGGTGATTTGAATATATATGGTGGTGGAAGCATCACTGGCGGTACAGTTGTCGGCAGCTTGAATGTGGATTCTAACGGCTCAAATCGCTTAAGTGGTGTTACCTTACAAGGCAATTTGAGTCTGGCAGATAACAGCGACAGGCTCAATGTGAGCGGTGGTCTTACTGTCGCAAGCGGGAGCAAAGTTACCATTGGCAGCTCTTCTCTTTTGTATTTTGATACAGGTTCTCAGACATTCTCTGGTGAGGTACAGATGAACAGTGGTTCTAACTTACAGAATGTTGCAGGAACTTTGACCATTGCCTCTGGTTCGAGTATCTATGGAATGGGAAACATCAACGGTGGTGCTACTATTTCTAATCAAGGCACGATCACTGTAAGCTCAGGAGATATGACCATCAGCTCTGGAGCTTTCTATAACCAATCTGGCGGAAATATCGTTGTTACTAACAGCAAATATCTCAGCATGTATATGTATGGAGCTTCCAGCAACCAGGGTACCATTGATTTACAGTCTGGTACTTTGCGCCTCTACGACGCTTTTACAACCGCAGAGATGGGGACGATCACTCGTGGAGCGAGTACCAACATCGAAATCCGAGGAGCGTTGACCAACACCAGTGCCACTTTGAACAAAGGTGATTTGAATATATATGGCGGTGGAAGCATCACTGGCGGTACAGTTGTCGGCAGCTTGAATGTAGATTCTAACGGCTCAAATCGCTTAAGTGGTGTTACCTTACAAGGAAATTTGAGTCTGGCAGATAACAGCGACAGGCTAAATGTGAGCGGTGGCCTTACTGTCGCAAGCGGAAGCAAAGTTACCATTGGCAGCTCTTCTCTTTTGTATTTTGATACAGGTTCTCAGA
>CALKWO010000028.1 GCA_938003875.1 uncultured bacterium
TTCGAATTTTGGAATTCGTTCAACCGATCCGAGACAAGAAAAAAATCGATGCCATCAAAAAAATTCTCAGGGGAAGTAATCTACGCGACTACTGTCTATTTGTGCTGGGAATCAATTCTGGTTTGAGAATCAGTGATTTATTGAAGTTACGAATATCCGACGTGGTTGATGACAAAGGCAAAGTACAAAATCGAATTATGACCAGAGAGAAGAAAACTGGCAAAGGGAAAAATTTTCCAGTTAGCGATACGTCACGAAAGGCAATCGAGGAATACTTGGGTTCTCGAAAATATGAATCAGAGGAGCCATTATTCATTTCCAGGAAAGGGAAGGACTTTCTCAAAAGACAGCGAGCATACAGAATCATCAACGAAGCGGCAAGATCCGTAGGAATCAAGGAAAAGATTGGTACCCATACCCTACGAAAAACCTTTGGCTACCACGCTTACCAAGCAGGGAAAGACATTACCCTCATCCAAAAGCTTTTCAATCATTCGTGTCCCAAGGTAACGCTATCTTATATCGGCATTACTCAGGACGATCTGGATGATGTGTATTTGAATCTCAATCTGTGATCTTTATTAAAGTTGCAAGGAAGGGTATCATGGGAAATAAAATAGAAAATTTTGGTGGAGATTGGACTCGTATAAAGCTAGAATGTTTACGACAATATCTAAAAGCTTATACAACTGCTCTAAATAAAAAATTCAAATTGTATTATGTTGATGCATTCGCTGGAACTGGATATGTAAAAGCCAAACAATGTGAGCATTGCGGACTTTTATTTCCTGAATTATCAGAGGGAGAAGGCAAACAGTTCATTGATGGATCAGCCAAGATTGCCTTACAAACAAATCCGGCTTTTCAGAAGTATTTTTTTATAGAAAACAATCCTGAAAATTTTCAAAAGCTCCAACTCCTTAAGCTGGAATTCCCAAACTTGGCAAATGAGATTATCATAGAAAATAGTGAAGCAAATGAATATCTACAAGAATTTTGTAGAAGAGACTGGAAAAATTGTAGAGCAATAATTTTTTTAGATCCTTACGGTATGCAGGTTAATTGGGAAACTATAGAAACTATTGCAAAAACTCAAGCAATTGATGTATGGTGGCTTTTTCCTCTCGGAGTTGCTGTAAATCGTTTGCTAAAGCGAGACGGAAAAATCATAGAAAAATGCCGAGAAACTTTGAACAGAATGTTTGGGACGACTGATTGGTATAATGCTTTTTATCAAGTGGAAAATCGTGAAAAACAGGGATGCTTTTGGGAAGAAGACGAAGAAAGTTTCGTAAAAATAGCGAACTTTACTACAATAAAAGAATATTCTATAAAAAGATTAGAAACTATATTTGCTGGAGTATCAAACAAAGCAAAAGAATTATATAATTCATCAAAGAATCCTCTTTATCTATTGATATTTGCAGCATCAAGTCCTACAGGAGCTCCTATTGCACTGAGAATAGCAAATCATATTTTGGAGCATATCTAATGAAAAAAACTAAAATTGAATGGACAGAGTCTACATGGAACCCTATTACCGGATGTACAAAAATAAGCCCTGGTTGCCAAAATTGCTATGCAGAACGTATGGCTATTCGACTAAAAGCTATGGGGGTAGCTAATTACAAAAATGGATTTCAAGTCTGTTGTCATGAGCATGAAATTATAAAGCCCCTCTCTTGGAAAACACCCCAAATAATCTTTGTAAATTCTATGAGTGATATATTTCACAAAAATGTTCCCTTTGATTTTATCCAAAAAATCTTTGAAGTGATGAAGCAAGCAAATTGGCATATATTCCAAATATTAACAAAACGCTCCGACAGATTGTTGCAGTTAGATCATAAAATTAACTGGCCTTCGAATGTGTGGATGGGAGTAAGTGTGGAAAACCAAGGATGGATAAAAAGAATTGAACATTTACAGAAAACACAAGCAGAAATTAAATTTTTATCATTGGAACCTCTTCTTGGCCCACTGCCAGACCTTAATCTCCACGGTATAGATTGGATAATAGTCGGAGGGGAATCAGGCCCCAAGTCAAGACCTATAAAAAAAGAATGGGTACTCGATATTATGTCGCAATGCCAAACCGCTAATATTCCTTTCTTCTTCAAACAGTGGGGAGGAACTAACAAAAAGAAGGCAGGGAGGGTTTTAGAAGGGAAAATATGGGATCAATTGCCAAGAATAGCGATCTTATAGTTAATTCGCACTATCTCTTTTTTGCTGTTTTAAATTGGAGAAAATATGAGATGGAGACGAGATTGGCCGGAGAGAGAGCCAAGACCAAAGGTGCAGAGTCTTTCCAAGGAACAAAAAGATCAAATTTTAGGAATATTGAAAGCAGGGATTGATTCGTCCCCAGTTTTATCTGCGCTCAACATTCGAGCGAGATGTCTTCGTGGCCGCTTTTACATTGAGCGATTGTGGCCTGAATCCAGCGAGGAAGAATCGGACATAGAAATTATAGGAAGAATTACGCCTCTTGCCGAACCCCAAAATGTCTTGTTACTTGAAGTAGAGAAAAGTCAAAACAACTGGTATGAAATAAAGAGAGGAACGGCTGAAGAAATTATAGAAATTATTGCAAACGACACAAAGGGAACATTTCATGGACTTGGAGCTTTAGATAAGAGCCTGCGCAAAAGAAGGGGAGTAAAACGTCTTAACGTAGAAATGCAAAAGAACTTTCAATTTGTTTATGCGAAAACTGGGAAAGTGTGTACGGCTCAGGAAGCCCTGTTTCATTTTTTCAACGTTCCGATAGATGTAATTGCTGAACCAAGTGATTGGTATGTCTACCATCGTAAACCTCGAATAGTTGAGGTCAGTGAGGATCACACAAAAATTTTAGTTGATTTTGCAGCGATGGACATGTATGGTGCAACTTTCGGCGGAACTTGTTTATATGCCATGATCAAGGGCAAATGGGATGCATATAAAATTAAGCCAAACCAAAGTGAGAATATCGCAGCATGTTTAGCTTGGCTGGAGAAGCGTAAAGGGAAGGATTGGTAAGGGAGTCACTATGGGGATAATCCAAACTTTGTCTATTAAGGGCTTCAAATCGATTCAGAAGATGGGCTCGTTCCTTTTGAGTGATTTGAACGTATTGATTGGTGCCAACGGCTCCGGTAAAAGCAACTTTGTAGCTTATTTTCGTATGTTGCACGAGCTGGTAGAACAGCGATTGCAGGTATGGACATCCAAGCAAGGAGGTGCTGATCGTATTTTAACTTTCGGGGTGAAAGAAACTGCCCGGATCGAATCCAGTATCCGATTCGGGGCTAATGGCTACGATATTGTATTGGAACCCACGCCCGAAGGCGGATTCACTTTCTCCAAAGAAGCAATCTATTTTGACAGGTCTATGTGGCAAGAGATTGGCACAGGCCATAAAGAATCCCGGCTCAAAAAAGAAGCCGAGAGTGGCAAGTCAAGTGAGATTGCAGCTTATTGTTACAATTTAATCTCACACTGGAAAGTGTTCCATTTTCATGATACCAGCGACACTTCCGGGGTTAAAAGATTAGGTTCACTTCATGATAATGAATATTTGCGTCCAGATGCTTCGAATCTGGCAGCCTTTTTGTACAGGATGGCCACTGAACACCCAGATAATTACCAGCAAATCCGTAAAACGATCCGGCTGGCAATTCCATTTTTTGATGATTTTGTCCTCAAGCCACAAAAATTGCCTACGGAAGAACAACAAATAAGGCTGCTTTGGCGGCAAAAGGATAGCGATTATATATTATGGCCAAGCCAACTGTCTGATGGCTCCATTCGGTTCATTTGTCTGGCAACTGCGTTACTGCAACCTTTACCACCGTCCACTATAATTATTGACGAACCGGAGCTTGGTCTGCATCCTTACGCTATCACACTGCTGGGGTCGCTACTGCGTTCTTCGTCTGAGCGAATGCAAATCATTGTTTCCACTCAATCGGTGCCTCTGGTTAACGAGTTTTCCATTGATGATCTGGTTGTTGTTGAGCGAGAGCAAGGTGCCACTGTCTTTAAGCGACTTGCAGAAAAAGATTTTGCGATCTGGCTTGAAGAGTACTCAGTTGGCGAACTTTGGGAAAAGAATATTTTGGGCGGGAGGCCACGAAAATGATGCGAGTACATGTGATTTGCGAAGGACTGACCGAGGAAATATTCGTCAACGAGGTACTGTCCGATTTCTTTAATCCCAAAGGAATTTACTTATACCCCTCGCTTGTTGGCAAGCCTGGCCACAAAGGCGGCAATCTCAAATTGGAGCGGCTATTGACCGATCTACGAGGCCGGCTGTTGTCCGATCAAAATGCTTATTGTACCACTTTTTTTGACTTTTACGGATTGGCACCAGACTTCCCTGGCAAAGTCGAAGCTATCGAAAAAGCAAGCAGTACCGAAAAATCTGCGTGCGTGTTGAATGCATTTTCCAATGTACTCAGGATAAAGCTTGGAGAAACCCCATTACACCGTTTCATTCCCTATGTCCAGATGTATGAATTTGAAGGGCTTTTGTTCAGTGATCCCATAGCATTTGCTCAAGGAATAAACCAAAAAAGATTGATAAACGCTTTTCAAGAAATTCGTAATAAATTCAAGTCACCAGAAGAGATTAACGACAGCAGCGATACCGCCCCAAGCAAACGCATCAAAGCCCTTTTCTCTGAGTACGATAAACCTGTGCATGGTTCGCTGGCAGCCCTCCAAATAGGGCTGAGCGTGATTCGCCAAGAATGCCCGTTGTTTGATGGCTGGCTAAAACGCATCGAAGCACTCCAGTAAGTAGGCAGCGGTTGTGAATAGGCTCTTTCAAGAAGAAGCCTTCAACTTTATCCAGGTTGCATATCAAACAAGAGGAAGGGAATTACGGGCTTTTAATCCTTACCGAAGCTCCAGATGATATAAAGGAGATGTATCGGAAGGTGCTGGTTAGAAGTATTTTCTAGAACAGCACTAAAACCAAGATAAGAATAAGAGGAAGAATATGCCTATCATAGAAGGCTTTCGCATACAAAACTATAAAGTACTTCAAGATATTACCATCGGGAAATTATGGAATCAAAGAGAGTCAAAGCCGTTAACGCCACTCACCGTAGTTATTGGGAAAAATGGCGTTGGCAAAAGCACGCTTTTTGATGCGTTTGGCTTTCTCTCTGATTGTCTGGCAGTAGGAGTAGAAGAAGCGTGCGACCTGAAACAGCGCGGAGGATTCCGGCGTTTGTTGTCGGCCGGATCTCATGAGACGATTCGCTTTGAAATATATTACCGAGAAAGTAGTAAAGAGCGACCGATTACTTATGAGCTAGCCATTGGCTTAGACTCAGAAGCACGGCCATATGTTATGGAAGAGAAACTGCGACAATGGCGCAAGAAACAGAATACTTCCAAAGGGCAGCCCTATCTGTTTCTTAAGTTAGAAGATGGCAACGGATATGCCTGGTCTGGAGAAGAGAGTTTCGAAGGAGAAAACAGTAATCGCGTTTCCGTGCAACTTACAGATCGTCGCAAACTGGCGATCGCTACCTTGGGCAGCCTCCAGGAACATCCCCGAATTGCCCAATTTCGCGATTTTATAGAAAAGTGGTATCTCTGCTATTTTCATCCGGACGCCGCTCGTACTTTGCCTATCGCTGGTCCGCAAAAGCATCTTAACATACATGGAGATAATTTGGGCAATGTGGTACAATACATGGAACGAGAGCATAAGGAGCAATTTGAGCATATTCTGTGTGAGATAGCACGAAAAATCCCAGGTATCTATAAAATTGAAACCAAACGTACAGATGATGGAAGGTTACTGTTGCGTTTCAACGACCGCGGCTTCCAAGACCCCTTTTATGCCCAACAGATGTCTGATGGTACACTCAAACTCTTTGCATACATGCTCCTTTTAGAAGACCCGGCACCGGCGCCCTTCATCTGCATAGAAGAACCGGAAAATGGTCTGTATCACAAGTTATTAGAAACGCTAGCCGCTGAATTCCGCAAGCATGCTACTGGCAAAGGCAATGCGCCGCAAATTTTCGTTACCACCCATCAGCCTTATTTCGTAGATGCCCTTGCGACAGAAGAGGTCTGGGTATTAGAAAAAAAACAAGATGGATTTGCCAGCATTAAAAGAGTCAGTGCCGATCCCGTAGTAAAAGCAATGGTGGAAGAAGGATTGCCATTAGGAAGCCTCTGGTACAGTGATTATTTGGATGCGAGGTAGACAATGCACTTTGAAATACTGGTTGAGGATGATTCTGGAAAGATCGCCCTGGATGTGTTAATCCCGAAAATTTTGGAAGTGAGCAAACACACATACAAAATAATCTCTTACAAAGGAATTGGACGGCTACCCAAAGATCTTCGAGGTAAGACTGATCCACAAAAACGGGTATTGCTGGATCGCCTTCCCAAAATATTGGCAGGCTATGGTAAAAGTTTACCTCCTGATGCAGCCGTAATCGTTGTGGTTGATTTGGACAAAAAAAATTGCAAAGATTTCAAACAAGAATTGCTCTCCATCCTGGACAACTGTAAACCGAAACCACAAACTTTATTTCGCATCGCTATCGAAGAAGGAGAAGCTTGGTTACTGGGGGATAAAAAGGCAGTGCTGGCTGCCTATCCTAAAGCCAAAAATAAAATTTTAGATACCTATGTCCAAGACTCTATTTGCGATACTTGGGAAAAACTGGCAGAAGCTGTCTATCCAGGAGGAATACGTGTACTAAAAGATTTAGGCTACCCCCAGATCGGCATAGCAAAATCCGAATGGAGCCAGAGAATAGCTCCTCACATAGATGTTGAGAAAAACAAATCGAAAAGTTTTCAGGTCTTTAGAGATGGCCTGCGCAAACTGGCAGATCAGCTATAACAGACTTTCCTCAAAGGCTATAAGAACAATTTACGCCGTTACAATGCCAAATATAAATAAGGAGAATCAAAATATAATGGAAAAACCTGACATAGAATCTCTCCAGAAAACCATCAAAAAAAACTGGAATCACACACCGAGTGCTAAAGCGCAAAGCTATGTCGGACAATTCTTTGATCGCGCACTTTATCCTGATAAGATTGTGGCTAGAGTAGATGGTAATTATGGAGTATATCGTGTATCTATCGAAATTCATAACAAAATCGTTAAATCTGCATGTAGTTGCTATATCGGAAAACATGGTTATTGCCACCATTGCCATGCCCTCGCGCTAACATTTCTAAATAATCCCGATAGTTTTCAATTTGTGGAAGAGCCAAAATTACAAAAAATCAAGGGACTCGAAGATATTCATTCATTTCTAACAGCAAAGACTCTCGAAATTCTTCTCAAAGAGCTAAAAGATAAAGGCATTTCACAAAAAGATTTTGCTGAAAGCATCGGAATGAGTTCACGCCATCTTACTTCTATCAAATCTTCTGAACTAAGAAATAGATATTATAATGAACTAGGAGCTACAAAGTTAGCATGTTTATGGGTTTTGGAGCATTGTAAACAACCAAAGGAATCTCTTGAAAAAGAGAAAAAAACAAAAAAACGAAGCATGCCCAAAAGATAGACTTAGAAACATAAGCTTTTTATTGAGAATAGAAAGAGATGAAAATATGAATAATTGGCAAGCAGTATTGAAAGCAAATCCGATAGATTGGCTTCTGGGAAAGGATAATCCTTCGGTACGATATTTCGCCTTGACGAAAATCTTGGGCAAGGATGAAAACGATCCGGAAGTCAAAGAGGCAAAAGAGGAGATCATGAAAGCCGGAATAGTGCCCCAAATATTGGCTCTACAAGCAAGTGAAGGCTGGTGGGAAAATCCTAAAAGATTTTACACTGCCAAATACAAGGGAACGGTATGGCAACTCATCATTCTGGCCGAATTGGGAGCAGATGGAAAAGACGAGCGCATCCAAAAAGCTTGTGAATTCATCCTCACAATTTCACAAGACATTGAAAGTGGTGGCTTTTCCTATACAAGTAGCACTAAGACTGGCAGGGGCTTGCATAGTGGGGTGATCTCTTGCCTGACCGGCAATATGGTCTGGAGCCTGATTCGGCTTGGTTTTCTGAAAGACACCAGAGTACAACAGGCTATCCGCTGGATTACCGATTATCAACGATTCGATGACGGAATAGAAGAAGCACCAGTCGGTTGGCCTTACGATAAATGGGGAATGTGCTTTGGAAAACATACCTGCCACATGGGCATTGTCAAAACCTTGAAGGCTTTGTCTGAAATTCCTCCCGCCACTAGATCTCAGGACGTCAAAAATACCATTGAAAAAGCAGCCGAATACCTGCTGGTGCATCATGTTTATAAAAGAAGCCATGATCTCAGCCGTGTGTCTAAACCTGGCTGGCTACGATTCGGCTTTCCCTTGATGTGGGGCACAGATATTTTAGAAATTTTGAGAATACTTACCAAACTTGGTTATAAAGACAAACGGATGCAAGAGGCCATAGATGTAGTAATTTCCAAGCAAGACAAAGATGGAAGATGGAAACTGGCAAACTCTTTTAATGGCAAATTCCATATGAATATTGAAGAAAAAGGCAAGCCCAGCAAATGGGTTACCCTAAATGCGATTGATGTTTTGAAGAGATTTTAGAGGAAATAGTTATGCTTTCTCCCAGAATAGAATCCTTGCATATAGAAAATTTTCGAGTACTCCAGCAATTCAGCATGGATAAGCTCTTACCTATGAACGTGCTTTTAGGTCCCAATGGCAGTGGGAAATCAACGGTTTTCGACGCACTGTCATTTATTTCGGAATGTTGTTCCACAGGTCTACGGAAAGCCTGGGAACAAAGGGGGCGTTTTCAGCAAATGAGAAGCAGAGGAGGAAAAGGCCCAATTGTCCTTCGAATCAAATACAGGGAAAATCCTGACCAGCCTTTACTTCATTATTGTCTGGCAATAGAAGAAAATAGTGCCGGGCCGTATGTTGCGGAGGAATATCTGGAATGGGCATCCTTGGAAAAAGACTTGCGATTCTTGCATTTTCAAAATGGCGCTGGTTACGTGATACCTGGCGAAATTCCCGGAGCAGAAAGCCGTCGTGAGGAAGAACGGCTGGATTCCCCGGAAACAATCGCTGTCAATGCTCTTGGCCAACTGGCAAAAAATCCCAGGATTAGCGCACTGCGTCGCTTTGTAGCCGGCTGGTATTTCTCTCGACTTTCCACCGAAGGCACTCGCAGAGTAGCCGAACCAGGTGAACAGGAATATCTATCGTGCGAAGGAGAAAATTTATCCAATGTGATTCAATATCTAAAAAATCGCCATCCCGACTCCTGGAATGAAATCATGAAAAAACTCTGTAGCCATGTACCTCGCCTGGAAGAAATTATCTCTGAGCCTATGTCCGATGGGAGACTTCTTTTGCAAATCAAGGATTTTCCTTTTATGCAAGCGATTCCGGCAAAATTTGCATCCGATGGTACGCTGAAGTTACTCGCTTATCTGACCATTCTCTATAACCCGAAGCTTCGACCACTTATCGGCTTGGAAGAACCGGAAAACTATCTTCATCCCCGTCTGCTTCCAGGACTGGCCGAAGAATGTAGAAAAACATCGTCCGACACCCAATTATTTCTCACTACCCATTCGCCCTTTTTCATCAATTGCATTCGACCCCAGGAATTATGGGTTCTTTATCGAAATGAAAGAGGTTATACCCAGGCACGGCGAGCATCTGATATGCAAGGAATATCGGCTTTCATGGAAACAGGAGCTAAGTTGGGGCATCTGTGGATGGAAGGCTATTTCGATGCTGGTGATCCATTGGTTGCTGCCGGTGGCATGAAAAATCAGGCAAACCGATACAAGAACAGGGAGTAAATCAATGCACATCGAATTTCTTGTAGAGGAAGAATCTGCGGAAGTGACGCTTGGTCAGATACTTCCTCAGATGCTTAAGCCTGAAGTAACCTTTCAAATTCATGTATTTCAAGGCAAGCCAGACTTACTCCAAAAGCTACCAGGAAGGCTAAAAGGCTATAAGGCATGGCTACCTGATGACTGGAAAATTGTAGTTCTTATGGATGAAGATAGAGAAGATTGCAAAAAATTGAAAGAAACCTTGGAAAACATTGCTCATGCGGCAGGTCTCTCAACTGCTTCTTCAGTTGAGCCCAACACAAAATTCCAGATTCTCAATCGCCTGGCTATCGAAGAACTGGAAGCCTGGTTTTTCGGAGATATTCCAGCAATACACAGTGCCTATCCCAGATTTTCTTCAACTTTGGGCGAAAAAGCCAGATATCGAGACCCTGATGCAATTCGAGGAGGCACATGGGAAGCATTGGAGCAAGAACTACAAAAAACAGGCTATTTTAAAGCAGGCTTGCCAAAAATCGAAGCAGCTCGGGAAATTGCTCGATATATGAAACCAGAATCCAATCGTTCCAAAAGCTTCCAGATTTTCTGGGCGGGACTGAGAAGAATGTGTGCTCAAAACCAGGAATAAAGATTTCTCAGAAGAAAGCCGCCAAATGCCATCGTCGTAAGGTCACTGATTCTTTGATATTCAGTTATCTTCAAAATTTGAATGAGTTCTGTTCTACTTAAATTCAGCCTCATCGAGGAGATCCTTTTCTTCCATTTCAGGCATTTGAGCATAAAGTGCCAAATAATTCATGGATTGGTGTCCGAGTCGTTTTTGCAGATAAGGTAAACTTCTTCCTTTTTTCAAGATTTGATAAGCGTGTGTATGCCTTAGCATATGAGGATATAATTTAATCTTTTCTTCTTTAGATAATCCTTGGCTGGCAAACTCAGCAATATGTTCGACAATCACATTGATAGAACGAGGCGACAATCTACCATTCGTATTGCGGTGTTTCCGAGAAGCAGAGGGGAGAAATAGTGCCTCTGATTCAGGAAATGCTTTAGCGTCAATCTCTTGTTCATTCTTTAGATATAACTGTATCGCCTGGACTGTTTCCTCACCAAGCAAAACATCACGGAAGAGATTTCCTTTACATTTCACATCTTTTAGATATTTCTCCTGGAATTGGTTTTTATCGAGTTCACATACTTCTGCCCTCCTAAGCCCTCCATTTAAGAGCAGCATAAGGATAGCGTTATCTCGAAATGGACGACGCATTTTCATGTGTGCTTTCCGATACCAGGCTTCTTTTGAACCATTCATTTCTGTAATCTTGGTATCAGGATAATTCTGACAAATAAGATGATAGGCAGCATCTAAAAGTCTCTTTACTTGTCGTTCATCCAGCCCTTTAGGCCGCAGTGCTTCTTGTATAGGTGTTTTCACTCCCTTTGTTGGTTCTCCAAACGGAAATAAGTCTTTTCGTACCTCGAATATCCATCGTCCTAATGCACGGACTGAGAATATCGCCCGTTTTATGGTCTGTGGTTTCTGATTTTTTGCCTGGAGGTACTCGACAAACCTTTGAGTTGTACGCGGTAGCCATTTTTGAATATCCAAATTTTTATGATAATCCAAAAAGAACTCCATAAACTTTTGAAGATCATTTCGTATTGCTCTGAACGTTTGGCGGGTTTTGATACCTTCTACTTGTGATTTGAGATAAGCATTAGCCCATATATCAAGATTCGGCGGAAGTGATTTAAAAAAATCTTGGGTATAAGGCCCGAAAAGGTTATCTGCAATAAGAATAGAACTTTTTTCACACGATTTTTGCGGGGAGAGGTTTTCTTGAAATTTTTCACAACTCTTTATGATTCCAATACTAGACATGGATTGCTCCTAAAAAAAAGCATTATACCATATTGCAGATAAGGGAGGATATGGGCAATAAATACACAATCGAGAAATAAAAACTCACGACATTCGGCAAAAAGTGACATCAATCGGAAGTCGGAAGTTTAAGTTTATGTTCGAGATCAAGTTTATGTCCTCCGTGTCTTTGTATTTTGTATAAATTGAATTCCCGAACTACTACTGTATGCGCTCAAAATTCCTTTCTACTAGATCCCATATTCTTTTAGTTTTTCAAAATATTTTGTCCTTCCTATGCCAATCTTTTTACATACATCTTCAACTGTCATTTGCTCTATTTTAACTTTAGAAGCATATTTTTTAATCATATATTCTTGATATTCTTTCACAGTCATATCTTCTTTGGGGTCTATATTCTTTTTAGAAGATGCCTGGTTATTTAAGGCATTTTGGAAATCACGCATAGTGATTTCCTGAGAATCGGACGTAAAAAAGAGCTTTTTTA
Organism: uncultured bacterium; assembly: GCA_938003875.1. Lineage (GTDB taxonomy): Bacteria > Planctomycetota > Uabimicrobiia > Uabimicrobiales > JABWCH01 > JABWCH01. The sequence goes on from CALKWO010000028.1 coordinate 12,197, forward strand.
CCTTAGACTGCAATTCGCGCACATTGCCAGGCCACGTCAAAGTTTTCCAATACTCCAGAAGTTCAGGAGAAAAGGTTCGTTTCTTTTTGTACTTATCTTGGTATTCGTTTAAAAAATGTGTTGCTAGGTCAGGAATGTCTTCCGTTCTATCTCTTAGAGGAGGCAAAAGAATATCCAGTCCCTGGATACGATAGTAAAGATCTTCTCGAAATGTTTTTTCTTTCACAGCTTTCTCTAAATCTTTATTGGTAGCTGCGACCACCCTGCAATCTACTTTGATAACTTCATTGCCTCCCACTCTCAGGATTTCTTTTTCTTGCAATGCTCTCAGAATTTTTTGCTGGCATGACATGCTCATCTCGCCAATTTCATCCAGAAAGAGAGTACCATGATCCGCCAGTTCAAATGCTCCTTTATGCAATTTGCCAGCATTGGTAAATGCATTCGCTTCGTGACCAAAAAGTTCACTTTCAATAAGAGACTCAGGAATAGCAGCACAATTTAAGGAAATGAAAGGTCCTTTGCTTCTTAGGGAATATCGGTGTAATCCTCTTGCTATTAATTCTTTTCCTGTCCCACTTTCTCCCAGAATCAAAATAGTTTCATCTATGGGAGCAAAGCGCATGGCCATATCTCTTGCCTTACGAAGACCTTCGCTGTTCCCAATCATTTCAGAAAAAGGAGTATCCGTAAAAGGAATATAGCTTAAACAGTTTTTCAATAAAGGCAAAAGTAAACAGATCGTTGCCAAAAGTTTTTGTCTATCTTCTGCCTTAAAAATTTTTTGAGTGCTATCAAAATAAAATGATCCATAGTAGTCCGCTTCCTGGATTATCAGAGGAGCGCATAAGATAGAAAGCTTCTTGTATTTTTTGGTTGCTTCTTTCTCTACTCTGGTTCCTTTGTAAGAACTATCAGTTATATCCTTAACCCAAATAATGTCATTTTCTTGCAACTCTTTTGAGCAATTTTTAATCGTATCGAGTGCTACTCCTCTGCTGATTTGATCCTTGGGAAAATCACGAAAACCATGTTTTCCTGAACAAGAAGCACTGTATATACTATAATACAGGTAAGAAAGCAACTCCTTGTCATTGCGCTCGATAGATTTGGGATCCACCAAAAAAAATATGCATTTTTCAGCCTCTAAATCTTTAGTCATGACTTCACAAATCTTTTGAAGCAAAGCATGAAAATCTTTAGGGTAGCAGTATGACAATAAGGCAGATATATTTTGCATAGTTTCCACTCCTTTATTTACTTTTCTTCTTCTGAGTAGTGATAGATCAGATAGAGAATTTTAGGATGATTATACCATTTTTTACTTTCCTGTTCTTCAAGTTTATTGAATTCTTCCTTCTTTTGTTTATATTTATCGGCGAAAGAAGTAAAAGAATCGTCTGAGGACAAATTTTGTATTTCCGCCAAAAGAGATTCCGCAGCAAAAAAAACTTCCTTCTCTATTGCCAGGTTAAAGTATTGTATGGTACTTTCCAGATAGCTTCCTTTCTTTTGTTCTCTTTGATATATGTAATATAGATGATTGGAATTCTGCCATATCTTTTGCAGACATTCTAACTTCTTTTGCCAGTCAGGCATGAGCTTCTCATTTTCTATATTTTGTATTATGGCATTTATATGGCTATCCCACCCCCGCACCACTGCAAAGCTTGTTATGACAAACACTATACAACCTAGCAAATAGCAGGCTGCTGTTACTTTATGCCGTAAAAACCATCTCCAGACTCTTTTATTCCAGGACAGAGGAGTTGCCAAAACAGGCTTTCCTTGAAGATAGCTTTCCATATCCTTTGCCATTTCCTCTGCATCCTGATAACGGTCTTGATGCCTGATCTCCAGAGTTTTTCTAGAAATAGAATCCACATCAGGATGGATATGAGGAATCCTTTCCTTTAAGGGAATGGCATGGGTATTATCCTGGTATTCCAGATTGGGAAAAGGGTGTCTTCCTGTGAGAAGCTCATAGAGAAGGACTCCCAGGCTAAAAACATCACTCCATGTTCCTTGATCTTTCATTTTTTCATAGATTTGTTCAGGAGAAGCATAGTCCAGAGTGCCTGTAAACCCATGGGTATAAGCTGTATATCCTTTCAAGGCATGTTCACTTGACAGAATTTTGGCCACCCCAAAGTCTATCAAAACAGGCTCGTTGTCCTGAATTAAAATATTGGAAGGCTTCAGATCTCTGTGAAGAATCCTGGCCTCATGGTGGTGTCCTACTGCAACGGCACGGCAAACTTTTGCCATCATAGTCAGAATTTCACGATTACTTTTCCCTTCTCTCCATTCTTCCAGATTAATCCCCTGGATATATTCCATAATGTAGAATAAAATTCCTTCCTGTTCTCCATAGTGGAAAATACGAACAATATGAGGATTCTGGAGAACCGCCAGAATTTTAGCCTCTCGCAAAAACCTCTGGCGGTTCTCTTCCTCTGAAAGATTCAATGTCTTGATACAATAGAGTTGACCCTGATCGCAAAAGCGAAACACTTCGCTCATGCCTCCCTTTCCCAGAAATTGAAATTCTTCTGTTCTGGGATAAAATCCCAAAACGATCTTCTGTACTTCTTCTGAAACGGGAACGTTTTCTGATCGGGTTGTTTCATCCTTTGCTTCTTTCATTTCCTGACCGCATCTGTTGCAAGAAACTGATAGAGGAGTCCGCCGTACATGAATTACATTCTTGCAATGGGGGCATTTGAGTATCTGAAAGCTTTTATAAATGGGCTTATCCAGAATTTGCTGGCAGGTCATGCATTCTACCTTGAGACAATCGCCTTCTTGATAAAGACGAAAACCTATTCTTTCATGCGGTGCATCTTTGCTGTTTCCGGAACACCAAAACACTCGAAACATGCTATTCCTCCCCCTCCACTTTTCTATAAAAAAGAAACGATATATAAAGATCGTGGTCTTGCAAAAAGATTTCCACCAGCGAAGGAATAGCGTCTTCAGTCATATTGATAAAGATACTGGGAGCTTGAAAACGCAAGAGTTTATCCTTTTGCAAAGCATTGAACAGAGGAATAACGGCATCCTTGCCGATTTTGGATAGAGCAAATCTAGCTTTTATCTTTGTAACCTCAACAAATTGGTTCTGATTTTGCTCAAGGAGTTTGAGAAGATGAGGAACAGCTTCTTTAGCCCCAAGCCTGCCTAATACCTCTGCTGCACTTTCCACTACCTTAAAATCCTGATGCTCAAGGAGTTTAAGAAGATGAGGAACAGCTTCTTTAGCCCTAAGCCTGCCTAATACCTCTGCTGCACTTTCCACTACCTTAAAATCCTGATGCTCAAGGAGTTTAAGAAGATGAGGAACAGCTTCTTTAGCCCCAAG
>CALKWO010000029.1 GCA_938003875.1 uncultured bacterium
AGCCTTTATACCGCCAAACCCTAAAATTGAGAGAAAAAATCCTGGGGGAAAACCATCCTGATACTCTCACTTCCATGAACAATCTGGCAGGGCTTTATAATATACAGGGAAGGTACGAGAAAGCCGAGCCTTTATACCACCAAACCCTGGAATTAAGTAAAAAAATCCTGGGGAAAAACCATCCGAATACTCTCACTTCCATGCATAATCTGGCATGGCTTTATATTTTCCAAAGGAAATATGATCTAGCGCAGCATCTTATATATGAAAGGTTTCAGCATGTCAATGCTTATTGGGAGAAGCTATTGGCAGGGAGTCCTGAAAAACAAAGATTGTATTTTGTTTCTCAAGAAAGGGAAGCAGACAATCTTATGCTCTCTTTGGCTTTGCAATTGCAAACACCCTTACATACAATCGCCTTTTCTTGGGAGAGAAAGGGGCTGCTGCTGAGCATTTCCTCCCAGTTTCATCGAGATGTATGGCAAAATGAAGCCCCAAAAGTGCGCCAGCTTTTTGACCAACTGGCTGAAAGTCGCAGGATTCTTGCTCATACGACTTTCAGCTCGGAAGAAAAAAATGCACAAGTCCAACAGCAAAGGATAAAAGAACTACAGGAAAAAATCCATAGCCTGGAATTGGAGATGGCACAGCTCAGTCCCAAATTCAGTTCGCATATCCGAAAGGTTTCCCTCCAGGAACTACGGTCTTCCCTAAAGCCAAAAGAAGCTCTTGTGGACTATCTGGTTTTCCAATGTTGGAATTGGGAAAAGAAAAAATGGGGAGAAAAATGGGTACTGGCAACAATCGTCTTGCCAGAAGCAGAGCATCTTGTGTCTTTGGGAAGTTTTGTGGAAATCGAAGAAGCGATTGGGCAATACAGACAGGAGGTACAGAAGCCAAGAGGAACAGAAGAAGCGAAAAGACTTTCACAAAAGCTTTATAGCAGACTCTGGCAACCCCTTGTTCCCTTTGTTCAGGGGAAAGAAAGGCTCTATGTTGTGCCAGATGGTGCATTGCACCTTCTGCCGTTTTCTGCTCTGTGCGATGAAAAAGGGGAATATTTGCCCCAGAGTTTTTCCCTGGAAATCCTTTCGTCTCCAAGAGAAGTGGTAGCTTCTTCCCCATCGAAGAAAAGCTCCAGGGCCGTTGTTTTCGCAGGCCCAGACTACAATGCAGAACCTTTAGTCTCAAAACAAGGAGAGAAAACCACGTCTTCCCATCTTGACAAACTAAGATTTTCCTTCCTTCCCCAGGCAGAGGCCGAAGGGAAAAAGACAGCAGCTTTGCTCCAGGCATCTGGTTTTGAATGCAGCTTGAATCTGGACAAAGAAGCCAGCAAAGAAAGGCTCTTTCAACTGCGCTCTCCCCAAATCCTGCACATTGCCACGCATGGCTTTTTCCTGGAAAACCTTTATGCAGAGAAGCTAAACAAGGAAGAAATGAATAGGCAAACCAGCAACACGCGGATGCAAATTCCTTCTTTTGGCAAAAGCTCTTCCCCTTTGCAATCTAATATCCTCAAAGATATCATAGATCCACTCACCTTATGCGGACTGGCACTGGCAGGAGCCAACACCGACAAAGAGAGCGGGCTTCTTATGGCACTAGAGGTTCTCGCCCTGGAACTTACGGACACAGACCTTGTGGTACTCTCTGCCTGCGAGACAGGCGTAGGGAAGATTACAGAAAGCGAAGGAGTTAGCAGCCTGCGCCATGCTTTCCAGAAAGCAGGAGCCAAAGCCGTACTCTCTACGCTTTGGGCAACAGAAGACGAGGCGAACCAGGAATTCATGACACGATTCTACCAATACTTTTTCCATGGACTCCGTCCCCAGGCAGCCTTGAGGCAGGTACAAAACGAATTCATCCATCACAAACACTACAACCATCCTCGCTACTGGGCATGCTTTGTCTTGACAGGAACAGACAAAAACTTCCCCCAACGCTCCCAGTCATTGCAAGAACTCTCTATAAAAAAAAATTCCTCGCTTCAGGAATTGCCAACGCAACCAATAGAGCCAAGTCCCAAGCCAGGGAGAAACACAAAGCCATCCTCAAAGATGCCCGATGCTCTCCCCTCTTCTCCTTTCCAGAGCTGGATAGCAATACTTTTCTATTTCGCCTGCATCTGTTCTCTGGTGGCCTTTCTCGTCTCCCGCCCAGAAAAATCTGCTCCACGAGTAACCAGGCGTTACAAATCTTTTCCCAAAAGGAAAAAATTTTGACAGAAAAGCCATCCTGGGATAGAATAACAAACAAAGAGAAGGAAAAACGAGTATAGGAAGAAAGGAAATAAATGAGCAAACTGAGGAGAAGAGTTTTTGATGAAGGATGGAAACTGATTCTCGAAAGCCATTTCTGGGAATTTCTGGAATTCTATTTTCCTCATATCCTGGAACAGATAGAGAAGGAAAAAGGATATACTTTCCTGGAGCAGGAATTAAAAAAGATACGAATCCGAGGCAAAGGCAAGAAAAGGAGAGTAGACAAGCTGGTAAAGGTATACCTGAAAACACAAAAAGAAGTTTGGTTGCTTGTGCATCTGGAGATACAGACATACCTGGATCAGGAGTTTGCCCAAAGGATGTACTGCTACCATTACAGAATCTATGATCTTTACCAAAAGCCTGTAGCAAGCCTTGCGATTCTTGCGGATATGTCCCAGGATTTTCGTCCTTGTTCCCTCGAACTCACAGCCCTGGGAATGAAGTTCGTACACTTTGAATTCCAAATAGCCAAACTCCTGGATTGGGCAGGTAAAGAAGAGGAACTCAAGAATCATAAAAATCCTTTTGCGATTGTTACTTTGGCATCGTTAAAAGCCTCGGAAAACAATTTTCAAACTCGCTATCAATGGAAAGCTCTTCTTACGAAAATGCTATATGAAAAAGGCTATAGCGAAAAATCCATCCTGGAACTGTATCAGTTTCTGGATGGCATTATGGTATTGCCTGAAGATATGGAAATACAATACAACGAGGAAATAGAAGCTTACGAAAAGGAGAAAACCGTGCCGTATATTACAACCGCAGAAAGAATCGGTATCCAAAAAGGCCGAATGGAAGGCAGACAGGAAGGCCGAATGGAAGGTAAACAGGAAGGAATGCAAAAGGCATTAGTACAGGTCATCCTGGATATACTAGAACTACGTTTCTATGAAATCCCTCAAGCAATTTGCCAAAAAATACAAAACATACAAGACATTGATAGACTACGATCCCTGCATCGTGAGGCTGTTTTAAAGCAAAGCATAGAAGAATTCGCTGAGGGGATTTAGCAAGATTGCTGTGTCTGAAATGGGCGTAACCGCTAATGCGCTCAAGAATTTTTTACCACAGAGACGGAGTATTTCCTAAACGTAACTCTCATACGTGTTAAGTTTTAAAATTTTGTCTTGCAAGAGATTGTAGCCGCAGGGTTGCGCCGAAAAAGTCATGTCTACTCAAAAGTCTAACGCCAGCGCAATCCCTGCGTCTTTGGTAAATACCCTTTAACTGGACCACTTAAAAAGATTCGCAAGGCCATAGCTCTGGTTTCCAATGAGCCTTTCCACAATCTCTCTCGCTGGATCTTTGGCTTCCTGCACACTGCATT
>CALKWO010000030.1 GCA_938003875.1 uncultured bacterium
AACGGCTTTCTCATGATTTTAGAAACTCAGTTTAAAGTTAGCGAACGGCACGTAACTGAATCGAAATCTTTTTAAGCCAGTTAAAGGGTATTTCCCAAAGACGCAGGGATTGCGCTGGTGTTCGGCTTTTGAGCAGACATGACTTTTTCGGCGCAACCCTGCGGCTACAATCTGTTGCAAGATAAAATTTTAAAACTTAACACGCATGACGATTACGACAAAACTATAATTTCCTATACAGTAAATTAAGAAAAAAATATACCGTGAATATAAAAATCTTCCTATGCACAATGATTTTTCTATGTTTTTTGCCTACTTTGTTTTTTTTAGCAGACTTTTTTTCTTTGGATTCAGCAGTATTACAAGAAGGTTTACAACTGCTTTGCCAAAGTGCAGCTCCTACTCTGGCTATTTGTTTCCTGAGTTCTACTCTGGCGGTTTTCTTTGGCTTTTGTGCTGCATTTTTTCTTGTAAAGAGATTTGTTCCCTATCGTTTTTTTTTCTTTACTCTGGTAATTGCAGCACTGGCAGTTCCGATTCATATACATGCCTGCCATTGGATGATACTTCTAGGGAGAAATGGACTGCTTACAGGATGGATACAAATTCTTTTCCCTGGTTTTTCTCTTTATGGAATTTTTGGTGTAGCCTGGATTACAGCCGTTTCTTTTTCTCCTCTTGCTACTACCGTATGCACATTCAGCCTTGTCTATTCTGATAAGAATGCCCTGGCAGAGCAGGTAAAGCTATATCTAACGCCAAGACAAAGATTTTTTTGGGTGATTCTACCCCAAAGGCTTTGGGGAATAGCAATTTCTTTTCTGTTGGTCTTTCTTCTTACGCTGGGGGAAATGGCAGTAAGCGATCTTTTGGGGGTCGAAACTTTGGGCCGGCAGATATACCTTTTCCTATCTCTTTACTATCGTCCTGAAATGGCACTCATGATGGCGATCCCTATACTAGCCATCACAATCTTGGTTTGCAGCATTTTTTATTTTTTCTTGAAAAGAAAAGGTGCGGATATTTTAGAAAGCATACAAAAACGTGACAATTTCACGTGTCTTTCCTATAAAAAGAAAATTTTATACATCTTTCCTTTGCTATTATGTATGCCATATCTTGTTTCTTTTCCTGTTCTTATTCTCGCTATGGGAAACCTGCAAAATCTTTACAATACGTTTTTCAGCATTGCCCCAGAATTCTGGCATTCCTTGATTTTGAGTCTTTGCAGTGCGGTTCTCATTGTCTTACTAGCTATGCCAGTAGCCTGGCTACTGCTACGGAATTTTTTTCCTGCCTCTTTCTTTCTGTTTTTTATGGTGTGGGTGGCGGTGGTTCCTTCTTCGTTGACTGCGCTAGGGATTTTGCGAATTTTTACCAGAGCAGGAGAAATTCCTTTTCTGGGAGCTTTTTTTCTCGCTTTACGGGATACGGATATTATCCTGATCTTTGGCCTGGTAATACGATATATTCCTTATGTGCTTCTCGTCTGCTTATTGGGAATGTGCCAGGTTCCCATACAATTAGAAGAACAGGCTTCCCTGTTTGGATGCAATCGCAAAAAACAATTTTTCTATATAGTGATTCCTTTGTGCAAGACTGTTATCATGATAGCTTTTTTTATGGGATTTCTGCTATGTCTCTTTGATCTGAACCTGACGCTTTTGCTTGTTCCTCCAGGAATAACGACCCTCACCGTTCGTATTTTTACCCTGTTGCATTATGGTGTACGATCCGATGTAGCCAATAGCTCTATGTTCCTTATTTTAATCGCATTTTTCACAATCTTTCCCTGCTATTTTGCCATTTCTTCTAAAAAAAGCTGACATGAAAACTGAGCAAATTTGCAATCTATAACATTAGAAGCATTTTTCTGTACCGCTAGCTTCGCTAGGGGTTTTCTTTTTTTAATAAAAATACAAGGAAACGGAATACATTATGAAACTGATTACTTTTTTTAAAGATGGAAAAAAACGATTAGGTGCTTTGGTAGAGGCAGGAATTATCGACTTCCATAATTTCTTTCCTGGCGTTTGCATGAAAGAATTTATTAACCAAAAAGAAGATCTTTGGCAAAAGGCGCAGGATATTGTGAAAACAGAAAAAAACAGTGCATTTCCTGTTTCTTCTGTGAAGATTCTTGCTCCCATCTCTAACCCTGGAAAAATTATAGGTATTGGCTTAAACTATATAGATCATTGTAGAGAACAGAACGTCCCTGTTCCTAAGTATCCTGTTGTTTTTGCAAAATTTTCTTCCTCTCTTTTGAATCCTTATGATGCTATTACCTGGAGCCAAGATCTTACGCAACAGGTAGACTGCGAGGCTGAACTGGCTGTAATCATGGGCAAAAAAGCTTTCAGAGTGGATGTGGCACAGGCTTGTGAGCATATTTTTGGATATACGATTCTGAATGATGTTTCCGCCAGGGATCTTCAGTTTAGAGATAAACAGTGGGTAAGGGCCAAAAGCCTGGATACCTTTTGTCCCTTAGGGCCAGCCGTGGTGACTCAGGATGAAATCAGCGATCCACAAAATCTTGCTATACGCTCCCTTGTCAATGGAGAGATACGCCAGGATTCTTCTACATCCCAGATGATTTTCTCTGTTGCAGAGCTTGTCTCTTATCTATCGCACTCCTTTAGCCTGGAGCCTGGCGATATTATCGCTACAGGAACCCCTCATGGCGTAGGGGTTTTCCGCAAACCTCAGGTTTTCTTGCAGCAAGGGGATAGAGTGGTGATTGAGATAGAGAAAATAGGACAACTGGAAAACCCTGTGGTTGTCTTAGAAAGATAAAAAGAAATATCCTGAGTCTATCTTCCACAGCTTGCAAGGAAACCTGCTTATCCTGGCTAGGTTGTCTGGGATTTTTTATCTATAGCATCCAGGGATCTTGTTTCCTTTTTTATGACATCAAGGGTTTTTGTTCCTGTATCTTTTGGATAGAACATTTTCAGGACAACAGGGGTAATCACAGCAGAGATAACTACCAGAACGATGGTGCTGTTGAATTCCAGTTGTCCTATAATCTTAGCTTGAATTCCTATAGAGGCTATGGCAAGAGCCACCTCTCCACGAGGCATCATTCCCAGACCAACACAGAATGCCTCTCTATTTTTTAACCCTGATAGCCTGGTTATAATTCCACTGCCTATAATTTTGCACAGACAGGCTATCAATACAAAATAGAAAACGAATAGCCAATTTCCCTTGATCCCACTGAAATCAGCGAGAAGGCCTATATTTACAAAGAAGATTGGTATGAAAAAAGACTGGGTGAAAACTTCGGTTTCTTTCAGAATTTCATGCCTTTTCCCTGTTCTTCCAAAAAAAAGCCCTGCCATGTAAGCTCCTGTAATAGGGGCTATTTCGCATAGATGTGCTGTTCCAGCATAAAGAAACAAAATTCCAAAGGCAAAGGAAAGAGAGATTTGGGGTGCTTCCAGCTTGTTGACCCAGTTTGCAAGATAGGGAAGAAGATAGTATCCTGCAAGGCTGCCTAAAATCAAGAATCCAAACGCTTTTGTCAAAGCTATGGCAGGATTTCCCTGTCCGCAACACAAGCTCAACACAAATACCAGAACAACCAGGCCAATGACATCGTCTATGATGCTGGCATTGATGATAATGCTACCCAGTCGAGATTTCATCTTTCCCATTTCCCACAGAGTCATGACAGTGACACTAACGCTTGTTGCCGTGAGGATAGCTCCTGTAAAATAGCAATTTGGTGTATCATGGTTGAAAAAGTAGCATAGCAGATATCCGCCTAGCATGGGGACAAAAACCCCTCCTACAGCACCTAAAAAGCTTACTTTCCCTGTTTTTCTCATAGTAACCAGATCAGTTTCCAAACCAGCTATGAACAACAGCATAATCACGCCAATATTGCCTATGAATTTTATGACTTCGCTTTCGTGTACAATTCCTGTAACGCTTTTTCCAACAAAAACTCCTAGAAGAACCATGCCAAAGACAGGAGCGATATGCAGTCTCATGCACAATGTCATGAAAAGCTTTGTAACGATGATAATGCCACCTAACTCTAGTAAAAGTCTTGAGTCTTCCATTAAATTTCCTCTTGAAAAAATTGGATGATGTCGTTTTGGTCTTTGCACTGGAGCAAACTTTTTATATTTTCTTCGCTTGTAAATATTTTGCTTACTTTAGAAATAGTTGACAGATAAGAAACATTGTTTTTAGGAATCCCTAGAACCAAAACAAGCCTTACTGGCATTTTGTCTATTGCTTCAAACTCAAAATCCTGTTTGCATAATAAAACAAACAAGAAAGGTTTTACCACAGTTTCCGACATAGTATGAGGAAATGCTATACCATTGCCGATTCCTGTGCTTTGGATCTTTTCCCTGTTTACAATATCTTGAAGGAAGTGCTTTTCGTCTTGTATCCACCCTAATTCTAATGCTTTTTTAGCAATGATTTCAAACATCTGCCATTTGTCCTGGAATTCACAATTCAGGAGAATTCCTTCTTCCCGAATCAAATCTTTAAAAGAAAAAGAACGATGTATCATCTTAGAATCCAGTTCCGTCAATTGCTTTGCAGAAAATTCTGGAATCACACAAATGATTCCTTCTTTTCGTATTTTGCTGACAACATCAGTAATTTCTGCCATCAGATCAGCAATCACGGTAGCGGCATTTGTGCATTTAATCAAAATAGCATGGGCACAAAGTGGGCTAAGATAGGGAAGAATATAAGAATACATACTCAAATAGCCAGGGACAAAAGAATGAACTGCAGGGCTATTTTCCAGATAAATAGCAACGATGCCTTCTCTCTCCATGATTTTAGACTGGATCTCCTTAAGGTATTCCTCGTCATCATGTGCTATGAGAATATAGGCATTTTCGATTTTTTCAAAATGACTTAACATAAAAACTCCTGTTTCGTATTTTCTTGTTGTTTTGCAAAGAAAATTTTTTCCTATTCTGACGTTTTCTGTGGTCACAGTCTTATTTATAAAATGTCTATAAATAACCAAGCCTGCTCTTAGCAAATTTTTCCTGTGCCAGATGAGCAGTGCTATGATAATAGCATCTGCTTCAGCAGGCGGTATTCAGCATTATTTTTTTTATGGACTATAAATACCACAGATTCTGTTAGACTAGATTTTTAAATATTAGACAGTATTTTGACTTAATTAGATATAAATCTCAAGTATTTTTTGTTTTTTTAGATACTTTTTTTTACTATACAAATACTGTATAATTAAATTTTTTAAAAACATGATTTATTCATTGCAAAACAGCTTTGTCAATTGTAGAATTAGCGTTCCTGATTCAATTTCGCCATATCTAATTTCGACGCTATTATAAAATTTGTAAGAACTTATTTTTTACGTGGATTTCGATACAATGGAAATTTTTTTTGCAATAGCCGCTGCAGGAGGTTTGGTATTTGGAATATTGCTTTTTTTCCTTATCCAGCGACCCCATAAAATCTATCTCGAAAAAAGAATTCAAGAGTTGCAGGAAGAAATGCGGGGACAAAAAGCCAGAGTGAAATTTTTGGAAGAGGAAAATAAAGATCTTTATCAAAACCTGGGAAAATTAGAAACTCTTTTGGAGCAGGAGAAGAAGTCATACCAGGAAAAAATTGCTTTGCTTCATGAGGCAAGAGAAAGTTTGGGGAATTGCTTTCAGTCTCTTTCCACGGAAGCACTTCATAAAAATAATGAATCCTTTTTGACACTGGCGCAAAGTATTTTCAGTAGATATCAGTCTCAGGCACAATCTATTTTAGAGCAGAAAGAAGAGTCTGTAGGAAATATGGTATTGCCTATCCAGGATTCTTTACATCGCCTGAGCTATCAGGTAGATGAATTAGAGAAAGCAAGGCTTAGAGCATACAGCAGCCTTATAGAGCAAATCAAATCTTTAAATTCTAATAATGAAAAGCTCCAATCCGAAACTGGCAATTTGGTAAAAGCTTTGCGTATGCCTGTTGTTAGAGGCCGATGGGGAGAAATCCAGCTTAGGCGTGTTGTAGAAATTGCGGGAATGCTCGAACACTGTGATTTTAGCGAGCAACAAAGCATTTCTACCGAAACAGGAAGGCTAAGGCCTGATCTCATCATACATCTGCCAGGAGCGAAGTATATCGTGGTAGATGCCAAGGCTCCTTTACAGGCTTATCTGGATGCTATAGAATCTGCAGATGATCAGATACGGATAGCCAAACTTAAGGAACATGCCCGCCAAATACGCACCCACATATCTAATTTAAGCTCCAAATCCTATTGGGAACAATTTCAACCCAGCCCAGAGTTTGTTGTGCTTTTTCTGCCTGGAGAATCGTTTTTTAGTGCTGCCCTGGAGCAAGATTCTTCTTTGATAGAGGAAGGTGTTCAGCAGCAAGTCATCCTTTCCACGCCAACCACTCTTATTTCCCTGCTTCGTGCCGTCCATTATGGATGGAGGCAGGAGAGAATTGCCGCCAACGCAAAACAAATCAGCGAATTAGGACAGGAACTTTATGAACGCATCGGGGTTATGGTAGAATATCTGAATAAAATTGGTCTTTTTTTAGGTAAGTCTGTGGAAGCGTTCAATTCTTCCGTTGCCTCTTTTGAATCCAGGATATTGCCCTGCGCCAGAAAATTTAAAGAATTAGGCATAGGAAGCAAAAAAGACATTGAAAGTATCCCCACAGTTGATAAAAATCTTCGTTATATATATAATTCCTCAGTAGATTCAAAAGACACGACAGAACAAAAATATTTTTCCTTTGAAGAGGGATCTGCATAAATGGATAGCGATACTTTTGCTGTACAAATAGAAAATATTGGGAAAAAATATATCATAGGCCAGAATAAAGGCAAAGCTAGATATGTGATGCTGAGAGAGACTATCGTGAATACATGCCGAAATTTTTTCAGGCGTAAGGAGAAGACAGAACCTGGCTCGTTCTGGGCACTCAAAGACATCTATTGTACAATAAACCCTGGAGAGAGGGTAGCCTTTATAGGTCGTAATGGGGCGGGGAAATCCACTCTTTTGAAGATACTCAGCAGAATCACTCATCCAACAACGGGAAAAGTAACGATGAATGGTAGAGTCGCAGGCATACTGGAAGTCGGCACAGGATTTCATCATGAATTGACAGGCAGAGAGAATATCTATATGAATGGTGCCATACTAGGCATGAAAAAACAGGAAATCAAAAGAAAATTCGATGATATTGTAGCCTTTTCTGAAATAGAAAAATTTTTGGATACCCCTGTCAAACGATATTCCTCTGGAATGTATGTCCGTCTGGCTTTTGCTATTGCAGCACATCTCCGTTCGGATATCCTTATTGTAGATGAGGTGTTGGCCGTTGGAGACTACCAGTTCAGAGAAAAATGTCTGGATAAAATGAATTCGGTAGCGAGAGAGGAGAACCGAACCATTTTGTTCGTTTCTCATTCCATAGAGCAAATCAAAAGGCTATGTACACGCGCTGTTTGGCTTCAGGAAGGCTGTGTCATCATGGATTCTATGGATGTTCTCGCTACTCTGAATCTCTACACACAAAATACAGGCGATACCTATTCCTGGATAGCAAATGAAAAAAAAGAAGGCAAAAATAAAAATCCTTATTGCTCTATCAGAAAATTTTATTTAAGCGATAGCACAGGCAATACGTTTTATAGCATAAAAAATCATGAAATTTCCTTTGTGAATGTGGAGCTAGACGTTCTGGAAGAGAATGACCGCTTAGCCATTGGCTATCAGTTGACAGCCCCCAATGGGATTGTAGTTTATATTTCTGGGTCTGGAGATATGGGAATATCTCGGATCGTCCCTCTAAAAAAGGGATTCAACCATATCCGATCCCAAATCCCCCAGAATCTTTTAGCAGAAGGTAGCTATAAAGCAGAGCTTATAGGCTATATATGGCATAGCGGATTTCCTTTTTTACATCCTTCTTACGGAAGAGTACCCCATTTTACTTTTGAAGTTTCAGAAGGCCTAGCAGACTGGGAATTCTGGAGAAAAAAGACTACAGTCGTATCTCCTGTTTTAACCTGGGAAAAAGTACTTTAGCCCCAAAGATTTGAAATATAATAGCCACAAGCAACTCTCCTGGTAATTTTAGAAAATGCTGGCATTTTTTTAAAAAATTTGATACAATTATTTCCAATTCTCATGAGCTAGTATATGCAGGCTTTGCAGTCCAAAGATTAAAAATTTTTCAACTCGTATAGTCTGCGAATGTTTTGTTTTTTTCAATTTTTATATCAGAATATAGCAGAGTCAATGTAAGTAAAAAAAGGTGTAAGAAATTTTAATTGGAGGCTCATAATGAAAAAGATATTGTTTTTTCTATTGATATGGAGTTTCTTAGTAGTCCAGGCACAGGTAACAACAGTAGAGGCAATCGGTTTTGGAATGACAGAAGGCCAGGCAAAAAATGATGCCTTGAGAAATGCTGTTGAACAAGGCGTAGGAGTAAAGATTTTCTCCCAGACAGAAGTACAGAATTTTATAGCTTTAAAGGATGTCCTGGTTTCTGAAAGCTTTGGTCTTGTGACCAGCTATCAGGTTCTTTCTACCGTCAATAAAGGAAAAAATCAGGGATGGGAAGTGAAAGTCAGGGCAGAAGTCAGCAAGGAAGTAAGCTCTCAGTGGGCAAAGATGAAAATCATTTTGCAACAAAAAGGGAATCCTTCTGTTATGTTCTGCATCAAGGAAACACTGGATGGGCAAGAGCTTCCTCAGCCTACTGGCGAATACCAGCTCATGAATAAATTCAAAAATTTGGGTTTTAAAATCGTAGATCGCCAATATGTTCAGGAAGCTAAAGAATTGCAAAAACAACTCTATACCATGGATCAAAATCCTGAAGGTATCATCGCTGTAGCTTCCAAACAAGGAGCAGACTTACTAGTAGTAGGATTCCTGGAAGGTGCTTTTGTTCAATATATGCAAATGTATGGAGACATCCAGCAGATCATCCACGGTTATACATTCCGCACTAAAATTATCAATACAGATACAGGCGAAGTCGTAGGCTCTATCACAGAAAAATACAATACCAATCGTTCCAGTATGCTTTTTTCCAGAGAAACAGCAGGAAGAGCAGGTTTTGCAGACATCATTGGAGAAAAGTATATCCAGCCTATGATGGTAGATATGCTCAAAACCTGGATCAAGGATGTCCAGGAAGGTGCGGAAATGGAGCTGATCATTTCCAATGTAGCCTTCAGTATGCGCAAGAAAATTTTGGAAACTTTAGAAAATCTTCCTGATTTAATTACCTGGGTAAGAGTGAACCATTACAGAAATAAAAGACTAGAACTCCGCATCAAATCTAAGCTGAACAGCGAAGAACTTGCGGAAAAGATGGAGCAGATACCTGGACTAAAGCTGGAAGTCGCCGAATTGCAGAAAAACAGACTAGAATTAAACTATGTAGGACAGTAAAATATACTGCGGATGGGGATAATCAAAAATTTGACACAGAGAGAACCACAGAGGAACACAAATAAACATGGATAATTTTTATAAATTGTGTCTCTGTGGTTTGTTCTATTTTTTAGTTTATGTCATTCTCAGTATAGCGAATTAGATAACATAAAAGCGGGAAAATAGTCCCCAAGAAAGGGTATTCATTGATGGAAATGTTTGGTGTTTTAGCAGCGATACTGGCTGGTACATTGATTGCTGCTGTAATGGCTTGTTTGCCTGCTTTACATATTTACAATGTCGCAGGTATCGCCCTATTGATGGCTTTGCCAGCAATCAAGGCAGGGATATTCCCTTTAAGCATTGTGATTGCCTTTATGATGTCTCTTGTTGTGGCATATTCTGTTCTAAATACAATCCCGTCCATCTTTTTAGGCGCGCCCGATGAAAGTGCTGTTTTTGTCACTATGCCAGGAAACAGAGCATTGATGCTAAGTAAGGGCTATGAAGCCACTATGATGACAGGTGTCGGAAGTCTGGGAGGCATTGCCTTTCTGCTCCTTATCGCTCCTGTTTGTCCTATTGTCCTTCCTTATTTCAAGGAAGTGATCGGCCCTCACATGCACTGGGTTTTAGGCACTGTTCTTGCCTTTATGGTTCTCTCCGAATGGCCTAAGAGCGAAAACCGAGAAAAAACTTCCTGGAAACGTTTTTTCAATGCCTGGAAAAACTTGTTCGCGGGGTTGCTCACTTTGATTCTATCAGGAATTTTAGGCTTCATCGTTTTATATAGGCCTCTCATGCCTATTGATATGTCTTTCCAAAATATCATGCCTACCTTTGTTGGGCTTTTCGCAGTTCCCTGGGTAATCCAGAATATGCTTTCGCAAACCAATCCTCCTTCCCAATACATCTGCAAAACCCTGGATGTAGACACACGTTTATTCCTTCGCGGAACAGGTTCAGGATGCTTTGGGGGTATGTTTGCAGCCATTTTCCCTATCATCACTGGTGGTATTGGCGGGCTTTTAGCTGGCCATGCTACTGCTCAACGTGATGATCGCCTTTTCATCATTTCTCAAGGCGCATCGAAAGTCGTCTACTATGTAGGCGGATTCATGCTTCTTTTTGTTCCTGGGGTATTGATGAATCGTGGCGGTATGGCCTGGATGCTCTCTGGAGTCTATCAGCCTATGGGTTATGGAGATTACTACATGGTATTGGGCGTAATTGCCATATCGGGAGCTTTGAGCTTTGTTTTGCTTTCTTTTTTTAGCCAGGCCATTATCTGGCTTATCAAAAAAATCAACTATCGCCTAATATCCCTTTTCACCTTTGCATTTATTTGTATTGTGATTTATAATATGGGTGGATGGGAAGCACTGGCTCTTATGGCGGTAAGCACAGGTATCGGAATGATTCCTGTATTTTTCCACTCCCGAAGAATGAACTGCATGGGAGTTCTGTTGATTCCCGTTATGTTGAATATGGCTGGCTATGGCACAATCGTAGCCAATTGGATGGGACTTTTGTAGTAACAAACAATCCATCAGGAGACAATATGAAAGGTTTGACACATTTTATTTCGGGTCTGGCTGCCGCAACTTTTTTCCCTCAGGCTGTCCAGATGGCTCATACGGAAAGTTCCTTTATTCTAGTATTGGGCGGAATCTTTGGAATTCTACCTGATACCATTGACTTTAAGTTTGCCCAGTTTTTTGAAAAATACCATTATGTGGTAGACCCTGATCCCAACAAGCCAGACACCCAGGCAATCGCCAATACGCTAGCCCAGGCGATTAATGATGCTCATGCGTCAGGAAAGCCTAAGTCCATTCTGTTCAATACCATCAAAAAAGGAGCCGATTTGTGGCGGCAATATCGCCTTTATTTCGATATAGAAAATAGCAAGGTAAAAGTCACGATGGGCCCCCTTGTCAACACATCCAAGAAGGTTTATCCTGGAACAGAAATCGAAGGACAGAAAGTAGCCGAGGCAACTCTGAATTGCAAGCTATGCCCTCAAGTATATGATAAAGAAACGCATGTGGATATCATGGGCGGGCCATCTTTTTGTTTTGTTCCCCAAAAAGATGGGACTATCAAGATGGACTTCCTTTCCTGGCATCGTCGCTGGAGCCACAGCCTTACAGCAGGACTTTTCCTGGGAATTCTAGGCTGGCTGATACTAGGCTTCTGGCTAGGTTTTGCCAATGCAATCATCTATGGAATGGTAATCACTACTGGCTTCTGGGTTCATGTGCTGGAAGATCAGCTTGGATATATGGGAAGCAATTTACTATGGCCTTTTACCAAAGAGAAGACAGTAGGCACAAAATCCATGCATTCAGGAGATGCTATGCCCAACTTCTGCACTGTCTGGCTAGCTTTGATTTTGATTTTCTACAACCTTGGAAAATATAGCGATAGCAGCCTTCAGGAAATGTCTTTTCTTGTATATTTTTCCTATACTTTTATTGTACCCTTATTTATTTTAAATGTAATAGACAGAATTTTGAAGCAATGGGAAATGGGCACAAAAGAAGAGCAGAATAATAAGCTATCTGCCGTGCCAGTAGCAGCAAATTCTATAAATGCTACGCCTTCCCTTCATCAGCTTGAGACGATCAAAGAAGTAGAGGACAATTTTGGTTAAACACGTTATGTAAACAAATTCATAACGAATGCGTTATGGGATTCAATCCATAACGCACATCTATTA
Organism: uncultured bacterium; assembly: GCA_938003875.1. Classification (GTDB taxonomy): domain Bacteria; phylum Planctomycetota; class Uabimicrobiia; order Uabimicrobiales; family JABWCH01; genus JABWCH01. Next base: position 12,139 of record CALKWO010000030.1, read on the forward strand.
ATTTTCTTTTTAAGGCATGCCTGATGTATATCCAGCAACATCCTGCCAATGAAAACAGTTTAGAAAAAAGTTTAGAACAAGCCAGAGAAATGGACTGTCCTTTTATTTTGGACCTGAGTCATTTGACTTCCCTGAAATCTAGCTTGATCCGAGACCTTGTGGAAACCTGTACTCTGAAATCGAAAAATCTCTATTTGCTCATTCCTCCAGGTTCCAGGCTTCTGGATATTTTCCAGAGAGAATCGCTGTTGGGCATCTTACCTGTTTTTAATCGGCTTAAAGACATTGAAAGAATTGTATTCCAAAAGTCAACACCTTGTTACTATGGTTATTTTCCAGGCAAATTGTTCGATATTCCCGCCCAGCATCAGGACGATCTGAACCGTGCGGTGGAAGCTTCCAGTAAAAATGGCGAATCTGGATTGAGCTGGGATTTGCGGGAAGAATTCCAAAAACAAGGTTTTTCTCTCCCTGCCAGGCTTGCTGTAATGAAAGAAAACGAAGACTGGCTGATATGCGAATATAAAGAGAAAAGAACAAGCACACAGGATAAAGGAAAAGTTCTTTATCTGTTAAGAATGGACGTATATGGCAGATCCCTGGAAGTATGCCATAGAATGCTCACTCTTTCCTTATACGGAACTTTGCAAGGAGAAGAACTTGCCTCTCAATTTGGGCTTGTTTTGAAAAGTGAAGCCTCTCCCTTAATTTTTATAGACTTAAATCAATGTTATTCATGGGACAATAACTACGCAAATTGTTTCAAAAAAGCCAAAGAATGGAAAAAGCTTTATCTTGTTCGGTCTGATATTCATAGCGCAGACTCTCTTTTCAAGCTCAAAGGAGATATTTTCTACTGCGATTATGAAAAAGCTTATGAAAAAGCCAGGCTGGTACTTCAGAAAAGATGGGAAATTACCCCTAATCCATCCATAGAAAAAAAAGAATCCTGCTTGCTTGAAATCAATGGATATCTGGTAGATCAGAAAGAAGAATTTAAACAATTCAAAAAAAGATTGTTTAGCTCAATACAAAAAATTTTAAAAAAATTCCATTGGGTCGCACTGGATATACGAGAGCTATATCGTATGGAAAACAAAGCAAGGAAAGCATTCCTCCATGCTTTGCGAAAATGGATTACTCGATATAAAATAAAAAAATTCCATCTTATCATTATCGCTACACTTCCTAGAAATGACTACATTGTACACGATCTTACTTCAGACTTATACAATGAGGGCTTTTTCATAGTCCCGACATGGGAAGAGGCGAAGGAAATCCATAATTCCTACCCTCATCCCCATTTTATCCTGGAAAATTCTCTCAATACATCGCTAATGACAATGAAGGGGAATGTAATACATAATCAGGAAAAGAGGATATTTAAGCAAGAAATTCAAGGCATGTTTAAAAATTCTTTATCCTTATGCTCTGGCTCTTCTAATATTATCCAATCCCCTCATAGAATCGTTTTTTTTGACTTTTTATCCGCTCCATGCGTATATCTTGACTTGATAGAAACCATCATCGAGGCAGAGCAAGAAAGCAAAAAATTGACAAAGATCCTTCTTGTCAATCAGCATGTCCAGGAACTTGTTAAAAAGCTTCTAAGCAAGTACGACAATGTACTATGCTATGACAACAAGGAAAAAGCTTGTTTGCAGCATATCAAGAATGTTCTGATCGTACTTCCTCTTCGAGTAAAAAAGGAAGCTAGAGAATATTTCCAGCAGATTTTTGAAGAAATATACCAGATCAAAGAAGCAAAAAATACACAGTTCTGCATCCGTTTCAATTGTGCATTCGAGCGGATACCATCTATATTAAGCTCAGAGCATTATAATTTGATCATTTTATACGGATGCCTTCCTGAAGAACAGAATGAAGCCTGGCGGGATGTCTTGAAAAAACAGGAAAAAAATGTTCTTGAACTCAAGCCACATCAAAAAGAATGGATGGAATTGCTGCCTCAGCAAATGGAGCTTGACCAGCATATAGCCGTCGTAAAAGAAAAAATCATTGCCATGCTTTGGAATAAAGAACAAGAGCAAGCCCCCAAACGATACTTGTTTTCTGGCAGTCAGGCAGAAAAAATTTCCCATGAAGTACTCCTGCCTTGCTTACAAGAAAACGAAATTGAATTTCTATCACGCTTTTTGCCCGTTGTAGACGATACTCGCTATGAAATTATTCTTACCTATAATAGGGGAAAAGCCTTTTCTTTTTTGCCTCAATCTATGGATAAAAAGGGCTTGGTAAAGTTAGAATTCCATCCCTATCGCCAATGGGCGAGAAATTTTTGCTTTTATTATGGCACTTCTTCTCTGGAAATTATACAAAAAACAGCCAATGAAACAGATATATCCAATACCTTTTCTCTTTTAGAAAAATATACAGGTACGACGATCAAAATATGGGACTTGATTCCCAATAAAATAAAAAAGTGCCTGGACTATCGCTGGCTTTCTTTTTTGACTGCCCAAAATAAATTTCTGGTAAGCGTTTTCAAAAGTAAAATCTTTGAAATCCAATATATTCTTTTATTTCTTCAGAAAGAAATCGAAGAGATATTCCTTTCCTATCTATGGACAGTCCTGTCTTACCTGAAAGAGGAATTCATTCAGGATTTACGCTATCAGGGAATAGAATTGCCCTTTATGGCATTTCTCAAGACACTATATACCTTTGCCAATAACCAAAATTCCAAAAACAACTCTCTCTGGATTATGGCAAGTATGGAATTTTTGGAAAATGAAGGGTTGGAAATTCTCATCAATATAGAAAATTTGGCTTCTTTAAGCGATTTTCCTGCTACCTTAAGGCAAGAATTAGAAGATCTGAGATCCCTCTATAAAATAGATATGGAAATGGAGATGGGAAAAGACAATTCTACTTTCCAGATAAAGATGATTTTGAAAAAATTACAAAAACGTGTCATTACGTTTAAAAAAGAATAACAAAGGCCATGAGCAACACCTCTGGCTATTATATTTCGCCCCTTCGGGGCAAGCTCGGAATATATTACGGAATGTACATCCGTAATGTGCTTTAAAACTAAGGAGTTTTTAATGTCAGTATCAAAAGAAATGTGTTCACAAGAAGTATGTAATGGTGTTATGCCTCTCGATCTTTCTCTTCGCTTTAAAGTAGCGAATATTTCCCTTGCAGAGTGGGGACGTAAGGAACTCAATCTCGCAGAAAAAGAAATGCCAGGCTTGATGGCTGTAAGAAATAAATACGGCGCAACAAAACCACTGAAGGGACTAAAAGTTATGGGCAGTCTACACATGACAATCCAGACTGCCATGCTTATTGAAACCTTAGTCACCTTAGGCGCAGATGTTCGTTGGGCATCTTGCAATATTTTTTCCACACAAGACCATGCTGCTGCTGCTATTGCCAAAGCAGACTCTGCTGCTGTATTTGCCTGGAAAGGCGAAACACTGGAAGAATACTGGTGGTGTACAGAACAGGCTCTGACATGGCCTGATGGAAGTGGCCCTGATCTGATAGTAGACGACGGAGGAGATGCTACCTTGATGATTCACCAGGGATATAAAGTAGAAAACGATCCCTCTCTGCTTTCTAAAAAATACGAAATCAAAGAAATGCAGATCATCATGGATCGCCTTGCCAAAAAATATCAGCAAGATCCCCTGCACTGGCACAAAATCAGCCAAAATATACTTGGAGTCTCTGAAGAAACAACGACAGGAGTACATCGTCTTTACCAGATGAGCGAAAAGAACGAGCTTCTTTTCCCTGCTATCAACGTAAATGATTCTGTCACAAAATCCAAATTCGACAACCTCTATGGCTGCCGTGAATCTCTTGCCGATGGAATCAAGAGGGCTACAGGTATCATGGTCGCAGGGAAAATTGTTGTTGTATGCGGCTACGGCGATGTGGGCAAAGGATGCGCTCAATCTATGAGAGGGTTTGGAGCAAGAGTCGTTATCACAGAAATCGATCCCATCTGCGCCTTACAGGCCCTTATGGAAGGCTATGAGGTCAGCACTATGGAAGAAGTAGCCTCCCTAGGCGATATTTTCGTTACTGCCACAGGGAACTGCGATGTCATTCGTGGTGAACACATGGAAAAAATGAAAAACGAAGCCGTTGTCTGCAACATAGGCCATTTCGATAGCGAAATCGATATGCGTTATCTGGAAGAAACAGAAGGCTGTAAAAAAGAAAACATCAAGCCCCAGGTAGATCGCTGGACATTGAAATCAGGGAAATCCATCCTGGTTTTGGCAGAAGGCCGCCTGGTAAATCTTGGTTGTGCTTACGGCCATCCCAGTTTTGTCATGAGTTCTAGCTTTACGAATCAATGCCTTGCTCAAATCGAACTTGCCACAAAAAAACTGGAAAAGAAAGTATACACTTTGCCCAAAAAGCTGGATGAAGAAGTCGCCATGCTCCATCTCCAAAGCCTGGGTGCTAAGCTCACCAGGCTGACAGAAAAACAGGCACAATACCTTGGCATCACAGTGGACGGGCCCTATAAACCAGAACACTACCGCTACTAAAATTTTCTGGCAACATTTCCTAGGCCGAATCTTTTCTCAAGTTGCCAAAAACCACCTTGTACTTTAGTGCAAGGTGGTTTCTTATTTTGGCTTGATATTTTTTTAGATTGATTTAAAATATAGGATATTAGGAATGTCATATAAGCAGTCCTGCAAAGCAGATTCTGCTCTAGTTGGCGGTTGTTGCGATCTTTTGGAACTCTAATCGTTATCTTTTTAGAAAGGTAATTATGAAAAAACAAGTATATTTTTTATTTGTCTTATTCGTTTTATCTCTTCCTATTCTTTTGGCAGAAAATAGCGAAATCGTAAGAAGGGCTTTTTTTGATATAGGTTCAGGTTCTACAAAAATGATTGTAGCAGATGTTCATCTGAAAACAGGTGCTGTCCATATTTTGCATGAAGAAGCAGAGAAAGTATCCTATAAACTGGATCTGGAAATGGGCACAAGCAATGAATTTAGTAGCTCTATTCAGGAAAAAGCTCTTTTGGTCATGGCAAAAATGAAATGGAATGCCATCCAGAAGGGAGCAAAACAGTTTGCTGGGATTGCAACATCGGCTTTTCGTAGTGCCAGGAATGGTAAGGAATTTGCGGAATTCATGAGCAAGGTTTTTCATTTTCCCATTGTTGTCATCAGCCAGAAAGAAGAAGCTATACTAGGCTTTATCGCTGCTGTAAAAGACGAACAGGCAAAACTAGAGAATATTGTGGTTTGGGATATTGGTGGTGGAAGTATGCAAATTACCATGCTTTGCCATGACAATGAATACGAAATTTTTTGTGGGGACCTGGCTTCTGTTTCTTTTACAAGCTATTTGATCGAAAAGGTCAAAGGGCTGAAGATTTCTCAGGTACAGACTCCCAATCCCATTTCTCAGGAAGAATATGAAAAAGGGATTGGCTATGTCCATAGTGTTGCCAAAACCACGAACAAAAAAATCATGGATAAGCTTTCCCAGGATAAAACGTTAGTCTTGGGCATAGGTGGTGTTCATTATTACAGTGTTTGTGGGCAAATAAAATCAGGGAAAGAATATACCCAGGATTTGCTGAAAAAGACATTGCAGAAAAAAATTGGAATGAGCGATAAAGAAATTGGAGGCAAATATGCATCCACAGAAGTATCGAATTTGATTTTAGTTTTAGGATATATGCAAGCCCTTGGCATAGAAAAAGTTAAAGCAAAAGATATCAATATAGCACATGGAGTGCTTTTGTATCAAGCTTTATGGAAGCAATAAAATAAGGAGTTTTTTATGAAATGTGTATGCGTTTTAGGTAGTCCCAGAACGAATGGAAACAGCGAACTTCTTGCTCAGACTTTTCTGAAAACCATGGAAAGTCTGGGAGCAGAAACAAAGACATTTGCCTTGAACAAGCTCAAATATCGTGGCTGTCAGGCATGTATGGCATGCAAGAAAAATTTGGAAACCTGCGCAGTAAAAGACGATTTGATAGAGGTTCTGGATGCTGTTCGTGAGGCTGATGTACTGGTATTAGCAAGCCCTGTATACTATGGTGATCTTACAAGCCAGGCGAAAGCTTTTGTAGACAGAACCTATTGTTATCTTGCACCCGATTTCATGACATGCCCTAACCCTAGCAGACTTGCGCCAGGAAAGAAGCTAGTTTTTATCCAGGTTCAGGGACACCCCGATCCATCTCAATTCAACGACATCTATCCTAAATATAGCAATTTTCTGAAATGGTATGGATTTGAAGAAAGCTATTTGCTTCGCTCCACAGGAGTAGGAGACAAAGGCGATGTCAACAAATATCCTCAGGTTTTAGAAGAGGCAAAGAATATTGCCCATAAAATTTGCCAACAGTAAATAGGAAAAAATTGTGGAGAGATGCCTCTCCATAATTTTTATTTAAGGAAGATGGCTACAGTGAGATGGAATCTACAAAATACTGCCCCCATATTCTATCGTGAAGAAAAGTCTCATGTAAATACTTTGTATACGCCTTTACACTATATCCGAGATAGTTCGTTTTCTAAACTTCCCTTACGGGTGTTGTACACAACAACAGAAGACGGAGTGAATCTGGCTTTAGGAAATTACCAAAACACGAATGCACAGCCTGTAATTCTCATGCATGGTTTTTCTCAAAACTATCGTGTTTGGGATTTTCCTGTGCAAGGGCATAATTTCGCATACTATCTACATTCCAAAGGCTATGATGTATGGTTGCCTTGTCTGCGAGGGCATGGAAGCGGGCCTCTTCAAAGTACCCCACTCAAAGGAAATGAAAGCATAGATACTCTGGCTATCTACGATATACCTGCCATCATTGAAAAGGTTCGAGAAGAAACAGGGAAATCGCCTGTATGGATAGGGCATAGCATGGGAGGCATGCTCGCCTATATCTATCTGGAGGGTGTGCGTTATGAAAGAAGAAGTTCAGATGGACAGACATATAGCGATTGTGTCGTTGGCTATCCCAATCTTGCAAAAGAGCGCAACCCAAAGCTCAAAGCTTTGGCGACTCTGGGAACGCCCGTAAAAATGACATGGCAATTGCATGGTATAGAAAACGCTAAAAAATTAGGCTACTGGAAATCCAATAAAATTTTTCCTTTTCTTGTAAACTTCAAGAGTCTGAGAGGTCTTTTTTCTCAGCTCCCTTATATTCCTACTGCTAGTTTTGTCAATTCGTTATCCTATAACAAACCTGATACTTCATTCTTCATGAAGCTGGCAGACTGGTCTTTTCATAAAATAGCCAATAGCTATCTGGCATCTGTATTCTGGTATCCTCCTAATATGAATAAAAATCTGATCGACCGCCTTATCCATAGCACACTGAATGACATCAGTCCCAGGGTACTCGAACAGTTCGCCGATTGGATTGAAAAAAAGACATTCTGCTCTTTTCCTCAATCTGGTATAGAGCCATATATTTATAGTGATCATTTTGAAGAAATCCAGTTACCTCTATTGGTTCTTACCGGAAATCGTGATAAAATTGCTCCTTGTGAAGTGGTATATAACTATGGATTCCAAAAAATGGGCAGCCAGAAGAAAGAATACCATTGTTTTGATAATTTTGGTCACAATGATCTTACGGTAGGGCTGAATGCAAGAAAAGTCGTTTATCCATTTATCGAATCCTGGCTCAATAAGCTGACGTAGCATTGAAGTCATAAAATGTAAATTTTTAAAAGAAGAATTATAAAAGATCCAAGGGAGTTTTTATGGCAAAACATCTTGTAATTGTAGAATCTCCAGCCAAGTCTAAAACCATCCAAAAATTTCTTGGTAAAGACTATCAGGTGAAAGCCTGTATGGGCCATGTAAGAGATCTGCCCAAAACAAAGATGGGAATAGATATTGAAAACCATTTTCAGCCAACCTATATTGTCATTAGTGCCAAAAATAATCTTATCAAAGAGCTTACAAGCGATGCCCAAAAAGCATCTAAAGTCTTTTTAGCAACGGATTTGGATAGAGAAGGAGAAGCCATTGCATGGCATCTGGCAGAGACACTGCATGTTCCACCATCCAAAATAGCAAGGGTAATTTTTAATGAAATTACGGCTTCTTCTATTCAAGCTGCATTCCAGTCTCCTATGCAGCTTCAAATGAGCAAAGTGGACGCACAGCAAGCCAGACGCGTTTTGGATAGGATTGTAGGGTATGAGCTTTCTCCTCTGCTCTGGCAAAAATTTACAAGAGGCCTATCAGCAGGGCGTGTCCAGTCTGTAGCAGTAAAATTGATCGTAGACAAAGAAAAGGAAATCCAGGCATTCCAGACAGAAGAATATTGGAGAGTGATAGCCAATTTGGCTTCTGCTAAGAGCCAAGAGCAGCCTATAGAAGCAGAGTTGAAAAAGTATAAACAAGAAAAAATCAAAATTTCCGATGAAAAAAATGCCAAAAAAGTTGTAGAAGAGCTAAAAAAAGAGGTATTTCTGATTGAAGAGATCAATCAGAAAGAAAAGCTGGAAAAGCCTTTGCCTCCTTTTGCAACAAGCCAGTTACAACAGCAGGCTTCTATTCAGCTAGGGTTTACTGCCAAGCATACTATGTCCGTAGCACAACAGCTCTATGAAGGTTTGGAATTAGGACAGGAAGGGCCTATAGGTCTGATTACCTATATGCGTACAGATTCTTTTCATATATCCCAGGAAGCCATTACAGAATGTAGAGATTTTATTTCTCAAAACTATGCCCCGAATTTTCTTCCTAAAAACCAACAAATCTACACAAACAAAAAGGCACAGGGAGCGCATGAGGCAATAAGGCCTAGCTCCGTGTTCAGAACACCAGATTCTATCAAATCTTTTCTGGGCAGGGATCAATACAAACTCTATAAACTGATCTGGGACAGGTTTGTTGCAAGCCAGATGTCTCCAGCCCGAATCAGCGTTACGAATATAACCATACAGGCAGGGGACTATACATTGGAAACCAAAGGCAAACAGCTTCTTTTTCCAGGCTATCAAATTTTGATGCCTAAATCAACAGAGGGGGATGTATTGCTGCCTCATCTGGAAGAAAAAGAAAAGATGAAACTTTTGAATTTAAAATCCTCGCAGCATTTCACTCAACCACCTCCAAGATACACAGAAGCGACTCTGGTTAAAGCCCTGGAAACTAAAGGTATTGGAAGACCAAGTACCTATGCCCCGATTATAAGCACCATCCAAGAAAGAGGCTATGTAAAGATAGAAAGCAGGGCTTTTTATGCCACAGAGCTGGGGATGAAAGTCACAGATCAACTGGCGATCTTTTTCCCTAAAATTATGGACACGGCTTTTACATCGGAGATGGAAACCAGGCTGGATGAAATCGAAGAAAGCAAAATTGCCTGGGAAAAGCCTGTAGCAGACTTCTATCAGTTTTTTTCCACAAGCTTGAAAGACGCATACCAGAACATGCAAAGCATCAAAAAAAATCCAGAGGTATCTCCCTATTTTTGTGATCTTTGCCAATCGCCTTTAATCTATAAATACAACAAACAAGGTAAATTTTTAGGATGCTCGAAATATCCTAAGTGCAAATACGCAGTTTCTATAGACAATACAGGAAAGCCTATCAAGCCTGAGATGACAGAGTATAAATGCGAAAAGTGTGGACGCAATCTGATTCTGAGAAATGCAAAATCGGGAAAATTTTTGGGTTGCTCAGGATATCCTGAATGCAAAAATACGATTCCTGCCAATGGAGAAGGAAAGCCTTTGGCCCCAGAAATAACAGAAGAAAAATGCGAAAAATGCGGTTCTCCCATGCTTAAAAAATGGGGGCCTCATGGGCCTTTTCTTTCCTGCACACGCTATCCTGAATGCGATGGCAGGCGGTCTTTGAGGCACAGCCAGAAAGCAGACATAAACAAATTCATACAGTCTAAATGCGAAAAATGTGGAAAGCCTATGACCATAAGAAAAGGACGAGGGGGAGCATTCCTGGGCTGTAGTGGCTATCCAGATTGTAAGAATATCCAGAAGTTTACCCTGGATTCTCTTGTGTTCCCAGAAGGCTTTTCTATTCCTAAATGTCCTCAGTGCAATAAAACACTAACGCTAAAGTACAGCAGCAAAGGTATATTCTGGGGATGCCCAGGATATCCTCAATGCAACCATACTTCCCCCTGGGAGTTTTAACAACATCGCCCAAAAATGTTGTCTTGCAATAGATTGTAGCCGCAGGGTTGCGCCGAAAAAGCCAAGGCTGCCCAAAAGTCCAACGCCAGTGCAAGCCCTGCGTCTTTCCTCAATATCTAAAAGGAATTTAATGCATAGGAAATTATAGTTTTAGTAATAAATGCACTTTAAGCTATATTCCAATCTTAGCCCCGAAGGGGCGAAATATAATAGCCAGGGGCAACGCCCCTGGTAATTTACAGGCCTAATAAAAATCCTGCTATGGTTGCAGTCAGACAGGAAACCATCGCGCCTCCCAACATAGCTCGGATGCCTAGTTTCGCTAGTTTACTTCGGAGGTTGTCTTGTTCAGTACCTGATACCATAGGCGTGATGCCACCGATTTGTATGGCGATGGAGGAAAAGTTGGCAAAACCGCATAGGGCGAAGGTCGCCATAGCAATAGTCTTTTGGTCTACAACTTCTCCGATTTTCATCATGTTGGAAAATTGGATGTAGGCAAAGAATTCATTGAGGGATATTTTGATACCTACAAGATAAGCGAAATGAGAGCAGTCCTTGTAAGGAACGCCCATGAGCCAGGCAAGCGGCCAGAGTAAAATAGAAAGAATGGTTCTTATGCTTCCTGGAACAATGCCTAAAAATTCGCCTGTTCTTGGATCTTGCGCCACGGTTGCGCCTAGAGCGGAAAACAGCATGTTGTCCACCAGATAGTCCATCCACTTTAAACCAGCATCCAGCAAGCTAATCAACGCGATGAAAGCGACCAGCATGGCACCCACGTTCAGTGCCAGAGAAAGACCATCGGATGCTCCTTTTGCTGCTGCTTCGATTCCATTTTTGGTAGGGATTTCCAGTTCCACTTTGACCTGCTTCGCTGTTACAGATTCTTCTGTTTCAGGGAAGAGAATTTTGGCGACCATCAGAGAAGCTGGTGCTGCCATGAGACTTGCAGTAATAATATATTGTGCAGGTACTCCCATAGCAATGTATCCTGCCATAACGCCTCCTGCAATCGTACCAAAACCCGAAACCATAACGGCATTGATCTCGGAAAGAGTCATGCTGTTGATAAACGGCTTTACGATCAGAGGTGCTTCTGTCTGTCCCACAAAAACATTGGCTGCTGCTACAAGAGACTCAGAACCTGATGTTCCCATAGATTTCGACATAAGATAGGCCATGCCAGAAACGATTTTTTGCATGATTCCATAGTGATAAAGAATAGACATGAAGGAAGAGAAAAAGATGATGGTGCAAAGCACGATGAAAGCAAATTGAAATCCAAAGGGGGTATTCTGGTAGCCCTTGATTTCTTTTGGATACAATTCTTCTAAAAGAAACCGATTGAGCCTTGTGAGATTTTCGCCTTCCTGGGGTACTTCCATCAATTTCATGACTCTTCTGCTTAGAGTGATTCCTTCAAAGAGTTTAGCATCGTAAAGAAGCTTGTCTTGTATGATATTATTGAGTTCAGATATGAAAAGTCCTTGTAGATCAGCAGGAAGAGGCCTATCTGCATCCCATTGACCCAAAAGAATTTGTGTTGTAGGAGAAAATTTTTGTTTCAGATGAAGGGATATTTTATCAGGATCTTTGCGGAATTTTATGGCAAGAGATTTTATATCATTGAAATCGCCTGCCCAGAAAAGAGGGGAAACGCTATGACCTGGATTTCCCAGGTTTCCAAAAAGGAATTTGCTTCCTTCACTGGCAAATCCCAAAAACTGGGACACTCCATTAGAAACTTTGAGGAGTGCCTGGTGTCCTAAGGGCCAGTATAAAACCAGGATACCAAATCCAATCTGGAGCCCTAATCCCCACAATATTGGTCTGGATCGAATGGCCTTACGATTGGAAGAAAGTGCATAGGCAATCAAAAGAATGGAAGAAATTCCTGCAATCAAAAAAAACAGATTTTTCAAGATTTCCATAAAATCCTTTCCTTTTTTTGTCAATGGTTTGGTTGCTACTTTAGTTGTTATACTGAGAACGCCCATAAACTAAAAGAATAAAATTAACCACAGAGGGCACAGAGAATTTTTAACTTTTGAACCACGGATAAACACGGATGAACACAAATAATTTACTATTTAAAATAATTATATCCGTGTTTATTTGTGTTCATCTGTGGTTCTCTTCTCATTTTTCTCTGTGTTCTCTGTGTCTCTGTGGTAAAATTTTCGATTATGCCCGTTCTCAGTATACATATATTTTTCTTGCTTTTTCTATTGTATTTGCTAGGATAATTTTCTTTTTAAATTCTGAGGGTGTAGAAAAACTACACCCTCTTATATTTTAAATTTTTTTCATTTCTTCAAGAAAACTTCTTCGCCTACCTGAAAAGCATCCTCAGGCGGATCATTTCGCCATATCATACTGATTTTGTCTACGCAGAAAGTTACGCTTTGCCAGTATTCTTTGATCTGGTCACAAACTTTCTGTAACCTTTCTTTACCATGAACCTGGCCTAAAGTAAGATGAGGGTTGAAGAGATTGGCCTCTTTGCTGCGGCAATGGGGTAAGATTCCCGAAAGAGTATCATACAGTTCCATGATCCTGCCTTTAGGCTCTGGGCCAAGCCAGAGAGTATAATTCTGAAGCCCATGAGAAAAATAATAGATTTCACGAAGCGTAATCGAGAAAGATGGAAAATCGCGAAGAGCTGGCTCCAGGAGAGATTTTGCCTGAGCAAATTCTTCTTTTGGCCAAAAAGGATAAATCAAGGTAATATGAGGCATCCATCTTTTCATTTTAGAATCATGTTCTCTCCGAATTCCCTGGATGGGAACCCAATGTTCTTCAGGAGGTATCAGCACAATCGCGCTTTTGTAAGTTTTATCTTGCACGTCTTTTCCCTCCCTGTAAAATCGAAGTCTGCTGTGGTCTGTATTTTCGTAGCATTTTTATTAGCAGTGCCATATCCTCAGGAATAGGTGCTTCCACGCTAAAAGGTTCCTCGCTGGGAAGCTTAAAAAATATTTTATGAGCATGCAATGTAAGGCGAGATAGAATAGGACGCTCTGCATTAATATCTTTAGGCTTATAAGAAGATTTTATTTCCGAGAGCTTGATCGCGTTTCTATAGCCGTATATAGGATCAATGGCAAGTGGATATCCCTGAGAAGCCAGATGAACGCGTATCTGGTGGGTTCTTCCTGTTTCTGGCAACACTCTTAGCAAAGAAAAGTCCCCGAAGGTTTCTATAAGCTCATAGTTTGTTATTGCCTCTTTGCCTGCTTCGCTTACGACCATTTTATTGCTTTTATTGGATTGTTGGGTAATCTTTAGTTCGATTCGGCCTTTTTCTTCAGGTATCCCCGCTACGATAGCAAGATATTCTTTTTGTATCTCATGCTTTTCAAAAAGATTGCACAGATAGGTTTCCATTTGTTTGTTTTTGGCTACCAGAACAATCCCGCTGGTATCTTTATCAATGCGATGCACAGCCAATGGAAGACAATCTTCTTGCCTGGTTTTCTGATAGTGTTGTAAAATAGCTTCTTTAAAAAAATTGTCATGTTTCCATCTTTCCTGCACAACAGCCAGGCCTGCGGGCTTGTCGACAACCAAAAATTGGTTATTTTCAAAAAGAATCTTCAACGGTGGGGCAGGCTCATACTCTGTTTTTTGTTCTACAGGGATTTCTATTTTTACATCGTCTCCTGCTAAAAGTCGGGTAAAAGCCCCTACAGATTGTCCGTTGACAAGCACTAGATTGCTGTGAATCATTTTTTTCAGCATGGTTGCAGGATAATGAATCATTTGATGTACAAGATAGTCACAAAGGCTATATCCTGCATATTCTTGTGTGACAGTAAATCCATATTTTCTTTGTTCCATATTTTTTCCTATTTCTAAAAGGGAAAAGCTAAGAAGAAAAGCCAGGAAAAAGGCTTTAGGATAGCTATAAATATATTTTTGGGGAATTTTATTTAATGGATGGGTAAAGAGAGAGGGAAAAAGAAAAAGCCACCCATGGGAATTGAACCCATAACCTACGCATTACGAATGCGTTGCTCTTCCGGTTGAGCTAGGGTGGCAAAAAAACTTTTGTTAGTATAGCAAAAAAAAATGCAAAGTCAAGAGTTTTTTTGTTCTGCTAATTTACCCATCGCTTATAGTCTCAAATAATTTTATCTATTGTTTCAAAAGACCCTTCATTTTAAATACAAGATTTTCTGAAGTCAAGCCTTGTTTAGCATACAATTTTTCAGGAATTCCTGATGTATGATAGTGCGTTACTCCTATTTTTTCAAAAGGAATACATTGACGATTCCCGATGAGTGCATTGGCAACGAGACTTCCCAATCCTGTCTGGACATGGTGATCTTCTAAAGTGATGATAGGGCCGATATTTCCTGCTTCTTCTATTGCCTGGGAATCTATAGGAGCAATAGATGCCATATTCAATACTCCTATATCGATTCCTTCTTTCTTTAATTGTTCATGGGCTTGTAAGGCAACCCATACCATAGGGCCAACGGCGATAAATGTTCCTTGTTTTCCTTTTCTAATCCAATCGGCTTTTCCAGGAATGTATTCATAATCCAGGCCGAAGAATGCCTCTCCTTTTTCATTCGTGATAATAGGACTTCTGGCCCTTCCCATTCCTACAAAATCATTACCAGGAAGAGATGCCACCTTACGAATGATGCGATCCGTCTGATTGGGGTCTGCTGGAAGAGAAATACGCAAGTGAAATAGGCTAGTAAAGAGTCCTATATAATCAATGGATTGATGGGTAGGCCCATCCTCTCCTACGTTCAGCCCGATATGAGTGCAAACGAGTTTTAAATTACAACGATTGTAGGTATTCAGCCTCATTTGATTATAAGTTTCTGCAACACCAAACACTCCAAATGTTGAAAAGAATACAACAAAGTCTTCTATGGAGAGGCGGCCTGCCATAGTAGAGGCATGATGTTCTTGTATACCACATTCTAAAAAATATTGAGGGAATGCTTTGGCAAAAGAGTCCATCTTGACAGAAACAGCCAGATCACAGGTAGATGCCAATACTTTAGGCTTTGTCTGGTTATTCGCTTTGGCCAGATCCACAAGAGCGTTCCCAAAAGCGGTTCTGTTATCCAGCTTGTCTTTATCCTGATAAAGGCGAGGTGCAGGTATTTCTATGCCAGGATAGGTGTGTTTGATGTGTGCAAAGTCTGTTCTGACGACATGTTTTTCTTTTTTGGCTATCCACTCGTCTAAATTTTCGGGAAGAGAGAGTTCTTCCAATGCTTTTTTTGCCTGGTCTTTGGAAAGTGGTTTACCGTGGTATTCATGGTTGTTTTCGATAAAGGAAATTCCATACCCCATGATTGTTCTGGCCAAAATCATGGTAGGGGCAGCAGGATTGGAAACTTTATTGTGATAAGCATTCGCAACCGCTCCATAAAGACTGCCGAAATCCTTCCCATCTACCTCAATGACATTCCATCCATCGGCTATATATCCTTGTGCTATATTCTGGTACATGACCTGTTCGATGTTTCCGCTAATTTGCAGACGATTGTAGTCGACGATGGCGATAAGATTGTTCAGTCCATATTTTACAGCAAAGCGCCTGGCTTCGGAAATCTGCCCTTTTTGTTGCTCCCCATCGCCCATAAGAACGAAAGTTCTGTTGTTTATACCAGATAGACGGCACGCCAGCGCAGAGGCAGTCCCTGCAGAAAGCCCCTGGCCTAAATTTCCTGTACTCCATTCTACGCCAGGAACATCCAATTCCACATGGCCAGCATATCTGCTTCCTGATTCCCTGAATTCCAGAATCATATCTTCCAGAGGGAAAAATTCCAACTCGCCTAATATAGAATAGGTTCCAGGGGAAACATGGCCATGGCTCATAATGATACGATCCCTCTCTTTTTTCCAGGGATTTTTCGGATCAACATCGCTTCCTGCATAAATGGAAAGCAAAAGAGGTATAGTCGAAAGAGAGCCACCAGGATGCCCACTATTGGCAAGAGTGCTGGCAAGAATGGCATGGCCAGAACATCGTTTTCTAAGCATTTCAAGGCATTGTATATCTTTTTCTGAAAGTGTGCTATTGCAAAAACTTCTATACAAGGGTAGTTGTGACATAATTGCTTTCCTTAAGTAAAAATTCTATATTTTAATATCATACTTCTCTTCGTTCCGCAGCATAGAACATCGCTTCCAGGTCAATATGAGTTGGCTCTTCGATATTTTCTTCCAGGAAAAAACGGGCGATTTTCATGAAACGATGGGGAATGTCTGTCGTAAAGATTCTGAGTCTGGGCTTTTCCTGGTCAGGAAGAACAAGGGAAGTCTTGAGTTTTTTTGCCAGAGGAATAGCAGAATCTACAATCTGGATATTTTCTCCTGCCACTTCCTGGATTGTTTTTCTCAGGAGGGGATAATGCGTACAGCCCAATACAATAGTATCAACCTCTTTTTTTAGGGCTTCTTGAAGATATTCCTGTGCTATCATCTTGCAGATAGGCCCATCGAATATGCCTTCTTCTGCAAGAGGGACAAAAAGATTGCAGGCAATTCCAAAGACTTCGATTTCCGCATCTATAGAATGAATTGCTTTTTGATATGCTCTGCTTGCTATTGTGCCTTCTGTTCCCAAAATCAGAATACGCTTATTTTGGGTCGCCTCTACTGCTGCCTGGGCACCAGGATTGATGACTTCCAGAATGGGAAGGTCAGGATAGGCTCCTTTGAGGGCAGTGATGGCAACTGCGCTTACGGTATTGCAACCGATCACGAGGCAATCCAAAGGATACCGAGACAAAAACCATGCAGACTCCAGAGCATAGCGAATTACCATAGTGGCACTCTTGGTGCCATAAGGAACCCGGGCAGTATCGCCCAGGTATAGAAAAGAATGTTTGGGAAACATCTTGCGAAGCTGAGCAAGTACTGTCAGACCACCAACTCCAGAGTCAAAAACAGCAATATACGGGCCAGCCATAGTGCTAAGAGTTTTTCTATCCAAAGAGATTCTCCAGATTATTCTTTTATATCAGGAAAAGCCACAATGCGGCAAATGCAGGATTCCAGCTCAATGGCTCTCCAGGGGAAAGCCCCGATCCAGGCTCTCTGGTTAGAAAGTTTATCAATGTCCCCGCCGAGATTCTCAGCATGAATGATTCCTTTAGGGAAAAGCCCAAAGTGCATCATCTGGTAGTCTTGTCTGGGAAAAATTTCTTCGAGAGTCTTCCCATACTTTTTCTGAAAATACGCAGAGCATTCTGTGGCAAGACCATAAAGCTCTTCCGACCATTTACGCAAAATGGTATTCATGGGATGGTCTGCACTTCCGCAGTCCACACCTATCCATTTGAACTTCATTTCCTGACACCATTCCATAAAATCGTGCTTAGGACCAGGATGTCTTACCATATAGCGAATTTCATCTGCCTGAGGCTGATCCCAGCTATATTTGTGATAGCCTGTATTGATAATCAGAATATCACCCTTGCGAATCTCTGCTTTTTTCATGAGCATTTCAGGTGTATAGATAGAAAAATCTTCTACTTCATCAGAAATATCTACGACAACACCAGGCCCGACAAAATCTTCGATAGGCTGTTCGCCAATGGTACGGCCTGCCGTACAGAAATGGATTTCTCCATCCATGTGTGTTCCAACATGGTTGCTTGTGGTGATGATCTGTCCACTCGCTCCATTGGGCATCAGCCTTTTGAAAAATTTTACATTGAGAGGCTCATAGCTAGGCCAGGGAGGGGTCATAATAGATAATCTCTGTGTCAAATCCAAAATTTTCATAATATTCTTTACCTTTATAAAAGAAAATTGATGTTTGTGTAAAAAGATTTTTTATAATAGTTTCTGACTTGATTGTCAAAAATCTTTCGTTCCATTTAGAGTGTAATGGAACAAAGACGCAGGGATTGCGCTGGCGTTAGGCTTTTTTTGCAACCTCGGCTTTTTCGGCGCAACCCTGCGGCTACAATCTATATCTGAGGCTACAATCTATTTTTTATGTCATTATCATTATATTGCTATTCTTTATTCTAATGGATTTCTATTGTTTGTCAAACCATTTTTGCATCACAGGCATGGAAAAGGATAAAATTGCCCTGTTGTAAGAATGGGAAGTGTTTTTAAGGATAGCTAGCTATATGCTATGCCATAAAAAATTTCACCGCAGGCGACAATCGCTGCCGCTCTGCGGTGATTTTACTGATGTATATTTAGGAGATCAAAAACAAACAATCCAGGCTATTCTTTTTCCTGAGATTCTCTTTCGTAGGCCTGATATTGTCTTTGAGCCTGGGTTTTATACTGTTCATAGTCCTGAGCCTGGCGTTCTTTTTCTCTCTGATAGTTGATAACGCTTTGTTGGTGTTGTGAATACTGGGATTCAAAAGACTGAGCCTGGCTTAGATACTTCTGGTACAGATCACGGTGTTTTTTGCAGATAGGATAGTCCAGAGCGAGCTTGCTGCCATAGCGGGAATTGTACTCATTGAGCTGATTTCTATAGGCTTGGGCTGCCTGTTGGAACGTGTTGAGCTGGGACTGATAGAGTTCCATTTCTGTGCGGTATCTTGCCTGATCGGGTTGGAAATCTTCCAGCTTCTGTCCATATTGCTGCATGAGTACTTTATTGTATTCAGCATCAATGATTTCCCACATATCGCCCAAATAGAGTTTCATTTCTACCTGGCAATATTGTCTTTCAGGAACATCTTTTACTGCAACGACCTGTGCGCCTTTCAGGAAAACATCGTTGACTTTGGTGCTGATTCTGTCTTTTTGGGCAATAAAGTCTTTTACAGCCGTCTGGCTTTGCAGATGTACACCCACTGCGCTTTCGACAAGAAGACGATAGGCATCTACCTGGGCTGCTCTTTGGGCTAAAAGCTTGGCCTGAGGAGCGGGTTTATCTTTAGGATAAGAGCCTGTACCTGTGGCCGTGATGTCTTTTCTTGCCCATTCAGGAACAAAGCGTTCTGGGGGTGCAGGAACTGTATTGGTACCAGCTTGAGGAGCGTTGAAAATCAAAGCAGGAGGTGCAGGAGGTGCAGGAATCAAAGCGACTTCAGCCTCTCCTTTATACATGTTGTATTTTTTTTCGTACTCGGCCTGGTACTTTTCATATTCCATCTTATGCTGTTGCTTTTGTGCCTGGTATGCTTCTACTTCTTTCTGGTATTTTGCATACTGAGACTTGTATTCCTGAGACTTGGCGAGATTTTTCTGGTATTCGCCTTTGTACTTTTTGGCAAGAGGAAGGTCTACATTGAACTTAGAACCATATTGAGCATAGTATTTGTCGAGTTCTTTGTAGTAATCTTCTGTTTGCTTTTTGTACTCTAGCAATTGGGTTTGATAGATTTCCATCTCTGTTCTGAACCGTACCTGATCGGGTTGATAGTCAGACAGTTGTTTACCATATTTTTCCATGAGGACTTTGTTATACTCGGCATCAATGATCTCCCACATATCGCCTAAGTACAACTGCATGGTAATCTCATAGTATCTTTCGTTCGCTACATCTCTGCCCCCGATTTCCTGAGCACCGCGCAAGAAGCTTTCTTTGACTCTTGCTGTCATTTCGTCTTTTTGTGTCAGGAAGTCCTGTACAGAGGTTTCGCTTTTTAGATGCACGCCCATAGCACTTTCTACAAGCACGCGGTAAGCATCTACCTGGGCAGCTCTTCTTGCCATAGCCATAGCCTGGCCTTCTGCCATATTCTTAGGATAGATACCAGTTCCATTGGCTTTGATGTGCTTTTTAGCCCATTCAGGAACAAAACGCTGAGGCGGTTCTGGCAAAGAAACCTGTCCGCCTAAAACGGGGCTTTTGAAAGAGGCAGCAGGAGGCATAGGGGGAGGAGGAACCAGAGCAATCTCTGCTTCTTGCTGATAGGCATTGTATTTTTGCTGATACAAGGCTTTTTGCTTCTCGTATTCTGCTCTTTCTCTCTCTTTTTCTTGCTGATACTGTTGCAAATCTTTCTCGTATTTCTGGTATTGGGAATCCATTTCCAGAGCCTGTTTGCGATATTTTTCATACAATCCCTGATATTTTTTAGGAACGGAATGGTTTACCGCAAGTTTGGCTTTTTCTTTTGCATAGTAGCCTTCCAGTCTTTCCTTGTAGCCTAAGTATTTGCCCTTGAATTCTTTGAGGATTGCCTGGTAAGCCTGGATTTCATTCTTATAGCGAATCTGATCGGGCTGATAGTCTTCCAGCTTTTTGCCATATTTTTCCATGAGGGTTTTGTTATAGTGGGCATCAATGATTTCCCACATATAGCCAAGATAGAGCTTCATTTCGATTTCATAATAACGATCCTGGCGGATGTCTCTTCCTGCGACTTCTTCAGCTCCGCGCAGATAGGCATCCTGAACCCTTGCCTTGATCGTATCGCTTTGGGTCACAAAATCTTTTACTGTAGTCTCAGCACTCAGCCTTACGCCCATAGCATTTTCCACTAAAAGACGATAGGCATCTATTTGAGCTGCTCTTTTTGCCATGGCCATTGCCTGGTTTGTGTCCATATCTTTAGGATAGGCACCAATGCCTTTGGCTTTGATTTCTTTGTTGGCCCATTCGGGAACGAATCTTTCAGGAACTTTTGGCAAAGGAGGCATGATGCCTCTGGTGGGGCCAGAATAGACTAAAACAGGAGGAACGGGAGGGCCTTCCATGAGGGCCGCTTCAGATTCGTTTTTATACATTTCATACAATTTTTTGTATTGATCTTTGTATTCTTTATGCTTTGCCATGTATTCCAGCAAATCTTTGCGGTGTTTGTCCAGTCGGCTTTTGCCCTCGTTATGACGGCTCTGATAGCCTTGTGTTTCTGCCATGTATTTGTTGTACTGATCTTTGTATTCTTTAGCTTTAGGATAGCTGGAAGCCAGGTTGGCGCTTTGCTGGCGATAGTAGCTTTCCAGTTGTACTTTATACTCTTCGGCTTTTCTTCTATAGTCGTCCAGCTTTACCTGATAGCTCTGGAAATCTCTCTCTGCTTTGCTATAATCGGGCTGGAAAGTCTCGATCTGTTTTCCATACTTTCCAATCAATTCTTTATTGTATTCAGCATCAATGATTTCCCATATATCGCCCAGATACAATCTCATGTCTACTTCAAAATAGCGTTCATTCCTGAAGTCTCTTTCGTTTGTGGTTTCGCCACCTCTCAGAAAGACATCGTTGACTCTGGCTTTGATCAGATCGTTTTCTGCAACAAATTCCTTGATGGTCGTTTCGCTTTGGAGCTTTACCCCCATAGCGTTTTCCGCAAGCAGACGATAGGCATCTACCTGGGCGGCTCTTCTTGCCATAGCCAATGACTGGCCTACTTCCATATTTTCAGGATATGCACCATTTCCTGTTGCAGTAATATGCCTTTTAGCCCATTCAGGAACAAAGCGTTCTGGGACTTTTGGCAAAGGAGGAAGTTCTGGGGGATCAATGAAGTCCAGAACCATTCCAGGAGGAACAGGAGGAGCAGGAATTTGCGGAATAACAGGAGTTACGGGTTTAATCGGATCTTGTGTTCCTGGTATTACAGGCTTTGTATCTGGAATTATGGGGGCTACAGGCTTTGTATCGGTTCCAGTGCCTGGTTTTGTGTATGGAGGCTGAGGATATGTGTCAGCAGGAGGAACAACGGGCTGAGTGGTTGGTGGCGTATATTCACCAGGCACTCTATTGTAATCGGGTTTTGTGGAAACAGGAGGATACGAAGGAGATCTCATGACATAGTTAGCAGGAGGAACGCCAACGCCTGTTGTTCTGATGATGCCTTGTGGATAGGCAGCTTTGATGTTGGCAAGAGATTTTTGCGTAACATCCTTTGCTGCATAGGCATTCATTGCAGATAAAAACTGCATTAGATGATTCACGTCCAAAAAAGCATTGATTTCCACAACTCCATCGGGACGATACACAGGATTAGGCTCGAACTGAACGCCTCTTACGATTCCCTGAAAAGAAGCAGTGATTGTATCGCTTTGAGCAACAAAGTCTTTTACTGTAGTCTTGGAATCAATCTTTATGCCTTCCAGGGTTTCTGCCATATTTCGATAAGCATCCATTTGCGCTGCACGTCTAGCCATGAGCTTTCCCTGGACAGTAACATAACTCCATAAGTCTATATTAGATGCAGGAGAAGGAACAACATTCATCGCTCCATTGCCTACTGCTTCAAATTTTTTATAGGGAGAAGTATTGACAAGATTGGCAACATCTCTGGGGGAAATTTTATTAGAATTTTGAGCGATCTGTTGCAAACCTTGCACTGCTTCTTGCAGATAGATAACCATTTTAACGGTGACGGTTCCATCATCGTAAATATTGGGTTTGCCTTCTTGTTGCGCTCCTTGTAAGAACGCATCGAATTGGGCATGAATTTCATCGCTCTCTGTAACAAAGTCTTTTACAGTGGTTCGGGAATTGATTCTTACACCCTGTATTGCTTCACCAAGTTGCCTTAACGCATCTACTCTGGCTGCTCTTACTGCTGCTGCTCTGGATTGAGATTCTTTCAATCGGGCGACTGGATTAAAAACCTGCCCAAAAACAGAGCTTACAATAAGAAAGCAGAGCATTATTAGAAAGCATTTTCTCATAAAAGATAATCCTTTCGAAAAACACCTTTTTCAAAATTATAAAAACACTACATTAATTTTTACTCAAAGAATACCATTTATCCACAAATTTTTCAGAAAAAAAAAATTTTTTTCTAACATTTGTAAAAATATCTGTTCTAAGGTAAAATACGCTTTCGTAAAAATGTGACATTGTTGAGCTATCCAGATGGTTTTTATCGTATTGTAAATATAAGGAAGTAATTTAATGCAAATTAAACGTAATATTTTGCTGAATCCAGGGCCTGCAACTACCACAGATTCAGTGAAGATGGCACAGGTTGTGCCTGATATATGCCCCAGAGAAAAAGAATTTGGGGATGTTATGGAATATATTTCGTCTTCTTTGACGAAAATCGCTGGTGGAGATGCTAACTATACGACCGTTTTGCTCGCAGGATCAGGAACGGCAGCTATGGATGCCATGATCAACTCGGTTGTTCCTGAGAATAAAAAGATTCTTATCATCAACAATGGAGCTTATGGCGACAGAATGGCAAAAATAGCGCGAGCCTATTCTATCGGGCTTGTGGAAATAAAATATGACTGGAGCGTCTTTCCCAGGCTTTCTGAAATAGAAGAAGTCTTAAAGAGCGATACGGAAATTGCTTGTCTGGGAATGGTGCACCATGAGACTACAACAGGAATGCTCAATCCAGTGAAGGAAGCAGGTGAGCTTTGTAAAAAATACGGAAAGACCTTTTTGGTAGACAGCATTTCGAGCTTTGCTGGAATTCCCTTTAGTATCCAGGATTATGGCATAGACTTTATGGCTTCCACCAGCAACAAATGTATCCAGGGAATGGCAGGATGCGCTTTTGTGATTTGCAAGACAGAGTCCCTTCTCAAGACTAAAACCTATCAACCCCGCTCTTTTTATCTGAACCTGTATTCCCAATATGAATATTTTATCAAGACCAGGCAAATGCAGTTCACTCCCCCTGTGCAAATTCTCTATGCTTTAAAAAAAGCCATAGAGGAATTCTTCCAGGAAGGCTCACAAAATCGTCACAATCGCTATCTGGAAAATTGGAAATGCCTCATAGAGGGAATGAAAAAGCTTGGTTTCAAAAAGCTTCTGGACGATAGATACGAAAGTCATATTCTAACGACTTTCCACTATCCTGCCTCTGCTGCTTTTGACTTTGATACCATGCATGATTTGCTTTACAAAGAAGGCTTTACCATATACCCTGGCAAGATAGGTGGAAAAGATACCTTTAGGCTAGCCAATATGGGTGACATAAATTGTCAGGACATGAAAGAATTTTGTCATATATTGGAAAAAGTCCTAAAACAAATGGGTGTTCTTTCCTGATATTTTTGTAATTTTTTTTGAAAAAAATGGAGCGTTATGGATTTTACAGCACTTCTCACTTGCGTTGCATACAGAGTCAAATAATATGCGATTTAAA
>CALKWO010000031.1 GCA_938003875.1 uncultured bacterium
AAAAAACAACCTAAAAAAATCAAAATTCTTTCCTTAGAAGCTGCGGAACGTAGGCCAGGTACAACATCCTGGCTATTATATTTCACCCCTTTGGGGCTAAAATTGATATTGGATTGTTTATGATAAACAAAAATGAACTTTTGATGCTGTTTGTCGAAGAAGGTCTTTTAGATGAATCCAAAATCGAGGAAATCATTCATTCATCAGAAGACTATAATTTGTCCCTGGATCAATATATCATACAAAAAGGCTATCTTACGGAAAAGCAGTTTTTGCAGATTTTTTCTCGTGAGTTTGGATTTCGTTTCTTAGAAAAGTTAGACACTGTGCAGGTTCCAGAAAATTTTTGTCGTAAAGTACCAATCAATTTTGCCCGCACATACAATGTCATTGCCATCGGCATTGAAGGAAATGTTTACCAGATAGCGACATGCACCCCTCTTTTGACTCATCCTATGGATGAACTTGCGGGTCTGCTAGAAGCAGAATTGGATACTGTTGTTGCTCCTAAGACAGAAATCGTGTCTTTAATCAACTCTGCTTATAAGCAAAATATCGGCTCTGAGATGGGCGATCTGGATGAAAATAGTACGGCTATAGATGAATTTGGGGAAGAGGATGTAGATTTGTTGGATGCATCCAATAAACCTCCCATCATACGCACAGTAAACAATATCATTTTACAGGCTTTGAAGCAGGGCGTAAGCGATATTCATCTACAACCTTATGAAGAAAAACTTCAGGTACGCTATAGAATCGATGGTATTCTTTACGACATTCAAGCCATTCCTAAAAAACACCAGGATGCGATTATAAGCCGTGTAAAAGTAATGGGGAAGATGGATATTGCAGAGAAACGGCTTCCCCAGGATGGTCGTAAGAGCATAAAAATGGGGGATTCTGAGGTAGATATACGTATTTCCTCTGTCCCTACATCTCATGGTGAGCGTATCGTGATGAGGCTTTTGGATAAATCGGCCCGCTTGTATGGTCTGGATGAAATCGGGTTGGACAAAAAAAATCTTAAGCTTCTGGATCAATTTATCCATTTTACTCACGGAATCATTCTGGTTACAGGGCCAACAGGAAGCGGAAAATCCACTACAATGTACGCTTCTTTGATACGAATCAATGCCACAGAAAAAAATGTTCTTACCATCGAAGACCCTATTGAATACCATCTGCGAAATATCAGCCAGATACAGGTGTCCGAAAAAAAGGGTTTAACCTTTGCCCGTGGTTTAAGAACTTTGCTCAGACAAGATCCTGACATTATCATGGTAGGAGAAATACGCGACCAGGAAACAGGGCGCATCGCTATCCAGGCTGCGCTGACAGGACATCTTGTATTGTCCAGCTTGCATACCAATGATTCTGCCAGTGCAGTTACTCGTCTTCTGGATTTAGGTATTGAGCCTTACCTGGTTTCTTCTTCTGTTCTTTGTGTAATCGCCCAACGTCTTGCAAGAAAAATTTGCAGCAATTGCCGCGCGGAATATGAACCCACTCCTGCTAAATTGCAGGCAATTGGTTTGACCTCGACAGACTTAGGCCCCAAAGCGAGTTTAATGATTGGCAGTGGATGCGAAAAGTGCATGAGAACGGGCTATAAGGATAGAACTGGTTTATACGAAATTCTTCCTATCACAGAAAAAATTCGAGAACAGGTTGTTACAAAAGTAAGCGCAAGCGTCATCAAACAAGATGCAGTAAAAAGAGGGCTGCGAACCTTACGTATGGATGGTGCTAAGAAAGTTTTAGAAGGCGAAACTACCATAGATGAGGTACTGCGCGTTACTCAAATGGATACTTTTTAATTATGGATGAAACAAAAACATTACAGCAAGATGTTCAAAGATTGAATAAAAGAAGCCAGAATATGCTTGGGCTTTCTATAGATACACTAGAAGATATGTATGGGGAAGGAATCTATCTTCGTGAATCTATGGATGAGATTGCGCCTTCTCTAAACAAAGATGATCTGATAGAGATGAGCCAGGCCTTAGCAGAAATAGAACATTCTATACATAGAGAGCTGTATTCTCGCTCTAAAGAATATCCAAAAGAAGTGTTGGCATGGCTAAAACATAGGGTATCAGAGTTTGAAAAGAAGATAAGAACCATTACCTCTGATGTCTCCCATTCTTCTGCTATCAATGCTGCTCATTTACAAGCCTATTCAGGAGAATTGCTTTTTTTAAAACGTCTCGCTATAAAGCTGGAAGAAGATATTGATCAAAGCATTTTGCCTGATGTGTTCAGTGAAATCCATTATCTTGTGACTCTGTGTTCTGAAAATGAAACCTTGTTCCGAGATACTTTTTTATCTCAAAAATTGCATGCTTTGAGGTCGGATGCGCTTCAAAGAGAAGTAAGGGTATTCCAGGAAGAATCCGACCGTATCTTGGTTCGAGAGAAAAAATATATACAGGATGCCTGGGATGCTTTAGGCTGGGGAAGCTCTATTGCTCCTAACATGAGCAGACGGGATATAAAGCATAAAACCATTCGGGAAAATTGCAAAGAAAGCCGTGAAAAGCTCAAAAGCTATCTTGCTGAATGCCTGGAAAATTTCCATTTTGATGAAAAGAAGGAAACTCTGGAAAAATTTTTTGTAGATATGCATGAAAGAGCAGAGGAAACCTTCATTCTTATCCAGGATTATAGCCTTCCTAAATCCATCAAAACACTCGTTACTCTAAAAGAAGATATTGATTGGCTCAAAGCCTTGTTGAAAAAAGCCTGCAAAGAAAGTAACAATTATCAACCTTTTGAGAAATACTACAAAAAAATCACTAAAGTCTCTAAGCATCTTACAGTAGAAATCCAGGAAAAAAAGCTGCAAGAGCGTATGGAAAATATTTTTGGGAAAAAATTTGTAAGTTTTTCTGAAAATTTTATTTTAGCTCTGATCTTTTTAGTGATTCTTCTTCTCGTTGTAGAAAGTACATGCCGTTTTTCGGAACATAAATTCGATCTTGATCTTTCATACCAAGAGTATTTTAAAGCCAACGAAACATCAGAAAAGGCAGACACAGAACATCCTTCCTACAAAGAACTAAAACAAAAGTTCCATGCAAATGGTCATATTTTATGGGAAGATTGTGTTATTCGTGTGAACCGCCCTTCCAAAGAGTGGGAAATAGTAAGCCAGCACGAAGAAAAAATAGTATTTTATGCCATCAAAAGCAAAGATGGGAAAAAGCTAGAAATACATTTGGGCGGAAAAGATAGAACGGTTTTCTTAATCATCGATACGATTATATGCTTTATATTTTTGCTGGAATTTTTTATCAAATGGATTCTGGTGGAAGGCAAGATAAGATACTTCTACAGGCATTTTTTCATTGATTTTTTCCCATCCATTCCCTTTGGGCTATTTTTTATTGGATTACAAAACCTGGATTATACTAGATCTGCAAGAGCATTGCGCCTTCTGAGGCTGCAAAATCTTGTTCGATATGTCCGCATTTTGCGTCCTATGGTAAGGATATTCCGAGTTTTTGTATTTTTGCTCAGAGGTCTGGATCGTCTTGTAAATCGCTATTCCCGATGGCTCAACAGGAATATTATTTTTTTTGGCTCTCAGGAAGAAGTGGCCAGCTTTAAATCTCCTAGTTTAAGGCAAAGAATCCAGGAACTCAGATCCAACTGTATTTTCAGAAGCAGAACGAATTTCCGTAATCTATCTCCAGAAGAATGCGGTCCTTTTCTTCTCATTTATCTCGTAGCTCTGGAAGTAAGGCTGCAAAAAAGTAATGGAGGCATGATAGGCAAGGACGATCTTCTTCTAAAATCGGAAATTCTAGTTGAAGACGTAATGGATTCTCTCTTGAATTTACAGGGTAACCAGGTAGAAGAACTCATGGGCAGACAATTCCCCTATTTGATCTATCAATATTGTGGCATTTTTAACACTCCCCTGATTCGCCATTTGCCTGGAATCAAACAAATCGTAGAGTTGCACGCCAAATATCCTCCTCCTGAATTCACGGCTCGGATTGGGAGAAATTCTGGCAGGTTGATAGAGTGGGGACTTTCGATTATCTATTGGTTTAGTGATCTTTATGGAATCGTGACTGGCCCACGTCTTCTGGATCGTGTAGCCAATACATTGATTACTTCCTTCCAAAGCCCTGCAAAAAAGCTGTTTTTCATCGGTGCTATTTTTTTAATGGCGAATCTTTTGTTCCAGGCACTTCCTTTGCCTATTTTGCAGACTATTTTAGCTTTTTTGGATAAATATATCGGGACTCCTCTGATTATTATGGGAGGCTTTTGTCTTTTGCCTCTGAGTCTGGGATTCTGGCTCAGAAATGTCGCTGGAGAAGCGACCGAATTCTATGAAAAAACAGCAGAAGCTCAATTTATCAATCTGATGAAAGAGTTGAAATTGAAAAATGCCAAAAGCGATCTGGCGATTCTATATACGAGAGTGATTCGGCCTGAGATGCTTTTGGAATGCCACCCCGATGAAGATTCTTCTAGCTCTGGGTTTATCGTGAAGAAAATGCTCAATGAACTATCCGAATGGCAGTCTACAGAAGAGAGAGTGGCTACTAATATTACGACAAAGCAAGAAGCAGGCAGATGGAATCTAAGAAGAAGCGTCATTCTTTTGTATAAAGACTATCTGGATGGCCCACTTTTGCATAAAGGCGATGTGAAGACAACAGAACAGCTTTTAGGGAATATTGCTCTGGGCAACATTCGCAACCATCGTATGGCCTATACTCGTAAAGAATTCAAGGAACTCTCCAGGCTCGACCTGGAGAAACATCGTATTTTTACAGGGCCCTATCTCTGGTTTACTTTGATGACTCAAAGCATTGCTCATAATAGTGCTCAGCTTTTGATAGAGTATAACAAACATTGTATCGCCGAGTCTTTAATGGAAGCTCAGCCTGAAGAAGTACAAAAGCGTTATAATGAATGGATTTGCAGAAGATTAAAAAAAGTTATCTATGCTCCTCCTGTTCCTACAGAAGAAATGGCAATGCCCAAGAAAAGGAAAAAAAGGAAAAATGCTATACCTCTTTATCTTACAAATCAGTTCAATGCATTGCATTTTTTAACTTTAGATCCTGACCAAGATGAAACCATCCGCTTCCATTTTGGAGAAAAGCTCTATCAGGTTTTTTTAAAAGACCGAAAGGAATTGATTCGTACTGTTTTTGGGACATATCCTCTTCGTAAAATGCCTCGATCTGAGAGAAGTATCAATTTTTATAAACTATACCAGAAATATATGGCAGGAGGCAGGATTTTTTTCTTGCCCTTTACTCTATCAGGATACTTTTTGTCTGCTTTGTGGAAAATCGTAAAATGGATCTATTCGAAAATCAAAGAAATTTTGCATCCATTAGAATGCTACAAAACGCCTATTTCCCCAGAAGCGGATTTTGAAGTGGCAGTCCGTAAAATCAATCGAATGCGCAAACCTGTCTATATGGCTTGCATGAAGCTCAGGGCACAGTACGACTTTGAATATTTAGGGCTTTCTTTGCCCTGGACAAATTGTTCTAAAATGGATACTTCTTTTTCTTCCATGACGGAAAAAACATCCTTTTTAGAGAAGGATTTAGATTTTATCAAGGCACTGGATTCTGAAAAAGACTATTTCAAAGAACTTTTTTTGCAAAGAAAAAAACAATTGTATCGCTTTGTGGAATTTGTTCAAAAAAATGGTTGGCAAGAGAAAGGATTTTCTGAATATCTTCAAAAGTTAAACCCTGAGTTGGAATCCTCGCAAATACAAGATGTAAATAAAAGGAAGAATGAAATTCTCAGAGCAATGGCAATCGCCTATACGATCAACTATCGCTCTGTTGCTTCTCTTCTAAATGCCAGAGAGACAATAGAAGATATATTCCAGATGGCTATCCGCAATAAGGGGAAAATTTCAGGATACAATTTTACCCAAAAAGTTTATGTCTTTTTTTCTCGTCTTATCCAGACATATTTCTTTGCAAAAGAAGATTGGGAAAAAACAGGTTTTTTGGAATTCTGGCAAGACAGGGGTTATGAAAAATTTTACACACAGCAGGAAAAAAAATGGTGCTGGTCTGCTTATCTTGCCAATAGAAATACACTAAAGAATATATTGGAATTTATCAAAGAAGAAGGCGATATTGTAATCATTGATGAAATCCTACAACAAATCATTCGCAACCCAGGCCCCTGGACAGAAGAATTGATTTCTCTAAGAGCGATTCAAACTCTGAGCGTTATGGATGTACAAAATTACAGAAGACACGTTGCCAGGTTGGGCGGATACCAGGATGAAAAAATCACTATTCCTCTGAATGCCTCCTGACGTAAATTGATTCATAGAGTTATGAGAAAGAATTTTTTGTTGCACTATGATATAAAGCTTGGTATTATAAATATCAAAGATTTTACAGGTTGTGTCAGTATTTCTATACCCAGGGTGTTCCCCTGGGCTGGTATATGCAACCCCTACGGGGTAAAGAAGTCATTATTCCAAAATAGGTTATATCAATATATCAATAATTTTTCCAACTAGCACAAGTCGTAAGATTTTACATGTTGTGCCAGTCAAAAAGGCTTTAATCTTTGGCCTGAAAGGCCTATATATACTAGCCCAGGGCAACGCCCTGGTAATTTTTGAAGATAAAAATATTTTCCATGGGAGAGAGTATTATGGACCAGGCGGAATTAAAAAAGAAATTGATTGAAAATCTTCATTGGATTGCTCTTAGTGCTGTCATTATTTTCATTGCAGCCACAATTATATTAGGGGGGGAAGCCAAAACCCAAAAAACCCAGCAGCAAATTGCAAAATCTTTAAAAGACCTTCAAAGAGCAATGGAAAACAATGAGCCGAAACAAGAGGCGATTTTTGACTATATAAACGCTATAAAATACACTTGGGCAATGGTACCATCGGCTCAAAAAGGACCAGACCAGGAATATCTTTATGAAAAGTCAAAAATAACATACAAAGCTGCGGTTCCCCCCACACACCAATGGATCAATAGTCCTAAAGAAATTCGTCTTAATGTAGATAGGGAAAAAATAACAGTATCCTGGGACATTCCTGATGCCCCAGTTGGCCAGGATGGAAAGCCAAAGGAAACAACAGAAATAGCAGGCTATCATCTCACGAAATACTGGACGAATGATGAAAATAAAAAGATGGAAGAAACTATTTCTCTGGAAGATACGAACTATGAAGATACGAAAGTAGAAGCGAAAATAGACTATTTTTACAAAGCAAGAGCTTACACCAATAACGTTGAAGCCAAAGGGGGAAAGCTCGTTACTTTTGAAGATAAAAAAGTTGTGGTGAGCGAATATACTGCTCCTGCCAAAGGTACCATTCTCCCTCTCTACAGAATCAAGCTTAATGGTGTATCTGGAGATACAGCATTTATTGAGCTGTCTAAATGGGAAAAAGGCGACTGGAGAAATATTACATTTTATGTTAAAAAAGGCGAAAAAATAGAAAAAAATGCCTATATCAAAGAGCTAAAGAAGACCATCCATTTTAACCCAGGTTGGACTTTAATAGGAATTACGACAAAGCTTCCTAGAACTCTCAAGGTAACTCAAAAAAGATTTGTAATCGATCCTAAAACAAAACAGCCAATTAAAGGGCCAGATGGCAATCCTGTAGTAGAACTTGTCGAGCAAGATGTAAACTACTTTGTTGCTGCAATTCGCTATAGCGATGAAAAGGGTAAAATCGAAATAAAAGAACAGGAATCAGGAAAAAAACCTTAAACGATGTCCAGGGCAATGTCTTTATGTGCATTTAATTTTTAACTTAAAAGGATTGGGGCAATGCCCTGGGAATCTTTGACAAAGGGGAATTAGCGATGGTACAAACCAATACCCAGGCTAAAGAAGTCACATTGAAAATCCTTTATTTTGGTATAGAAAAAGCAGGCAAAAAAACCAATTTAAAATGGATCTATGAGCAAACACCCACTTCTCGCAAAAGCTCACTCCAGGAAGAAAAGATAGAAGAGAAGCTAGTTTTTTCTTTTGAATATCTTACAGATCCTTCTTTCCAAATAGCAGGCATGAAAGTAAAATGCAATCTATATGCTGCTTCTCCTGAAATTTTTTCGACAGATTGGGGTGGAAAACATCTGGAAGAAGTAGATGGAATTGTATTTGTGGTAGATAGTCACGAAAAAAAATTAACCAACAATATTGAAGCTTTGTTTTCATTGGAAAACTTTTTAAAAGAAAAGACTTATTCTCTTGCTGACATTCCTTTGATTTTTCAATGGAATAAGCAAGATATGCCAGATGCCATTTCTCCTGAAGAATTAAATAGAGAACTCAATGCATACCAGTGTCCTGCTGTTCTTGGCTGTGCAGTATCAGGGGAAGGCATTTGGAAGACTTTAGAAACGATACTAAAAAAAGTAAAAAATAAAGCCCAGGCACAATGGGAGCGTACTCAAGCAAAAGAAAGTAATAAACAGCAGGATGCGGATTTTTCCGATTTAGAAAGACCTGCTTTGAAGATTACTACCCAATTGCCCAAAAAATGGTTAAAAAAGACAAAACCCTTGGAAATACAGGCTCCTGTTTCAGCAGAAGAATCTGCGCTTGTTCTTCCACAAGGCGATCTATCAATAAAGGAAAGCAATGAAGAAACAGTCAAATATCCTGTAGATGAAGAGTTTCCAGTCAAGGATGAAGAAACAGAAGTAATGCCCAAAGGACATCTTGATGAATTTTCGGAAAAACAAGATGAAACGGAAGTAGATCAGGAATTGCAAGAAATTCTACAAGATCCGATACTAAATGAAAGAGAATCCCTTTTATCTTCTGAAAACAAAGTATTTCGCTTAGAAGAATCCGAGACAAAAAAAATACAAGAGATGCCTTTAGAAATTCAAGAAAAATTAAAAAAACAGAAAATAGTTACTAAAAAGTTAGAACCTCCTAAAAAAAATCAAGAAAAAGAGGCAGAAATATTAGATCTTGATATATTTAGTCAAAAAGAGACTTCTTCTGAAATAAATTCGATAAAAAATGAAGAAGTCCGTGCAAGCGATGAAAAAACGCAAATTTTTAGTGAAAAAACAGCTATAAGAAGATTGGTTCCTCCTGGGAAAAAACCCTTTCCTACTTCTTATCTATCAGAAAAAAGCAGCCAGGAAGCCTTGATTCTCTTAAAATCAGGAAAGGCTCTCGAACACTGCCGCATTCAACTCCTGGATTTGAGGAATACTACTTTCGAAAAACCTTTGACTATCCAACACTGCGAAATTGAGCAGCTTTTAGCCGATGGCTCAGATTTTAATGCAAATGTTTCCATTTTTAGTACTACAATCTTTCAAAGCATGGTTTTTGGTGGAGAAAATCCTAGCCTCTTCAAGAACACTCTGACTTTTAAAGATATGGAAGTCAAAGGCGAATCTAATTTTGATAAAATCATTTTTAGCAAAAAGGTATCTTTTATAAATAGTAAATTTTTGGCAAATGTAAAAATGAATGAGACCCTTTTCGAAAATGGGTTCTCTATTATGAACAGCCAGATCAAAGAGCTGAATGGGCAAAGAACTCATTTTAGAGGCCCATTTACAATCACAGATACCATTTTTGAAAATGTTATGAATTTGCAGAGCTGTAAATTCCAGGGAGTTTTTCTGATTTCTTCGAGCCAGTTCCAGAGAGCGCATTTCATGAATTCTCTGTTTCAAAATAAAGCAGAATTTTTGAATTGTACTTTTGAGAAAAGCGGAAATTTTGGAAAGATTCAGGTGGAAAAAGATCTAACTATCATTGGATGCTTATTTTATGGAACTTTCCATATTGGAGAAGCCTATTTCAAGGGTGATATTTTCATAAGGCGTTCCGAATTTTTTTATGATGCTTCTTTTAGTAAGCTCTTAGCTTGTTCTATAGCTATTTTTGAGAAGAACACCTTTAGTAGCATTGCAGACTTCTCTATGGCCGAATTTCGGCACACAAAATTTATCCAGGTTAAGTTCAACGGCGTTACCAATTTTCAGGAAAGCATTTTTGGGGATAGCGTAGAGCTTCTGGAATGTGAATTCAACCAGAGAGTTCATTTCAATCGCACAATTTTTTTGCAAAAGGTGGATTTCCGAGAAACAAAATTCCAGGGAACAGTATCATTTGCCAATCTTCTTGGCGATTATGTTTTACTTAATTGCAACCAGATACGAGGTAAATTGCTGGCAGAAAAAGAAAAAGACTATTCTATCATGGAGCAGGAATATCTAACGCTAAGAAATATTTTTGAAAAAAATGCCAAAGACGATGATAGAAATTGGGCCCATTGGAATGCGCAAAGAGCCGCCAGAAAAAAATCTGGTTTTTTTTCCTGGAATCCCTGGCGCATGCTTAGTAGTGCAGCAGATTGCATCTTTTTGGATTTAGGATGTGGTTATGGAACAAAGCCTGTGAATGTACTATTTCTTTCTTTTGTTATAGTACTTCTCTTTGGTTTTATCTATATGGGATTTTCTTTTCCAGATGCAGTGAAAGGCGATTTATCCCTTCAAAAACTTATCAATCCTTTTTTTACAAGCCTGGTTGCCTTTTTGCCTGCTGGGCTTACATACTGGGGGGATATCGCTACTCTAAATATCGCCAATCTGACAGAATGCATATATAAATTGCTCTTGCTAGGGGAAAATACCTTAGGCATGTTTCTTTTTCTTTTATTCACAATGACTTTTTTCCGTAAGCTATTGAGGTACTAAATGCCTAAACACATCTTTATCGTAGCAGGAGATGCTTCAGGCGATGTCTATGGCGCACAGCTTATAGAAGCGATAAGGAAACAGCACCCTGACTGGATTTTTTCTGGTCTGGGTGGCGACAAAATGGCCTCGACTGGAATGAATTTTTTATACCATCTGGTCAGGGAATTTTCTGTCATGGGTTTTCTACCTGTAATCTTAGGAATGCCTAAAGTCATGCGATTTTTAGAAATCATCCTGGATTCTTTCGATCAGAATAAGCCTGATATGGTCGTTCTCATTGACTATCCTGGGTTCAATATGTATCTGGCAACCCATACAAAAACAAGAAAAATTCCCACAGTATATTTCGTGACTCCTCAGATTTGGGCATGGGCACCATGGCGCATAAAAAAAATCAAACGATTGATGACCAAGATGCTGGTGATTTTTCCTTTTGAAGTCGAATTTTATCGAAACGCAGGAGTTCCTGTAGAGTATGTAGGCCATCCTTTGCTTGACAGAATGAGCAATTTTACTCCTGATTCTACATTTTCTATTCCCGATTCGTCTCTTGCTTTGCTTCCAGGAAGCAGACGAGTGGAAATTACAGGAAATCTACAACCTATGCTTTGGGCAGCCCATAAACTAAGCCAGAAATTCCCTGTATCTAAGATTTTTCTTGCTCTTTCATCGGAAAAATATCGCCCTCTGATAGAAAAAATTATAGAACAGAGCAGACAAACGATCTCTTTTCCAGAAGTAAGCATTGTCTGCGGAAAAACCTATGATATAATCCATAACTCTCAGATGGTATTTGTGAAATCAGGAACATCTACCCTGGAAACAGCCATTTTAAAAAAGCCTATGGTCGTTTTCTATCGAGTACCCAAATTCCATAAATGGGTTTTAGAGCATACTTCTTTTATAAAGTGTAAATACATAGCATTGCCGAACATCGTCAGTGGAAAAAAAATCGTTCCCGAATATGTATTCTCAACCCCTTGTCCTGAAATGATGCTGGACTCCATATATTCTCTTTGGAATAATACACCTCAAAGACAGCAATGTCTGGATGATTTAGAATCAATGCAAAAGCTCATGGAGAAACCTGGAGCATCTCAGAATGCAGCACAGTCAATTATGGATTTGCTCTAGTAAAATTCACTATGGCGTCTCGAATTGCGATGGTCTTAGATCTTATTTATGTTTCCCAAAAAACTGGGGGAAAAAATGAAAATTAGGAGCGATAAGCTTTTAGTCTTTATTACCTTAGATATAGAGATTACTGGTTTAAAACAGTATGTGGATTATCTTAAAAAAAAGGAAAAATTTCAAATACCTTTAAAAACGCTTGAATGCGAAGTAAACGGCAAAAACTATGGTTTAAATTTTATTACATCTTCTCTTTTAAAGCATAGTCTAAAAGGCACTTTTTTTGTAGAGCCTTTTTGCCAGTTCTATTTTGGAGAAGAATATATTTCAAATCTTCTGGCGTTTCTGAAAGAAAAAAAACAAGATATTCAGCTTCATATCCATCCTGCTTGGCTTTCCTTTCTGAAAAATAATTTTTCCGATCTGGAAAGCGATGTATTGAGTAAGTATCCTTTGGAAAAACAAACAGAGCTGATTTGTCTTGGAAAAACAATTTTAAAAAAATATGGAGTAGATCCTATAGCATTTCGAAGTCCAGGATTTTCCGCTAATTTAGATACATATACTGCTATGAAGGAAAATGGGTTTAAAATAAGCTCTAATTATAATTTTGCTGAAAAGCATAATAGAGAAAAATTATCCAGTTTACCCAAAATAAATGATATCACTCTTCTTGACAATAAAATATATGAAATTCCAATATCCAACTATCTTATCTATGATATAAGAAATTTATTTCATGATACATATAAACCCATGCAAGTTTGCTGCACTAGCTTTCCAAAGATGAAAAAAGTATTAGAATCGGCCTATTCCAATAAGATGAAAGCCGTAACTATTCTTTTGCATAATTTTGAATTTTTAGATCGAAGTAATCCTGATTGGCTAGAGAAAGCATTAAAAGTAAATTTAAAAATGATAAAGTACTTTGAAAAACTATGTCAATATCTTGAAGAAAAACAGGAAGAATATCAGGTGCTTTCTTTTTCTGATTTTTCTGAAATGATTGCAAAAAATAAAGAATGGTGTTCGGATCAGCAAAAGCCTTTCTTCATTCATCGTTTCTATCGTTTACACTGGCCTATATAAGGATGATAAGTATATGAATCCTGGAGACATAAAATGTGAAGTCCTTCATAAAACATTAGATCAAGATATGGATGAAATTTTAGAATCGTGGAGGAGCTGGAATGAAAACTGCAATGAAGGTTTTATGTTTCAATCTCCTGATTTTTTAGAACATATCTTCTCTGATGAGAAAAAAAACATCCATCTTTTTTTTATCTTGATTGATGGGAAAATAGCAGGTATAGCTCCATTTTGTTTGAGGAAAGTTGCTTTGGAATGCAAAATAGGCGAGGTAACGATATTCAATTTTTATATACAAAGAATGTATTTACTTGGAGAAAAAATAAATTCGATACCAAATATTGAAATTTATGACAAGATTTTCAATATTATATTATCTTTGAAGGATTTAGATGCATTATACTTCCAATCTTTAGATATAGATTCTTATTTATACCATTATCTTTCTACAAGTACTCTTATAAAAAAGTATTTTAGCATGTATGCTCCAACGTGTCCTAAAAAATATTCCATGATTAATCTATCAGGAACGTTTGATGAATACATGAAAAAATTTTCCAAAAAAACTCAGCATAATCGAATGAGGGAAATCAGAAAATTTGAAAGAGCAGGAAAAAGCGAGCTGGTATGCATCACAAGAGAAGAAGATGTTGAAGATTTCATAAATCTAGCGTCGGAAGTTTCTCGTAAAACATATCAATATAACCTTTTAAAGCTAGGTTTACGCGATATTGAATCTCTACAGAAAAGACTGAAAACACTGGCAAAATATGGCTGGCTTCGCTCTTATTTACTAAAGCTTGATGATGTGCCTTGTTCTTTTATGATTGGATATCAAGACAAAAAAAATTTCTATCCTATACACATGGGCTATGATCCTAAATATAGCAACTATGAAGTAGGGAATGTATTATTATTTTTGATACTTCAAGATTTATTTCGCCTGAATACTCATCAATATTTTCAATTTGGTATGGGGGGAGGATTTCACAAAGATTTTTTCTCTAATTGCAACTATACCGAAACTTCTGTATATTTTTTTAAAAAGAAATTCTATTCTTTATTATCTTATAAGATTTATCAATTTTTTATATTTTTTACAAATTCAATTAAATTTATTCTCGATTTTTTTCATATCAAAAAAAGTATAAAAAAAATGATTCGCTATTTATCTACTATTAAAAGTAAATAAATTGGGGAACTTTTAAACCTGATATAACAGGAGGATTTTTATGAAAACAAAAATATTATTTTTCGCTTTTTTAGTCATAGCATGCCTTTTCCCTGATGTTTCTGCCGTAAAAATACAGTGGAATTCAGGGATAGGGGCAAACAATCATTATTACGAAGCTGTCTTTAATAGTTCTGTTACCTGGATACAGGCAAGAGATGCTGCTATAGCGGCTGGAGGGCATCTTGCTACTATCACTTCTGCTGAAGAGAATGCTTTTGTATGGTCGCTATGTGGTTCTGGACTTTTGTTTCTGGGAGGCTACCAATCTTTCTCTGCAAGCTCACCAAGTAGTGATTGGGCGTGGGTTACAGGAGAAGCCTGGAGTTATACCAACTGGAATGCAGGTGAGCCTAATGATGGTGGTGGTTTTGACGAAAGCGATCATTCCGAGCAATATCTGGAAATGTATAGCAGTGGTGTATGGAACGATATTTATAATAACTATACAAGAAATGGTTATGTTATTGAATACAGTGTTCCTGAGTTGAATACAATGGCTTTTTTCTTGACAATCCTTGCATTTCTTATCTATAAAAAAAGCCGATAAAAATTCCTGAAAGGATAAACTATGCCAAAATGGAACATTTTATGTATTCTTTTGCTTATAGTGATTTCTCTAAATGCTGATATAATCAGTAATTTAGAGTTGAAGTACACTTTTGATGGAAATGCAAACGACAGCAGCGGTAAAAACCGCAATGGAACTGTAGTCAATGCTGTTCTCACGACAGACCGTTTTGGGAATGCCAGCCAGGCCTATCGCTTCAATGGAAATGCTTATATCAATACTAACACGGATTTGTCTTGGGGATATTCCAGCTCTTTCAGTATGAGCATGTGGTTTAAAACAGACAATTTTTATGCAGATCAGGTACTACTCAGCAAGACAAATTATGAATATTCTCTCAAGATCGGTGGTTTATGGACAAACGATAATTTCCTGAACTTTGAATATTGGAACACAGGTGGTGGAGGTGGTATTGGCTTGTTCTATTCTCAAAACCAGTTGCAAAACAATACCTGGTATCATACGGCAGTCACCTATGATGCAGCGACTCACATTTCTATTCTTTATATCAATGGGCAGGAAATCCAGCGTAGTACAGCAGCGAACACAACTTTCAGGGATCTTGCAGAAACTATGCTGCTAGGATATGGCTACCACTGGCAGGGCGAGAACCGCTATTTTACTGGAAGCATGGACGATGTCATGGTCTATAGCCGAAATCTTTCTGTCGGCGATGTCCAGCAATTGGCTGCCATACCAGAAATATCCAATATTGTCATTTTCTCTCTGGGACTATTCCTGATAAGCTTCTATATTCTTAGTCACTTACGAGTGAAATCTCGTGTAAAAATGTAAAGATTTTTCACCGCAGAGACGCGGAGAACGCAGAGAAGAATAAAAAATATAAAAATTTTTCTCTGCGACCTCTGCGCCTCTGCGGTAAATTTTTTTTCGAAATGGGGAAGTTATTTAATTCTGATTCCTATGTGCGGTCATGATTGCAGGATTTTCCAATATTGGATCGATTTTCGCTCTTCTCTTTTTTGTGATTCTGGCGAATATTTTCGTGTTGCACCCTCTGGCTGTATGAGACTTGTACATCGAATCCTTTCCTTTGTTGTGTCAGTCACAGCTTCTCTTCTTCTAAAATAGCTTAGATAAAGACCAGTCTGAACAGATTGGATAAGGTGGTGGCCTTCTCTATCTATAATGACTCTCCAAAGTTGCCGTGCTAAAG
This sequence comes from uncultured bacterium, assembly GCA_938003875.1. Taxonomy (GTDB): domain Bacteria; phylum Planctomycetota; class Uabimicrobiia; order Uabimicrobiales; family JABWCH01; genus JABWCH01. Next base: position 15,918 of record CALKWO010000031.1, read on the forward strand.
CCCCTACCGAATATTTTTCTTGTGCTACATCTCCAATATTAGAACAGGTAAGGTATAGCCCACTGTATTGGGATTGTATTCTATAGCAGCCATTATTCACCAATATGAATCGCCAAAGCTGGCCTGATTTTTCTTCAGAAGAAAAGATGGTTTGTGTTATAGGGGATCCGCTATATGTTTGAGCGCAATTTAAATACATAGAGCTGGCACAAGATTGGATTCTATAGAGTTTTGTTTCATCTAATTCCGCTAAAATTGGTTCTTGTGTGAGGCAACATTTGGGAAAAATCCATAAGAATAAAAGAAAAAATATCCATTTTGTCATACATTTTCTCCTCTAGTTTCATAAAAATAGTAAAAGTGTCATGCTATTCTAAATTTTGACTTTTTTTTGAGGAAAAATTTTGAAAAAGCAAAATTTTTTTTTTGTGATTACGGGTTTGGGCTGCATTCTATTTTTTAGTTGTAGTTCTAACGATCTATCTTCTCATGATGTAGCCTTTGAAAAACACCAGGTAAAAAATCTGGAAAACGGCAATGTAAAAAGATGGCTAGAGCAGCTAACTTCTCCCAAATTTTTTGAATATACTCAGGCAGCGAGGAAATTTTTAGATATGGGAATCGAAGCCATTCCTTATTTGAGGGAGAATATTCATTTAATGAGAGAATCCAACGATTCGGTCATACCCGTTTGCTTGAATTTGCTAGAGATTATTTTTCAGCAACAAAAAGAAGAATGGATTCTTTCTCAAATACAAAGTAGCTACCCTGAAATCCAAAAAATTGCCCAAGAAGAAATTATTCGCAGAAAAAAAAATAAATCATGATAATAGAATTGTATATTAAATTAATTTTACAATGTTAAATCCAAGATTAAAGAAAAGAGAACCACAGATTAACACAGATAAACACGGATAAAAAATAAAATAACTCTTAATTTTAAAAATTATCGGTGTCCATCCGTGTTCATCTGTGGTTCAATAAATCTTTAAATTTATATAACCTATTGGGATACAACAATTTTTGCTATATCATTGCTTTTCCACAAGTAGAGCTGTGTTGTATTGTCTAAAGCACGTTCCAGAAGGGCATCCTGAAGCACATCTATTGTAATCTCACAGGCAAAAACTAGAGTCCCTTGAGCCAGATGTCCACCAAATGACTGGAAATTTCCATCACTCAATACAATGTGAGCATGGACAAAAGGTTTGCCTTCTTTCAGGGAGATATTACCAGACAAAGAGACGATTTCCAGATGCTTTTCTAAATCTGTATAATGATAAATTTTTTTTTCTTGATCGTACCACGCTAGCCTGGCTCTTTGTACTGCACCAATGCCCTGGATGCGGCCTAGCATGATTTTTTGCTCTATGCAAATTTTTTGAAGTTCATCTAGCAAATCGCTGCCATGTTCTAGCCTTCCGATCAGAACATTCTTTACATTGGCAGAATACAGCATTGCTTTATTCTCCGATTCCTTTAAGTTCAAATAGCTTTGCTATTTTTTTTGCAACATCTGTATTATCATAAACCCCACTAAAATTTCTGGCACCTTTGCCAAATGCGTATACAATAGTACTCTGTCCTGAATGCGTTGTGGTCGTAAATCCTATATTAGCCCGTTTGGCAATGATATCGCCAATGACCTTTGCTTTTTCGCTCTGATACATAGCTTGTTTGCTCATAGGAGCAGCCAGGCTCTGGATTTCTTCTTTCGTTAGATCTTGAATGCCAGCACATTCTTCCATAATTTTTACAATCGCCTGCTCGTCTTTATTTTTTATTAGCCTGGAAATCTCTTCTGTAGAACGCTTTTGCTTTTTGAAAACATCAGGGAAAATCTTGTAGTCCCCTGTACTCAGTCCCACTCCGCCTGTCTCATGATCGGCAGTAAGGATAATCAAAGTTTCTGGCTCTTTTTTCAGATATTCCAGTGCAGCCTTTACTGCTTCATCCATATCATAGATTTCATAGATAGCAGCTCCAATATCATGTCCATGACATGCCCAGTCGATTTTTCCACCTTCCACCATAAGAAAGAAACCTTCTTCATTACGAGAGAGTACCTCGATGGCTTTGGATGTAAGGTCTTTGAGACTGGGAGATGGATAAATATCACGGTCCAGATAGTAGGGGAGGTCAGCAGGGGTAAAGACACCTAGCATTTTTCCATTTTTAGCCTGGGCTTTTTCTAAATCTGCTTTATTTTTCAGAATATCATAGCCACTTTCCTGAAATTCTTTGAATATGTCTCGGTTGTCTTTTCTTCTGCTGAATTTTTCTTTTTGGGGTACAAAGTAGTTGATTCCGCCGCCAAAGAGTACATCCATATATTTCTTTTCTGCATATTGATTTACAATATCCCCCTCATATCTTGAATCAACATGAGCCAAAAAAGCAGCAGGGGTCGCATGGGATATGGTCACCGTGGTCACTGCGCCTATGCTTTTCTTCTGTTCTTTTGCTGCTTCCATGATGTTTCTTGCTATTTTTCCGTCAGGTGTCATTCCCAGCCAGCCCTTATTGGTTTTATGACCTGTTGCCAGGGCCGTACCAGCAGCGGCGGAGTCTGTCACCAAAGTATCAGAAGAATAGGTTTTTGTGATTCCAATATAGGGTGCTGTTTCAAACTCCAGATAGCCTTCTTTTCCTTTCAGAACGATTCTTGCTATATCAGTAACAGCCAGCCCCATGCCATCGCCAATGAAAAAAATGATATTTTTAGGTTTTTCAACAGAAGATTGAGAAGAGAGAAATGGAGTCAAGAGAATAAAAATCAGACAAAAAATAAATATCCTCATATATTTTACCTTTCCAAAAAAGATTTAAATTTTATATTTTTATAATTTTACAACAGAGGCACAGAAAACACAGTGAAAAAGGAAAAGAGAACCACAGATGAACACAAATAAACACAGATTAAATAATCTTCTTGGCTGCAATTTATTCATGAGCAACTATCTAAAGAAACGATAAAATGGAAAGAAAGCTATTATAAAAATTATTTGTGTTCATCTGTGTTTATCCGTGGTTCAAAAGATAAAAATGCTCTGTGCCCTCTGTATTTATGGCCATTTTATGACTGTGCATTGTCAGTGAACAAAGTGGGATTGTTGGGAAACATTTCGGGAAAATGGTTTTGTATAATATGGATGATTTTTTCAAAGACTACCTTTTCATTGGGAGTCCCATCCACAATTTCGACAGGCATTTTCTTTTTCATGTTTTGCACAACATAGTCGTAATTTTTTGCTACCTGCTCTAGTATCTCTGGCTTCTCATATAAATCCTGATACCAACGGTTGGTGAAACGCCTTTTATTACAAACAGCCAGGGAAGTATTTAAGTATATAGTCAAATCGGGCTGAATGCAACGAGAATTTATTGTTGTCAGCCATTTGAGATTTTTAGAGCTTTTCCCCATTTGGTATGCATAAGAAGAAAAATAGTATCGCTCACAAATAACAATTACACCATCTTGTATCTTTGGTAAAATAGTATGTTGGATATGATCTAATCTGTCTGCTGCAAATAATAAAGCAATAGAACTATTCGATAGTATTTCTAGTTCTTGATTTCCTTGTTCCGAAGGCCTGCCATTAAATATGAGACGATTGGTCAGAAGAAGGCGGAGAATGAGTCCCATCGGCCCCTGAGTAGGTTCACTGGTATTGAGTACTGGCCAGTTTTGTTTTTCCAGGTATTGTCCTAAAAGCTTACTTTGAGTGGTTGTCCCAGAGCCATCCAGACCTTCAAAAACTATGAATTTACCACGTCTCTCATTCTTTTTATTTTTCATCTTTTCCTGTCGCCTAAAAAGACTAATTCGATGGTACTAATTTAGAATTCAAGATATAAGGATCTTCATCGGCTTCAATTGTAATCTCCTGAGCAAAAGGACGATAGCCTTGCTTTTGGATTACGATTTTTTTTCTTCCTGGTTTTATAGAGGAGCGATCACTCAAGGTTTGCTCTTTTCCATCTGGTATTGCTGCAATGTTTACCTGATCGGGCATAAGAATTTCGTTGGAAACATTGTCACGGATATCGAATATAACAACTCTTTCCTTGGATTCCAGAGTGGTTGTCAAAGTAAAGTTCCCATCGCCGTCTTTGTCATCCACGGTAATTTCCTCAGTTTTTTTATAATACCCTCTTTTTTCGATAGAAAAGGTATGTTTTCCGATAGTAATCAGAGTATTTTCATATAATACATTTCCATTCATGAAGATAACGTCTGGGGATGTTACACCGCTAGGAAAATCAGTGCGAACGCTAAAGAGTATACGAACCTGGGCAGGATATTCTACCGCAGGAGCAACAGGGGCAGGAGAAGGGCTTGTTTTTACAATGGGATCAGAATCGCTTGTCTTGATTTCTACGACTTGCTTACAAGAGGAGAGAATGCATAGAAAAAGAAAAATTATAAATATGCTTTTTTTTTGGAACATTTTTGTTTTACTCCCTAAATAAGATTATCCCGATAAGCTTATTTAAGCAATATCGGGATAATTATGAATTTCTTGATAAGGAATCAGAATGAAATAAGCTCACCATTTCATTGCCAGAGGCAATGCCCCTGGCATTCATTCTTATCGTTAAACATCGCTTGGAAGGGCACGAAAGCTCGTGCCCTTTGACTCTGGACTAACCTTTCAGTTTTTCCAAAGCATCTGCGACTGTTTTCATGCGTACACGGTCATTGGGATCAGATGTCTTGAAGCCTTCAATGAACTGTATCAACTGATCGATTTCTGTAGGAGCACATTGTTTGAGCATTCTTCTGTGATCGTACTTACCAAGCATGCTTTCCATGATATCCAGACCTTCACGAATGCCTCTTTCGGCTTTATTTTTATTGCCGAGGTGTTCTATGAGTTTAGGTATATGGATGTTGTTCATTACAGCGATACCCAGTCTGATTTGCTCCATCTCTCTTTGTGTGAAGAGATAACCACAGAATACTCTCAGGTTCTTGGCTTCTTTTTCTACACGGATGGTGTAGTAAACGCGGCCAACGCCTTTTTCAATCTGGATCAGGTGTTCTTCAATGGGATCAGCATCAGAGTAGAGTTCATAAGTGTATTCAATGCCATCTAATTTCAAACTATTTGTTCTGACATTGAATTCATACTTTTCCAGTCTTTTCAAGGGCACTGGCTCAACGAATGGGCCTTCGCCAGGAGTAATCGAGGTAATTTTTCTTACAGTTTTGTAGTCTCTGAACTTAACGACCAGATCAATGTTGGTGCCAGGTAAGAATGTATCATTGAAAGAAACGGGTTTACCATTGATCAATATCTGATATGCTGGAATCAGGTTCTTGGTAGCTTCATCCACCATATCGAAAGACATCTTACGAGGTTTAGCAATGAGTTTCTTATTGATCAGATAAGGTTGTTCTGATGGTTCAATATCGATTTCCTGTTTTGGTCCAAAAGTGTATCCAGGTCTCTGTATATCCAGGAAATAAGAACCTGGTTTTACCCTACCGCCATCGCGTACAAAACGAGAAATCTGAGTAAGCTTATCAATCAAGGATACGCTATATGGCTCTAAAGTAGCAGGTGCTTCTATATCGTACTGGATATTAACTTTCAGCATAACCTGTTTGGCAACCAGTTGGTGATCCAAAACCATAGGCTGCTCAGCAGGCCATATATGCTTTCTGATTTCTACAGCCTCATAAGCATCTTTTGTAACTCGCATGATATAAGAACCAGGTTTCACCATGTCACCTTCTTTGTATTCTTTTTCAGCAGCAGGCTTATCAATGGGTGCCATAGTAATCTTGTAAGGCTTATTCTCAGGATGTCCATCGCGCATAGGAACATCGTATGTGATCTTTTCTTTGACCAGTCTGGGCTTTGTGATCAGAATTCTTTCGATGCGGAAAGGCCCTTCTCCTGGTGGAATAGCCAAAGTTTCCTTCAAGGAAGTGTAGCCTGCCTGTTGTATATCAAGCTGGTAGGTGTTGCTTGGCTTAAAGGTATTCTCACGAACGTCTTTTCCATTCAAAGCAAATACTTCGACTTCGATTCTTTCACCAGCAGGATAATCGCCTGTGATGAAGTGGTCGATTTCACGAGGTATGCTGACCAGAGTTTCTTTGATGACAAAAGGCTGATCGCTAGGCTCAATCAAAACTTCTTTTGCAATAGGATTGAAACCTAATTTTTCAATCTTCAGACTGTATTTACCAGGTGTAAAGGTAGACTTCTGGTCGATCATCTTTTCGCCAAGAATGATAACATCGGGCATAGCAGGTTTTTCATCAAAATCGTTGACAATTTCGTATTTTACCAAAACAGGCAGAGCTTCGAGGGTTTTCTCCAGGAGATAAGGTCTCGATGCTGGCTGAATAACGATATTGTCTGTAATGGTCTTGTAGCCTTTTTTGGTAATTGTCAGAGCATAGCTGTTAGGTTTGACATCCTGTCCAGATTTGATGGTCTGGGCACCAAGCAAAATGCTATCGGGATCGATCTTGACATCATTGAAAGAGCTTTTGATGGTAGCCTGAACCTGTCTTGGCTTACTGACAAGAGTATATTTCAGCAGGTATTCTTTAGGATCAGGGCGAATCATGATGTTTTCCAAAATGGGGAAATATCCGTCTTTTTGGATAACCAGATTATAGGGGCCTGGTTTTACACTTGTTTTTCCTGCACCTACTGGGATATTGCTTAGTGTCAGTACATCCGTATCCAGTTTTTTGCCAGGTTCGAAATCGCCTGTAATATCACTGATGACATCACGCTTGATAGCGGTCATGAATTTTTCGACAGTCATAGGCCCAACGCCTACAGGAATCAGGATACTGTCGTCTACAGAAGAATAGCCTTTCAGATGGGCTTTCAGTGTGTATTCTCCTGGTTTGAGATTCATGGTTTCGCTAGAGCTTGCCAGTCTTTGTTGGTTAAGCAGGATCTCTTCTGGTGTCAGCTCTCTGTCGCGTTCCAGAGAATCGCGGAATTTGAAATTGACCAGACGAGTTCTTGTCTCCAGGCGTTCTGTGAGGAGATATTCCAGAGAATTGGCACCGATCTTGATGGATTTACGAATAGGCATATAGCCTTCTTTGAGAATCACAAGATCATGTGGGCCTGGTTTTACTTTGAAATCTTTGGAAATGCCTTTGTTATCCAAAGTGATCTCATCAGGAATTATGCTTTCTTCTGGTGGATATTCGGCAATAACCTTGCTGATAAGAGGACGCAAGCTGGAAATCAGCTTTTTGCTCATCTTATAAGACAATTCAGAAGGCATAATCAATTCTTTGGTGACAGAAGGCTCATAGCCATCCATTTCAATTTTCAGCACATAGCTTTCAGGTGCAACTTTGTCACCATCTTTCAGAGGAATCGTTTCTTTGGTTTTTTCATTGAGCAAGCTAATCTGGGGTTTGATCGCTGGATTGTCATGTGCGACATCCTGGGATACTTCCAGATTGACCAGAACAGGTTTTGCTTTGAGAACTTCAGCAATTTCATAAGGAACTTCATCTGGTGGAATCTTGACCTGTTTGGTGACAGGTTCATAACCAGTTCGAGCAACATTCAAAGTATATTCCCCTGGCTTGAAGCTTTCATCGCCTCGGATAGGACGATTGGATAAAGTGCATGTATCAGGGAAAATACGCAGGTTCGGAGGAAATTCTGCCGTTATGTTCAATTGAATGCGTCTTGGTGTTGAACTCAATTTTTTCTTAAAAACGTATGGTCCATTTTTAGGCTCGATGATGATTCTGTCAGCATCAGGATCATAACCTTTTTTGCGGGTCATGATACGATACGCATCGGGTCTTACGCTTTCACCAAATTTGATGGGTCTGCCATTCAAAGTAACTTCATCAGGTGTCAAAGGCTCATCTTTAAGATAGTCGCCTGTGATTTCAAAGATGATTTCTCTTGGTAGAGCCTTCATGTATTCTGTAATGTAGAATGGTCTTTCATCAGGCTCGATCATGAGAGTTCTTGTAACAGGTTCATACCCTTCTTTTTTGATTAGAAGTTTGTATTCACCAGGTTTGATTTGAGCATTTTCTTTGACAAGCTGACCATTCAGACTGATTTCATCGGGTTGAATCTGACCGCCACCTAAAGCAGTGAAATCGCCTTGAACACGATACAGAATAGAACGCAAGCTGCTTTTCAGTTGACGAGAGAAGCTGAAAGATCCTTCCCCTGGATAGATAATCAAGGGTTCTACTACAGCATCATACCCACGTTTTTTGATGGTCAAACGATAGGAACCTGGTTTGAACTTTTCTTTATCTGTGATCTGAATAGGAGTTCCTACTGCTCCTGTTTTTAGCATAGGACTTAGTGTCAGCTCATCCGCAGAAATACTGCCCTGACGATAAAAGTCTTCTGTAAGAATTGCCTCGACAGACCTGGGCATGGATTGCATGGTTTCATTGATTTCTGTATATTCCATTTCTGGTAGCATGTTAGCGATCTTGCTTACCTTGAAATAGCCAGCTTTTTCAATTTGTACCAGGAAAGTTATGGCATCAGGAACCAGCAATGAATCAGGATTAAAATCATCCTTGATTTTTACATTGACCAGTTTGCTGTACAGGTCATTCTTTCTTTCAAAAGGATTTTTATTTCCCGTTATTTTTATACGAGTTGCGGAAAATTCATCGCCTGTCTGGCTTATTTGTGTATAAGTCCCATCTCCCATAAGAACTTTTTGTGCAGGCTCAGCCTTGGCAACACCAATGACATTGGCCATTTTGCCTTTTTGCAGTTCCAGGCTGCTCAACTGGCTATAAAGAATTCCTAATTTATGATAGAAATCAGCGACATTAGGATAATCGTCCAGCTTTACTGCCAGCTCCAAAGCTCCTTTGAAAAGAGACAGTGCTTCATGGAATTTTCCCTGATTGAACAGAATAACGCCCATGTTGTTTAGAACAACCATGGTATATTTCTGGCCTTCTACCTCAGGAAGTTTCTGGAAGTAAGAGACTACAACATTATAATGGGCGAGGGCATCTTCAAATTTTTGCTCTTTTTCCAACGCACATGCTTTCAAGAACAGCTCTTTTGCCTGAGCCATGTTTGTTGGGGGAGTCAAAGTTTTCTCTTTTTTTTGGTCCTCTTTTTTATCTTCCTTCTGAGGCGCATCTGTCTTAGGTTGTGCTAAAACAGAAGTACAGGCAAGAACTATAGTGAGGAACAAAACGGTTAAAAACTTGTAACTCATGCCTTTTTTCTCCTTAAGCTATAACGAGCAACAAGGTTACTCAACACTACATACTACAAGTTCGATATAAATACATCTGTTGTAAGCCAGTTAGCCTGGCTTACAACCAGACATAACTCTATTGTTGTGACTGCAATTTTTTGATGCTTTGAACTCGAAGTTCTTGTTGAGAAGCATCAGTCAAATCCAGATTCCTTAGTAAATCTACCAAGCGATCTTTGTCTTCTTTTGGCAAGGCATCTATTTTATATTTGTCTTGTTTATCCTCTAGCAACCTTGCCATTCTTTTCAGTGCAGTTCCTGGATTAGCCTTTGCAGTTTCTCTGAGGTGATCCAACAAGCGTCCTGTATCAATTTTCTTTAAATCTCTAAATTGATTGGGCTTACCAGGAGAAGCAAGGGATTCATCATAGTAAAAACCGCAAACTATTTTCATGTTACGAATGGTTTTCATTGCATAAAAATAGCCTTGTATCATACCAGCAGTTTCATCGCTCTGGTTGATATGATGAGGTTCTACAGGATCATTGTCACAGAAAATTTCCAGGCTATAGCGAATGCTGTCTATCAACATTCCCTGGGAAGCTTCATAGTATCGCTTGCTGATACCAAAATCAAATTTTTCCAGCTTGACCAAATTTAAATCCACTACAAAAGGTGCTTCACCAGGCAGGATGACGATCTTTTTCTGAGCGGTCTTGTATTCTTTAAATTTGGCTTTGAGCATGTATTCATTGCCAGGCTTGAAAGTATCGCCTGCTTTTGCTTCTTTATTATCGACCAAAACTTCAATGGCCTTCACTAAATTGTTTTCTACAGACATCATTTCGAAAGAAAGCTGTCTGGGTTTAGCAAAGAGTTTTTCTTTGATAAAGAAAGGTTTAGGAAGTGCTGGGATGCTAATGTCTTTCTTTACCTCTTTGAACAAATAGCCTGGTCTGCCGACCTGAAGGGTATAGTCACCAGGTTTGATTTTTTTACCAGAGGTAATGTTTCGTCCGATTCCCGACTTCTTATCAATAAAGGTAACTGTATAAGGCTGCAAATTGGCAGGAGGTTCTATATCATAGAGAATCTCTATGAGAATCTCCACCATAGAAGCCTCTAAGGTTTCCTTTAGTTCATAAGGTCTTTCGTCTGGACGAATCGTGATTCGTTTATCGGCAATGGTTTCAAAGCCTTCTTTTTCAATGGTAACAAGATATTCTCCTGTTTCCATCTCATCGCCTTTTTCAATACGATAGGCTTCAGAGCGTCCTTCTTTTCTCATTCGGATTACTTCCAAAGGAGAATCAGCAACAGGAGTGGTATCATAGGTAATATCAGGGATAACTTTTCGCTTTTTAGGCATCAAAGTTTGTGTTATCTCTTGAACTCCAGTGCCTGGAACTACTTCGATTTTATCTCTGCTTCCAAAATAGCCTGGATGAGCGATAACGAGTTCATAACTACCTGGTTTATAGGGGCCTTCCGCCACTGGACGAGCGCCTAATATACACTCCTCTGGCTCCATGATTTCAAGACTGAAACCGCTCTTGACTATGACTTTGAATTCTCTTGGGAGAACGTCCATTGTCTTTTTGATTACAACAGGAGTTTCTCCTGGAACTATAGGTTGATCAAACTCCTCGCTCTTGTACCCTGCTTTTGCTAAAAATATCTTATAGTTCCCTGGATCAAAAGCATCAGATGTCTGATAGGATTTAGCATTGACAGTGATAGTATCTAATTCCAATGCCTTTCCTGGTTGGTAACTGCCATCGATTTCAAATTTAAGACGGCGTGGTCTTGCCTGTAATTTTTGGACAAGATCAAATACGTCTTCCGAAGGCTCAATCAGTGCATTCATGTTTACAGGCATATAGCCTTCGTTCTCTATTGTCACCTGATAGCCACCCAATCTGGGCTTTACCTCTTCACCATCTATGATTTCCTTATCATGGAAAATGACTTTTCTAGGTTTGATAGAAACGCCTTCAGGGAAGTTGGCAGTGATTTTAAACACCACTTTGCGTTTCTTACTTGTCAGCTTTTCACGAATGATGAAAGGATCACGGCTTGCACCAAAATCTATTCTCTTGACCAGACGTTCATAGCCTGGGATATAGACAGCCATCTGATAGCTTCCAGGAGCAAAAGAGGAACCTTCTGATGCGACATTGATTCCATTGAGATTGATCTCTTTAGGAGTCAGGATATCGCTGCTGTAGTCGCCTGTAAGCTCATATTTGACAATACGAGTCGAGGCTACCAGCCCTCTTTCGATTTTGTAAGGCTCTACGCCTGGATCAATCTGGATGTCTTCCAGAACATCAGGATAACCTTGCGTCTGTATAAACAAACGATAGTTCCCTGGTTTAAAAGAATTGCTTTGGGTTACAGGTGTACTGGCTAAGGTAATACGATCTGGTACCAGCTCTTTGTCTTTTTTCTCTGCATCGTACAGACGATAAGTGACAAGACGAGGCATGGTAAAGAGCTGTTCTTTGATTACATAATCGCTGGAACCTGCTGGTATGACAACTTCTTTTTTCACAGGATTATAGCCTGATTTAGAAATTGCCATGGAGTAGCGTCCAGGCTTCATGCTCTTGAACATCTGCACCATACCTTCAGAGAACGGTTCGCCATTCATAAGCACACTGTCAGGAGTGAGCTGTTTTCCTGGTGGATAGTCCGCAGTAATGTTCAGAATCACCATACGAGGCTTTGCCTTTAAGGTATACTTAAAGGTATAGCTGCTTTCTGAAGGCAGAATCACCGCTTCTTCCACTACTTTTTCATAACCGTCTACACTCACTTCGACTTTGTATTTATTGGGATCAATTTTATCCCCTGGCTTTACTTCTCTATCAACACCTTCCTCGTTCTGAATCTTGATGATTTGGGGTAGATTCGCCTGTTCGGAAGCTACGTCATAGTCTATCTCAGAGCGAACTTCCCTTTCTTTGGGCGACATGGTTTCCCTGAGTATAAAAGGTCCTTCTCCAACGGGTACTTCCACAGGCCTGTTGATAGATCGATAGCCCGCTTTAGAAATAGAAAGATTATAGGTATCAGGCTTGACTTCTGTTTCCTGAGCAAGATTTTCTTTCCCTAACATGGCACTGTCCGCAGGCAATAGATCCTTTCCTTTTGGGAAAGTAGCATCCAAAAGCAACTGCACTTTTCTCCGCAAAGGAGAAAGAATTTCTGACAATTGATAGGGCTGCTCAGAAGGGAGTATGGCAACGGATTTTTTCAATACACCGTAGCCTTTTTTCTTGATTTCTACTTCATAGGCTTTTTTTACAGGAATTTCTGCATTTTCGATTACACTGGTACCATCGAAAGTAACAACATCAGGAGAAATTTTGGCTAAGTTGTCTCCCTTGATATCATAAAGCAATCGTCTATGTTTTGCTTTGAGTTGTTCTTGTACAACGACTGGTTCATTTCCTACATCTACCTTGAGAATCTTTTCAATAGCATGAAAACCTTCTTTGCGGATAAATAAGGTATATGTACCAGGTTTTATAGGAGTACCAGATTCTATAGCCTTTTGATTTAATTTCATCTCATCGGCTTTGACTTCCTGATTGGGCTCATAGTCTGTATCCAGCTTTACCATAAGAGAACGATTTACCGCCTTGAGTTCCTTATTGATAAGATAGGGCGTTGTTCCAGGATAAATCAATTGTTCTTCCCGTACTTCATCAAAACCAAACTTGCGGATCAGCAACATATATCTGGCGGGCTTTACTTCCACACCGCTCTTGCTTATATCTATAGCCTGATCGGCAGGTTTGCCTTCGATGATTCGTGTAAGACTCATCACATCCGCAGCAACAGGGCCAGGAGTTATATCGCATGTGACTTCCGATATTACCTTGCGAGGTATGGTTTCCAGGAATACTGGAACTTCTATCTCTTTTTTCTCTGGAGGTAAAGGTCTTTTGATTTTGCCCCAGTCAATCGGAACATAGCCAGCTTTTCCTATTCTCATATCAAAAAGCAGCTCGTCAGGATTGATGCTAGGCTCAATATCAAAATCAGAACGTATCTGAAGCAGAATCAGCTTAGAAACAGAAATCAACTGCGCTCTTACCTCAAATGCATTGCTGGAAGGTGTAATCTCGATATTCCTGCTATAAGGATGGTAGTTTGCCTTTTCTACTTTAACCCAATAAGAGCCTGGTTTTACCCTTAAGCCTTCTGTTATAGGTATGGTTTCCTTATCGCTACCATACAAGTCTTTTAGATAGGCTTTGTCGGGCTTGACATCTGCTGGTGCAACATCATAGTTGGGGCGTACAACGATTTCTCTTTCTTTGGGCTGCAAAGGCAAAGGCAAAGTAAGCAAATCACCGCCAGCGGTGATTTTGACTCTGGTTTTATAAGGATAGTATCCATCTCGTTGTATTTCAAGGTCATAAAATCCTGGATGAAGATTTCCTTTAAATTGAACAGCCTGGCCTTCTCTGAAGAGTTTGATTTCTTCTGTCTTGACTTCAGGTTCATAGCCTTTTTTGTTCAATCCATCGTCCACTAGCAGCTTGACAGCTCTTTCTTTGTAGTCCAGAGTCACTTTGTCCCTTACGATACCATTTTCAGGAATGACAAGCTCGATCTCTTTGGAATGGTATCCAGCTTTCTCCAAAACCAATGCATATTTGCCAGGTTTGATCTGGAGATTTTTTATGGATTTATTGTCTTTCACAAGCCTTACATCATCAGGTTCAATATCTCCGCCAATCAAAGGATCGTTGAGATAGAGTTTTAATTCCCTCTTGGGCTCGATCAAAGGTTCTAGCTCTACAGGAACATCAACTTGTATTTTACTGATAGGCAAAGGAATGCGCTGTTCTTTATAGCCTTCCTTCTTTATAAGAAGATTGTATACGCCTGGATACAAACTTCTTGGATCCTTTACTTTTTTGCCATCTTTGTCTGTAATTTCAAAATCATGATCGCTGATATCTTTGCCATAGATATCATAGCGTTTGAAAACAATCTGTCTTGGATAATCAGGTAATTCCAGATCCTTGCCAAATTCATAGAAATAGACTTTTAAAGATTGCTCTAAAGGATCTCCTAGCGGAAACATCAATCTAAGTTTTAAATCTCTGCTTCTAAAAGCAAAGTATCCAAAAACGATTACCAGGAAAAGCAAAGCTCCCACCATGATAAAGTGGTTTCTCTTCATATAGAAGAAAGAGTTCACATCCTGCGTTTTCTCTACTGCCTTTTTAATTCTTTGGGTAATACCCATATCCTGCTCTAGCAATGCCTTTTTGATCCTACCTGTTAGACCAAGTTCCGCAGGATTCACCAAAAGTCGCTGTTTTGGCTTGGGTTTCCCTTCTGATGGTATCAAATCTTTATCGGGCATATTTTTCTCTCTATAACTTAAAAGATATTCTGAATGGAACTTCCAGGATTGTCTTGTGTTATGCGAGATAAAACAAGACAATCACAAGTTTAAGAGTAAAAAAACTACTTTTTCACCAAGGTCAGCTTGACAACAAAAGGCCCTACTCCAGGAACAACTTCAATAATTTGCTCGATTGTCTGATAATCGTCGAATTTGGCCTGGATAGAATATTTGCCAGGTGCATAAGTATCTGCAAATTGAGAACGTTTTTCATTGACAAGAATTTCTTTAGCACGAATCAATTTTCCCTGATAGGTAGCATCAAAAGAAAGCTGTCGGGGCAATGCCTGAAGGGTTTCCTTGATTCCAAAAGGATTTTCATCGGGTTCAACCACGATAGGTTTTGCTCCTCCTACCATCTGGTAGCCAGGTTTATTTACTATGTAGTTGTACTTTCCAGGTTTAATGAATCCTCCTGGTCTTACAGCACGAGGAACCTTTGTGTCGATATCGATAAAATCAATTACATGAGATTCCAGATATTGGGGAGGATCAATGTCAAAATCTACATCAGCCTGCACTACACGGGCTTTTGCCTCCATGGTCTTCTGGATTTTATAGGGATTACTAGAAGGCCAGATTCGGATCTTCTCCAGAATATCATTATAAGCAGCTCTACGTACGAGCAATTCGTATTGCCCTGGTTTTACCTTATCTCCTGAATTCACGAGAACTCTTTCCGAGCCACCTTCTTTGAGCAGGTATACCTGGCAAGGCCCTAACTTGGCATTCTGTGATTCACCAGGATAAACATCATAGTTGATAAGAGTTTCTACAGAACGAGGCAGACTAACCAATTCAGCCTGCAAAACATAAGGAGAGACTCCAGCAGGCACATTGATTTTGCTCTCATAAACATCGTATCCTGGATAGCGAATGACGACAGTATGACTTCCTGCACTGATAGTATCCCCAGAACTCATTTCCTTATCAGAAACCAAAACTGTTTCAGGAAAAATTTGTTCTCCCTTAGGGAAGTCTCCTGTGATTTTCAATTCCAGAACGATTTTTGCTTGTGTAGGAACCTGTACAGGTTTTACCTCTACGACTTTTTTCTGAGCAGGGGTAAGGGATTTGTTTATTTCATAGGCTCCTTCACCTACAGGCAGAACGAAGTTGGAATCTTCATAAGATTGATATCCCTCTGCCTGAATTTTCAAATACCTTAAACCTGGTTTTAGCTTGCTTCCATCAGATACTTTTTGAGATTGCAGGAAAACCTCACAAGCAACTTTTTCGCTTGTTTTCTCATCCGTGATATTCAGACGAATTTCCCTGGGTTTGCATAGCATCTGGAGTGTTATTGTAACATCATCCTTGCCTGCAGGAATTGTATTCTCTAAACGATAGTATCCATTTTTCTGAACGATATACTCATAGGAATTCAAATCATAAAGATTATCTGATGCAGCCTCTCTGCCGTTCATTAAAATGCTATCTGGTTTCAACGTTCCACCAGGATAATCCGAGGTAATCTCAAAAGAAACCATCCTTTTATCAGGATTTTCCATGAGAGTTGTCTGGTTCCCATCTGTTTTACCCTGAGCACTGTTTTTTAAATTGTTGTCTACTGGCACAGGGACAGGAACATAGTTTGTATTTTCATAAATATGATGGTATTCATGAACATTTTTGCCTGTATCCACAGGAATCTTTCCACCGCGATGCAAAATAAAGGTCTGATCACAGCAACCAAACAAAAACAGAAGACATATCAGTACCATTCCTGTTTTCATTGATTTTCTCCTATTCTTTCCTTTTGACTACTTTTCCCTCAATTTGAACACGTGGAGTCCAGTCAAAGAGAGCGACTTCTTCTCTTTCTGTCTCCTTAAGTTCAAAAACTCCAGATGCTCCTGGGAAGCCCCATATTGCTTTTTCTTTCATAAGCCGAATGGCAGCTTCTGGCTTACCTGAGGCAAAAGGAATAAACCATAGGAAGTGGTATCCTTCCTTATTGACAATGATGTCTCCGATATATTCAAAATTCGCCTCATCTATTTTTTCGCTTTTTACGAAAAAATCTTTGTGTTCTGGAGTGGAGCAACCAACCAGAGCACATCCTATCAAGATCCATAATAAAATTTTCTTCATTTCCACCCCATTTTCCTTAAGAAAGCAACTCTACATTACAACATTTTCCAATAAAAATAGGTTTATGAATTTTATCATTTTTCGATAAGAGGTCAAAGAAAAAAATTTATTTCTATAGGAATCTCATGATTATATCCCTGCTTTTCTTTTGATCTACTTCATTTTTTTTGATAAAATTTAATTTCATGCTGGCAATGTTACTTAGCTACCCATAAGCTGGTAGCAAACCCCCTTTGGGTTAAAGAACACGAGATTTTACTCGTAAGTGAGTCATTTACTAACTAGAAATGGAATGAAAATGGATATTTTGAGCTACTATCAAAAAGTATGGCCTGTGATAAAAAACTGTTTTTCTTCTCATGCGCGTTTTTTTATTGCTACTCATAAACCTGATTTACTGGCCAGAGGATGGAACCCTAATACTCATCCGATGGTGGAAGTTTTGGAATTGCCCGAAAATCTGGATATGCCTAATTCTCTACAGCATCGTACATGCAATGATGGCTATGAAGTTTTTTTGCCCATAGTAGGAAGAGACAGCAATACCATACTTTTTCCTTTTGATTGTGAAATTTTTCTGGATGCCGAAAACCATAGAATATATACCGACAGATCTTTCCACAAAGAAATGATTGCAGATTATATCAAGCCCACTTGTGATCTTTTAGAAAACCTTTTGATGAAATACAATATTCCTTATATCCTGGATTATACCCCATCAGGCTTCCACCTTCTTTTCCTCGTTCAAAGAAAAACAACGGCCTGGAAAGAGCTAGCTAAAATAGGATATTTGGAAGAAGAGATGCAAAAATTCATTTCCATCCAAGACCAAGACGATATAAAGCGCAAGGTTTTAGTAGAAAAAGATGCTGCCCTTGTTTTTTCAGGGCTGGGAAGGATTGCAGAATATCTATGCTTTCTGGTGTTTGAAAAGTATAATAGAACAAAATCCTTAATCCCTGCTGCTGTATGCGACTGTGCTGCCCGATGTGTCAACCTGGATCTTTCCTGGGCAGGAGACTCTGCGATTATGAGATGTATGCGATCTATAGCAGGCGCACACCGAAAAAGAAGCGACCGCTATGGCATCAACGGCGAGCCTCTGGTCGATGTTATTTATAGCTACTATAATGGCAAGGAAAGAATCAGCCTGAAAGAAGGAAAGAAAACCACTGGCAAGACCTCTCCCGAAGAAACAGACATCTCCAACATCATTCAGGCTATGTGGAATAAAGATCTTGCTTCAGAAATTTCCAGCCAATACGAAGGCACCATACCCCAGGCAAACGATTCTATTCTGCTTTTGATTGAAGAATACAAAAAATCCGCGCTCTATCGTTTGCATCAGGAGTTCGACAACAAAGAAAATTTGAATGAAGGAGAAGGAATCTACCGTTTCTATCACGATTCCAGGTTGAATAGCGAAGCCAAAAGCAGGCTCTACTATCCTGTACCGGCTTTTCTTCAGCCTATGGTTTTAAGGCGTTTTGTAAAACATTGCTTTGCGATAGGATGGCATCCAAAACATATTGGAAATGGAATTCGTGACATCTATAAACAAAATGAATTCCGCTTTCCTTTTCATAAATACCCTGCTGAAACTAAAGCAAATTTTTATGCCCGAATCTTTACAGCTATGGCTCTAATGGAAGAGGAGAAGATAAAGCTTACGACATAAGAGAAAGCGGTTATGCCCATTTAAAATGGGGAAGTTGTTTAATTCTAATCACTTAAAAGCGTTGGGGCAACGCCCCTGCCAGGGAAGGTAGAAACAATGTTTTTAAAATATGTTTTACTGTATTTTTTTATTGTGCTATGCAATCTTTTCGCACAAGATATTATGGAAGATGAAGCTCTCTACCAAAAAATTTTGAGCAAAGATCATGAGCAGGAAAAAGAAAAAGTCCGAACGCTTGCTCGCGAGTTTCTTTTAAAGCATCCTGATAGCCCCTTGCGTTATGAAATTTTAGCGATTCTAAAAAAAATCGTTCCTAAAAATATGCAGCTTTATACAATCGAGAGGACAGTATTCCCTTCGTGTACGCCTCCTGCTCTTTTCCTTATGGCATCAGGGATACAGGAAGTGGATTTGTCTCTATGGAAAGTAGATTTAGTAGAAGCTGCAAAGCAAAAAGACGATATATATCTCTTAAAAACCCAATCTAATGCTGTTCTTTTAAAACAATGGAAAGTGAAAGCATCTAAGGAAGGCTGGATTAGCCAGAAACTCAAACTAGACAAGCTATCTCCTGGTTGCTATTTAGTTCTTGCAGAAGATGAGGACTTACGCACAGAAATAGGATTCTTTATCAGCGATTTTGCTATGATGGTAAAGCATACAGAAAAACAATCGCTAGTATGGATAAGCCCAAGCGATGGGCAAAATATGAAAGATGCCTGCTCTCTATATATTATGGAAGAGCAAAAGCAAATCTATACAAAAAAAACGAATCCAGGAGGATTATGGACAGGAAGCCTTCCTAAAGATTTATCTTCTTTAATTTTCCTTGCTTCAACAGACAAGGGAGATATCATGGCGGCTCAGGCCACATGGTATCATTATGAACGGGAGCTACAAAAAGTCTATGTCTATCCCCAAAAGCCTAGTTTTTCTCCAGGAGAGGAAATAATAGCCAAAATTTTCCCACGCTCTTTTTTGCCTCAAAAGCAGGAATATGCTTTTAAAAAAGAGCGTGTTTATTTAAGCTTACAGGACAGCTTTTGGAATATGCTAGTGCAAAAAGAGGTTCTGCCAGGAGAATACGGGACATGCGAATTTCGTTATCTTCTGCCTCTGGATGCCAGGCCAGGGCGTTATTGCCTCAGAATAAGAGGCTGGTGTATGGGGGAATTCTACTTTGACGTATGTGCAGAAAATAGCATAAAAAAAGAGCATATCTCCTTAGAAAAAAAAGAAGCAGTCCCACCAGCACTTTTGTCTCTGACAACGGATAAAAGCAAATACCAGCCAGGCGAAGATATAAAAATATCTTTGCGATTAGCCCAGAAAGTCTCTAATGTCCTTATAGTCTGGGAAGGAGACAGCCTTTTAGGCTATCATCATGTTCCAGAATGCCCCGAAAACTACGATTTTTCTTTGCAAGCAGAAAAATCTTTCTGTCCAGAAATCAAAGTCACTGCCTATCTTTTTTCTCAAGATATTCTTAGAGAATCCTCCCAAAAGATCAGCATTGTCAATAGGGAAAAAATTTTGAATCTCCAGGCCAAAAAACAATCCCAGAAAGAATGGGAAATCTTAATCCTGGATCACAAAAATGAACCAGTCATGGCAGAAGTTTTAGTGGCAGCAGATATTGTAGAAAATACCATACAGGAGCAAAGCAGCAATATAGAAGATTTCTACTATGCTTCTCGTTACATCGCCCTTCCCACAGTAGATTCTTTGGATTTCGAATTCACAACAGACAGAGAGTTTTCTTGTTTGCAGCCAATTTCCTCTAAAATGACTTTAACGAAACAGCCTCTGGCACAAAACAGAGAAATTTCTTTTGTATCTCCTGGAAGAAATATTTATTGGAACTCTCATCTAAAAAGCGATGAAAACGGCATAATTCGGATTGCTCTTCCTTCTGAGAAAAATGATTTTTTACGCATAGCTATAATTGCTATAGACAAAAAAAATCGCATAGGACAAAAAATATTCTTTTTTCCTCCAGAAAAAAAAGATTAAATTTGATTTTTTTAGGTTGTTTTTTAAGAAAACGCATTTGAACCACAGATGGACA
>CALKWO010000032.1 GCA_938003875.1 uncultured bacterium
TCTTTCGTAAGCTCTTGGTAATCAATAATCCAGATTTAACATTGTCAAATTAATTGATAACCTATAATGCTTATATTTCTAAGAAAGCAAGCATTACAGCTATTACATTTCCCTGTAATACTTGCAGGACACAAGAATACTCCCTTTGGCGGATTCCCTGTAAAAACCATAGATCTACGCACTCCGTATCTGGATAATCTTGGAGAAATAGAAACAACATCGTTTATAATAGGAGAGGAAAGACGAATCGTAAGATTTTCATGTATTTTCTCTTCTATGGTAGTTTCTACCAAATCAGCCTTTAGCGTAGGCATCCAGAATTGAAATTCTTTCCTTTGCAATGCTAAATTTATAGATAATTCAAGGAATAAGCTGTCTGGAATATCGCCAACAACAAAATATCGGAAATATCTCTTGCCTTCTTTTTTCCTGCTTAGTATTAGATTCAATTCAGCAAAAAAATCTATTGCTCCTTTTTGATAATACTCAAAATTTGCCTCCCTGGATGCAACAGAAGCCTTGCTATTGATTCCATATTCTCCACTATCTTGAAATTTGCCATAGCAATATGTACATATCTTTCTTTTGTCCTTTGATTTAACAGAAGATGATAAGCAAATTTTTTCTATAGGAAAGCTCATACATATTCTATGCTTTCCCAATTGCCTTGAAGTTCCTGTTTTTATATTGTAAGCATTCTCTAAAACCAAAACTTCTTCATCTTCTATCATTTCAGGAATCGAATCTGTATCTATTGGCAGGGCAAGCTTATCGCCTTTCCCTGGAATAAATCCTTTTAGTGAATCTAAAAAGATTTTTCCCTTTAGCCGTACCTTAGCTTTTTCAGGAATCGCATAGCGATCTCCTATTATCCCTGGCAAAAATCCTTTAAGATAGTCCATGTAGATCATTATATGGACTCCAGAATGAAAATTCCTTCCATGAATTCTTTCAATTCCTCTAACGTACAAAATACATAGCTCTTTCTTTCTCTTGTAGGGTATGTGATATTTTCTTTTTTCTTCAAGAGAAATTCATTGAAATCTCCCATGCTTTTATAAAAGTCTCTTAGGCTTTCTTTTATCTCTTCCTTTTTTATTTCATTCCCCTCTTTTTTGGCCTTGACTATAAATTCAGCACAAGAATCACATAAATTTTCCAAAATTTTTTGATCCTGCTTAGGATCATCTTTTTCTTTCTCTTCTATTACCTTGCCTGGAATCATCAATCTTGTCATATCACACTGAAAACCATTTTCGGACTTCCTGATAACTAACTGACAATCTGTAAAAATATTTTCATCAAATGGACTTAACATAGGTTTTCTCCTTAGTATGGAGTTATCTGTCCAATTTATTTTGATAAGCCAGGAGATTCTGGAAATCAAATAGTAATCTCAAATTCAAAAGAACAAATAGAGAAGTATCTTGTTGGAATAGGAGGAGATTCTCTAAATTCTGTGCAGATAAGGAAAGAAAGGATTTCAAAAATAATGAAAACTCCTCTTGGAAAGAAAGAAAGAAAGATGAGGTTTTGGCTATATTTTTATTTCCAGATAATTCTTATTTCTTTCAAAAATTTCAAGATTATTACAAAGAAATAGCAAAATAAAAAAAGGCTGTAAGGAAGCTCACAGCCTTTCAGACTATTTTTTATCGAATCCCATGCGGTCTTTGACAGCATCAGGGAGCTTTTGCAAGTCATTCGATAAAGTCCAGAAATATTGACGGATTTCATTGCAATGATTTGTAGCCGCAGGGTTGCGCCGAAAATGACCACCTATTCGAGAAAGACGACCTTCAGCGCAATCCCTGCGTCTTTGCTAATAGATATTAACGGAATCGAACCTTTTTAAGTGGCCCAGTTATAAAGGGTATTACCCAAAGACGGTATTGCCCAAAGACGCAGGGATTGCGCTGGCGTTAGACTTTTGAGTAGACATGACTTTTTCGGCGCAACCCTGCGGCTACAATCTTAACTTAACAGCGTTGGGGTGTTACCCTGGGCTGGTATGTATAGTCCTTTCAGGCCAAAGATTAAAGCCTTTTCAACTGGCACAAGTCGTAAAGCTTCAGTTTTAGAATGTGCAGCAGCTCTCGATATCTATAGTCCAGGCATTATTGCCTGGGCTTTTGCTATTATATAAAAATATTTCTTTCTATTGATCCTCCTGCCCGTAAGAATGCAAAGTCTTGTAGCTTAAGTTCTTTTATTTTTATCATAACTTCTTTTTTATTTCTTCCTGCATATAAAACCAGGCCTTTTACAGTAGAGCTTCCATTCCTTGTTGGTCTATCAATTATAACCCAATTCCCATTTAGCTCTTTATTGATTTTATCTATTGACATGATTTTGTTGATTTTTTTCATGTTAATACCTCTCTATTTCAATATTTGGCCTGGGCTTTTGTTGTTTTAGTCGTTTTGATTCCAAGATGTTATTTCGCTGTAGCACCACCAGCTAATAAGAAAGCAGAGTCTTTTAAAAATAATTTACCTGCTTTATTTAATACCTCATCTCTATTCCCACAATATAAAACATTTCCTTTTACAACAACATGATTTTTTCTTTCTGGCTTATCTATAAGTATCCATTTACCTTTTAATTTTTTATCTATTTCTCCAATGGACATTATTTTATTAATTTTTTTCATAAATATCCCTTAATATATTTGGACCTACATTCCGCAGCTTCTAGGAAGAAAAAAAGTATTTTAAGCGGATAGAAGT
>CALKWO010000033.1 GCA_938003875.1 uncultured bacterium
TTCGAATTTTGGAATTCGTTCAACCGATCCGAGACAAGAAAAAAATCGATGCCATTAAATTTTTAAGGTAATTACTATCTATTTAGGCAGATGTGGTAAAAATAACTCATGTATCATTGCGCCAGCTTGTTGGGCATCGTAAGAAATATCAGAAGCCAATAGCGGGTGTATATCTTCCATAAATCCTAAATCCTTCAGTTTATTGGATAGATTAGCTTCAAAATCAGACTTCGAAATCTGATGTCCTTCAGCTTCCATATACTTACCAAAACATTCTACTACCCGAACAGGATTGACCAAATTATGCTGAACGGCTATCCATAAATCAAAGAGGTCTCGCCCTTTTTTCCTTTGGTACAAAGCACGTAGTTTGGTTGCGATTAATTCATCCATTTGATAAGTTACGACATCAGCCCCGCTTTGAAACCAAGGATTGTCTACCTTGAAAAACTTTCTTTCCAAGCCCAAAACAGAAAAATGTTCACGGGTGTTGATTTCTAATTTTAGCCGCAGTTTGGTTATAGGAGGAATGGAGGAAGTAAAGCGATAGACCAAAGTGACTCTGCCTTGACTTTGGCTGCGCTGTGGTTCACCTAGCCAACTGCCTAATTTATCTCTCATAACATTGATAATATTACCAATAGGCCCTGCTGCCTTTTGAACCAGGTCAATATCTTCTGAATAGCGTAATGCAGGCGTAATATAAAGTTTATGTTGCGCTGTCCCTCCTCGCAAGATAAGGTTTTCTGCAATGAGAGGATGAGAAAAAAGTTCAATGAGAGATCGGGAAAGTATTAAATCTTGTTCTACTTGGGAATCATTTACCCAAGGGGCATGTGCTCTCCAAGCAGTGATATAAGCTCTAGGGATCATATATCTAGTTCCACTTGTTCGTTTACAATAACCGACCAACGGGCATCTTTAAAAGACTTGGCATCTCTGTGGCCTGGTTTTAAAAGTACGGGATACAGTCTCTGGTGTGAAGTCCACTCCCAGAGGGGTGCTACGAGCTGCTTAAACCCTAATGATTCTATGAGATAACCTAACCTCTGAATCGAAGAAAGCTCAATATCTATCTGAGCAGCCACCAGTAGTTTTTCAGGATTCAAAGATTCTGCTAATTCTGCCAAAACGGTGGCTACATTCGAAAGAGATCCAGCCATATCCATATACCGGATAAGATCGAAGGAAGTTGCTTCCAGAGTTGATACACACATGCTGCCTGTTTCTGTTTGTACATTCATTACGGGAGTTTTCTCCATGTTTCTTTTTTTAATAAAACGTATACGTAGTCCTCTCATCCGAATTTCGCGCAAAGGTTTCTTTGAAATTACTTGAAATTCTTGGGGTTTTTGGTGAGCGGCTCCATGTAATTCGGCAGCACTAAGAAGCCCAACGTAATAAGGGCTACCCAGATATTTCATGAGATCATCAATAAACCAAGAAACTGGAGGAGCGTCTTTGATGCGATACTCAAGCGGCACAATCACGTAGAATCCTCGTCTAGGACAGGCAATTCGCTTCTTTTGTACCAGCCTGAGCAAAGCAATTTTTAATGCATCCGGAGAAATCATCATAACCTTGCTAATTTCATCCTTACAGACTGTATACCTCCCTTGGCTTTGGAGCATATCGATGTATTCAGAAATTTTTGGAAGCTTTAGCATTGCTTATATTTCCAAAACTCAATAAATTAAATAAGATTACTTAGAAAGTATACATAAAAAGTAACATAATTTGTTCCTTTTTGCAAACAATTTATTAAATATTTTTGTGTATTGGTTGAGTACGGTCAGCCTATTATTCCACTTTAAGATACCGATAGACACTTGCTTTAGAAAGATGATAATCTTTCATGAGGGTCTTTATTGGTGCCCCTTGCTTTCGACATTCTTGTAATTCCTTTATTTGCTGCTGAGTCATAGCTTTCTTTCTACCAAAATGTACGCCCTGCTCTTTAGCCTTTTGGATGCCATCCATTTGCCTTTCAGCCCTTATCTCGGTTTCAAACTGAGAAATAGCCCCAAGCATATTAAAGAGTAACCTTCCAGTAGCATCGCTCGTGTCAATGTTTTGGTCCAGCACAGAGAGATGTACTTTCTTTCTATCGAGTTCAGCAGCAATTTGACAGAGATGAAGAGTAGAGCGAGCCAGCCGATCCAGGCGTGTAATAACAAGCGTATCTCCCTC
This sequence comes from uncultured bacterium, assembly GCA_938003875.1. Taxonomy (GTDB): domain Bacteria; phylum Planctomycetota; class Uabimicrobiia; order Uabimicrobiales; family JABWCH01; genus JABWCH01. Next base: position 2,191 of record CALKWO010000033.1, read on the forward strand.
GCGCAAATATTCCAGGCAGTCTTTTAATCGAGGCCGTTTATCAGAGCTTCCACTTTGCTTTTCTTGAAATATTTTGTCGCAATGAGAAAGTTTATCCAATTGAACATCCAGACTTTGACCAACCGAACTTACGCGAGCATATCCTACAAGAGCCATATTTTATCTCCATGTCTCAATATTACTAAGATTATCAGAGAAAGCTATTATGAGACATGAAAAGAGACTTGTCAAGGGGGTATCTCAAAAAGTATACTTCTTGAGATAGTCTGCCCATAGTTTTGTGCCTAGAATTCTTGTTGTTTTTTGAATATGCGCTTCTTTGCAAAAATCGAGACATAAGCTCCGCAGATAAACTCATCTTCCTCTTTCTGGTCGAATCTGTTTATAATGCAAAATTCTTCTTCGTTGGCGCAGGTAGTGCAAAGCGTTGGCTTTGGTACTGTCTCTGGATTTATTTCAGTGCCGTCATCATCGTAAAATTTCATTTTAAACTCCGTTCATTGCTTTGTTTGCATCTTCAAAACCATCCACTAATGATTCTCCTGTCATTTCAGATGAAAACTTTCCGTCAGTTTTATATATAAGACTTCACAGGCATTGGCAGAGCAGAATGAAATCTGAACTCGGCCATCCGAGATTTCAGAGCGAATTTTATGGACAGTCACCACTTTACTGCCAATGATCACTGCCGCCTTTGATCCGATGTGCTTTCCTGTGAATTCCTTAAAGAGAGAAACATGCTTTTCATCAAGCTTTAAAAATAGGATATGCTTTCCATTTTCTGCTTTCTCTTTTGTCGGCAGGCTTTCCAGAATCAATGGAACATAAGATCGCTTAGAGACCAAGAGATAGCAGATAGGAGTGTTGGCCGAGGCTTCGAAGAATTCGTGTTTGTCTACCAGAAGAGCTTGCTCATCATTGGCATTTGGGATTTTTTGAAGATTTTCAGATTCATCAAGAACCAAGTAAATGCCATTTGCAAGTTGAACCTGATTTCCCGATTCTTGACAATAAATAGAATGCTTTACTGGAAAAAAGAAAATTATAAAAAATAAGATAAATATCACGTAACATTTTGTATTATATGATGATATATTAAGAAACATAACATCCTCCTATTGACTTTGTCCAAACTCAGTCACTATCAATATCTTCGTAGGCTTCCGTTTGGAATCGGGGAGTACAGATAGCCAGAAAAATCAGATCCACCTTACCAAGGTTGGTTATCCTCTGACGGCATGACGCTGGGATGAACACTACATCACCAGCACTCACATTCTGCGGAGGAAGATCGCCAACCTCGACTCGTCCGCTGCCTTCAAGGATAACGTAACGCTCTATTGTCCCAAGTACCTGATGCCATCGAGTTGTAACTCCAGGCAAAATCCGCGCCCGGGCAATGGATGCACTCTCATCATCCGAAGTGTTAAGCAGCTCAATTATGTAACATTTTTCAGGAGTGTAGAACTCCACACCAAGATTGATGCGTTTAATGGCTTCTTTCACTTCACGAACTCCCAAATTACTCCCAAGGAATAATCGTAAGCTTTTGCCATATTTTCTTCCATCGGCTCACTTTCTTCTCATAAATCTCTTTGGTAATCTGGATTTTATTCGGTCTTACGGTCATTCCTGCAAGATCGTTAAGGCCATACGGTGCATAGACCAGTAGCCCGCCGTTTACGGATTTTACCCCAACGCACGTTGCGGTCGTAGGCCACCGGTTTATGGCATCTTCTACCGAAACATACGGTTTGATTTGGTATCCGAAATGCTTTTCATACCATAAATGAACTCTCGCCTGGTTTCGGATCTCTACCGGAATCTCTAAATCTTTCGCTTTCTGAATATAGAAGTCTTCCGCCTCATACGAGAGATCCGAGGAATCGAAATACACGAGATCAAAGTCTTTGATGTGCTGGCTGAGGCTAAAACCAGAGAGAAAATTCCAGACGGTCTGTGAAATACAGCCAGCTCCCAGATACCAGTTTGGCATCTCCAAAGTAGGAGCTAATTTCAGGATATTCTGGATCACTTCGTTTTGCCCTATAATTTTTTGTAGTAGAGCTATCTGTACATGCAAAGGCTGGTTGTACATCATTCAATATACCCAAAAGACCGCAAAATAATTGAAACTACTGCTCCCACCATTCCTAAGAACGCCATGGGAGCAAAAATCAAGAACCATTTAAATACCATAGCATGATTTTGATCTTCATTATCCTGAAATGACTTGAAAGCGAGTCTCATCGTAAGAAGATGCCCGAGGCCGCCAATAATTAAAAGTGCTACTGAAGGGAGAAAAATATACAAGAACATATACCGTCCTTTCAATCTGAAAATGCTGCTAAATTTATTCATAGGGGCCCAAAAATCGCTCTCCATTAAAATGGATAATATGGCTCGGAGCTTCTGCTATCCATACATCTGTTTCCCACGCGATTTCTGGCAAAAATTTTACTAACGCTTTACGAGTCTCAAATGCCGTAACAAATACTAAACCAGCTTTGCTCTCCTGAAATAGCTCTTTTAATTCATTCTGGCGTTTTATATCTATCGGGCCATGGCTTGTTACCGCTTCAACCAAAATTAACCAATTCTTCTGGGTATAATGAATTATCACATCAGGCATTTTCCCGTGTTTATCCATTTCGATTCCAAGTTCTTTGAGATACGTTAGTTCATATCCTCTCAATTTATCACCAGCATCACCTATATAAACAACAACGCCGTCGGGAGTAAAACGAGGACAAAATTCTTCGATTATTTTTTTAATGAGGACATTTTGTCCACCACCTGATAAGGTAATCTTTTCACCATTTGGTAATTTTACAGGAAGCAAGGTCATCTCACGTTCTTTAGCACTCAGGCGTTTTAAGGTTTCTACGCTGTTTAGATATGCTTTTAAATTTTTATCCCAGTCTTCTGTTCCGTATGTCTGAATCAGCTTTAAAGCACTAGGCTCTATTTGATAACGGGTATGCGGACTATTTACTGGTCGCTCAGAATCGTCTGGATTTACTAAAAGCAATCCTACTTGGATAAATTGGTGTACAGTTTGACGATGCACAGTTTCTCTGGTATTAGGCGCATACGTTATCCCAAAATGTTCCTTAAAATAATCCATCATTTCTGTAATACCATACATAGGATTAGAAGCATCTTTCCAAAGGTTATCCGCTTTCATATCTAACAAAGCAAGCAATGTTAAAGCAGACCTATCATTCAACTGCATGCGTGGCAACTTTAATATTTTTAATATATTCAGGGCTTCTTCAATCCTTTTTTTCGCCTGAACAGGGTCAAACTTTTGGGAATCTGTTGACATTAAATTTAACTCCTTTTTAACGATATCATCTAACTCTTCTTGTTTAGGCCAAATGCTCCCTATTTTAAAACCTAAAGCAAGTAACTTCTCTTCGCTAGGATATGGTATTTTTCTCAAATCAGAAGCATTCACTTGAGTGTGGCCGCTAAATTGTCTGAAATATTGATCTACAAGGGTCGAATTAAGGAACGCTGCTAAACCTTTGGCTAAATTGATGGGTAATCCACTCCCATTTCTATGGTAATAGTTTAGATGATTCTCAAATCCTATTCGTTCAGCCAATACTGTCTGGGGATTAAATATCGCAGCAACAATTCGCTTCTTTTCTTCTTTGGAAGAAAATCTCTTCACTAGCACATAAACTCCTGTAGATACAGTTAAATCTTCAACTCCTTGAATAGAAGCTAACAAATGAGGCTTCTTTATATTTTTATTCGGCCATTCGACGAATCCTTGTACAAAATTGTTTGGGTAGATTAAAGGGATTATCTCTCCTTCAGTTTCTCTTCTTAACAAATGTTTTACTCGAAAATCAACAACGCGGCCTGTTGAAACTGTAAGATCCAATTCATTTAAATTGGTACCCAAATTATGTATTTGCTCGTTGATATGATAATCCAATTCATCCGAAATAATATGGATGAATAAATCAGGGTCTTGCGGGTTTACAAGCTGGCAATATTCTACCTCTTTTATCGTCATCCCGTCATCAGATGGGCTGACGCTCGAAGATATTACTAGCTTTTTCTTCATCAGCTTTAAATCTTTAATAGCATGAATAATAACATTTTCTTGAAGCACATCATCCTCAGAAAATGCTTCTTTCCTAGAGTCAAACACATGAATCTGCTGAATGGCCATCGTTTTCAAAAAATCTTGCCTAAAAACTTTAAAATATGAACCATTACAGAAACTTCTAGGAGTAATTGCTACCATCTCTCCGCCCATCTCCAATATTTTTGTAATGAGCCACAAAAAAGCAGTGTAAAAATTCGTAGTTTCAATTCCAACAGAACGCAATAAGTCCCTCTCTTGTGAATTACTATTCATTTTATGATAAGGCGGGTTTAAAATAGCACAGTTAAAATTCTTTTCTTCTTGGCTAAAGAAAGACTCTCGCTCTCTTAGCATATTTACTGCCGAAGCAATAAAATCTTCTTCAAGAATTTCATATCTACACTTAATTCCTTCTTGTTCGCAAAGAGTTCTACATTCCTCTAAAGTTGAACGCAGGTACTCAATTAAAGCAGATTCTATTTCATAAGCCGTAATAGTGACAAGTTTTGGCTTTTTCTCCCACTCACATACCTTAGCTACTAAGGCAACGCTTAAAGAACCTACGCCAGCACCTGCATCAATAATATTCAATGTCTCTGGGCGTTTCGAGAACATAGAGGCCATAAAGGTTGCTACTGACGATTGAGTAAAAAATTGCCCATTTTTGGATCGGCTCTCAGTATCTAATTTTCGAGTAGCATCTATACGAGAAAACTCTATACGGTCAAGAAGTCCAGAACTCGTAAGTATCATATCATCTCCAATCTTTGTCGAGTAACTTTTGACTCTGTATCCACTACCAATTTGATCCTACTCAAAATTATACTGGTATCTTGGACAACTTTTATAAGATAAGATTAAAACCACTCGTGGTCATTTCATGGATCTTTTCGATTGATACGAAGGGCAATTTTATAAAAATTTGGGCATAATCGCAAGGATTTAATAGAAAGGAAAAATGCAAAAAACAAGCTATCATTTTCGCATTAACTTTGGGTATTTCTTAGCATCAAACCAACGTTTGCCATCTTTGTTCATGGTCCAAACATTGCTAATTTCACGTCTCTGAGGAAGGACTACATCTTTTGGGGAATAGAATTTTGTGTACAAGCCGTCTTTCCTTACGATTCGCTTTGATTTTATCTTCCTTTTCGCTTTCAGCCTTCGATATTCCAGAAATAGGAGTTTTGGAATAAGACCTGCTCATTTCCGTTTCCCTTAAATATTCTCTGACAATCTTATTAGCTCAAAAATCCTAACTTTAAGGGATTTTTGTCTCCTTCGTCCAAATTTCTCAGTACGCCGGTTTTAAAACTCAAAGCCAAGTCTAAGGACAAATAATTTCCTTCCTTATCTCTTGCAGTACCATGTCGATTTTTGACTAAAGTAAATTTCATCGACTTTTCAATAGATTTTCCATATTCGTCTATTTCGATTTCATAACGTTTCTGTTGAATTTCTTCTTCTCCCAACTCATCTAAGTATATCCCAACATATAAGCTATATTCAATATCCCCGCTTTCTTTAAAAGAAGAAAGAAGGTCATTTTTATTCTCTTGTTTATAGGATTCTCTCTGAGTACTGGAAAGAACAAAAACAGGGATTTCGTAAGTATTCGCAAAATCTTTTAAGTCATACGCTATTTCTTTCATGGCTATACGTAAATCATATTTTTTTTCCAAAGGCTGTATCTTCTGAAGATAATCAATAAAAACCACACATTTTCTCTCAGTCTCATTCATCACATCTATCGCCACTTTTTTAAATTCGCCTACGGTTTGAGCTTTATCTTCAACAATAACGCGATGAAAGATGGAAGCATTTAAAGCACCTTTTAATTTCTGGAGGCCGTTTCGGTCAATATCATTGTCTAAAATCTTATACCTCGATATACCTGATCCCCAACTCAGCAATTGCGCTACCAATTCTTTTGAGGTCATCTCTATGGAAAACACGATCACGTAAATCTCAGGATTGGCTTCTAAAATAGATTTGGCCAGAGATAAAATCATACAGGTTTTTCCCACTCCAGGCCGCCCGGCTATACCATAAAGCCCTGACCTTAAACCACCATTCAGTACCAAATCTAATGGCTGTAAGCCTGTACTAATCGTACAAACATCCGGGCGATCTTTGCCCTGCTCCTCCGCTTCTTCCAATTTTTTCTCGATTTCGCCGATCATGCTTTCCATAAGATTGATACATGTTTCAAATGGCACATATCGCCGTAACGAGCCCGCCTGCATAGCAGCTTCTATATCAATTAAGAATCTGTCGTAATTTCCTTTGTGAAATACTAAGAGTTCATTTGCGTCTTTGATTCCTTTTGGATACGAGCAGAGATATATTTTCCTGCGGGGTTTTTTATAGGAATAAATCTGACGCGCTAGTCGTTTGGCATTCGTCTGACCAGCAGCATCGTTATCCAGAAGGAGAAACACATTCTCAGGAAGGGCATCTAATTCCTCTTCATGGAAGTTATAGGTGGCACTTGGTACGCCCAAGACGTGCTTAAAACAGCATGAAAGCACTGAAATAAAATCCGTCTCACCTTCTACAATAAGAACCGCATTCTTTTTCTGCATCACTTCCAGATTATTCCATCCTAAACAGATTGGGGAATAACCTGTAAGATTCAGCACTTTTCGCTCGCCTTCAGCTATAGGAGTAATTTTTCGTATCTTGACGCTTCGAATTCCCTCCGTAAGGCCATACATGGGAATTAACAGTCTATAGCCATTTCGATAAATTTTTTGAAAATACTCATTTACGGGCCGTAATTCAAAGAGATATTTTCTGACATCCTCATTCTCTACCTGAATATATCGGCCTTGTAGATACTTGATTGTTTCTGGCGATAGATTTTGAGAGGCAAGACTGAAAATATCCAATTTTTCCGCAGGCTTTTGTTCGAGCAATGGAATCCTGGCATCTTCCTTGGAAACATTCGACGGGGATTCTATCAACGGTTTTTCTAAATGGTCATTATCCATCTTTGGTTCTTTCGGTTTAAAAGAAAATTCCCTGTTTATCACACCCTCGGTTTCAAGAAACTGGGAAAAATCTATCTTCAGTAATTCAGCAAGCTTCTTCAGCCCTCCACTTTCATTGCAGGAGAAACAGTGAAAGCAATTTTTCACAGGATCGAAACTGGTATTGTGGGTTTTTTTCCCTTGATTACAAGAAGGACACACACCCATATAATTTTTCCCGGCTTTCTTATAGCTCCATCCAGCACGATCTAAAAGAGCAAAAATTAAGCCTTCTCTGAGATGTAATTCTTCCAATTTATTCTCTCCTAATATGTTAAGAATAATTCTTCGGCGGCGGCGATATATTTCTTCTCTTCGGGCGGGCGTTTAAGACGCCCCACCCTTTAATGCTTTAGAGCATTAAAGAGTTAGACCAAAAATTGGAGGCGTAAGTGGCTTCAATACGCCACTTACGATTTGCAATGCAATTCAACCTCACGGTTTTGCAATTCAACCTCACGGTTTTGCAATTCAACCTCACGGTTTTGCAATTCAACCT
>CALKWO010000034.1 GCA_938003875.1 uncultured bacterium
GTTCGATATGGATGTGCAAGGCCGTCCTGACCAATATCTGCACCAGCATCGAAGCGCTCTTACCTATATGAATCTGGTTTTCCCTCAAAGCTCCACTCGAATAGGCCAGAGCATACACACGAATGATTTCCTCGATTATGCTGGCATCGTACACCACAATGCTTTGGTTTTTATAGGGACTTTTTTCGGCTGTTACAAAAGCAAAAGTAACTGACATGCTCTTATCCTTATCGCAGAAGGATTCCAGAGTTTTTGGAGGCCAGTTATTAGCCATGTATTCCAAAGCTCTATGATAGATTCCCAACAAAGAACTAAGGCCTCTTTCACTCATGACACTTTGTCCATCCTCTAAAACATAGCATTCACAGCGGACATCAGGAAGGATTTCCGCTTCGCCGTAGTGGATTGCTCTTATTTGGGAAATTTCTGGCTCGCCAAAATCAAAAATAGCCTGATTTTGTGCCTGGGAGGAACGTTTTTGCCTCATAAAATTCTCCTTTTGGAAAAAAAATTTTGCATGCAGCATAAGCATTTTGCTGCAAATTTTTGGATGAAAACCAATTACAAATCTTTCCTCCCAGATGGCAGCAAATCATTTTTTGCTTTGATTATGGCATAGTTTATGCTATAATCTTTGTAGTTTAATTCCTTCTGCCTCTGGCAGGAGTTTTTTTTTGTACCCCTCTATTATCTCTTAATCGCACAAACAAGTCAAATCTTTTTTCCCCTAAAAAATACAATTTCCCTCAATCATGACGCAAAGCATTTTTGCTTTGATTAGGACATGGTTTATGCTATAATCTTCTTTCTTTATCCTTTTGGGATTTGGCAGGAGAATTTTTTTACTGTTCTATGATTCGTTTTCTAGCAATTTTTTTTTCTAAAATAGCATAACGTTCATCAGGAGATAAAGATGGTAAAGAGCAAACAAGGCAGCAGCAAAGAAGAGCCAATGGAAAAGCAGCTTTGGAAAGCGGCGGATAAGTTGCGTAAGAATATTGATGCTGCGGAATATAAGCATATCGTGCTTGGGCTTATTTTTTTGAAGTATATATCGGATGCTTTTGAGGATTTGCACGAGAAGCTTTTGAAAGGCGAAGGGGAATACAAGGGGGCTGATCCTGAGGACAGGGATGAATACAAGGCGGAAAATGTATTCTTTGTTCCTGGGGAGGCACGATGGGCGAATTTACAAGAGAATGCCAGGACTCCTGGTATTGGAAAGCTGGTGGACGAAGCTATGGATGCTATCGAAAAAGAGAATTCTACTATGCTCAAGGATGTTTTGCCCAGAGTCTATGCTCGTGGGAATCTTGATCCTACCAACCTGGGCGGACTGATTGACCTGATGGGGAATATTGCGCTTGGGGATGCAAAGGCTCGCAGTGCGGATGTTCTGGGGCATGTGTTCGAGTATTTTCTGGGGGAATTTGCTCTGGCCGAAGGCAAGAAGGGTGGGCAATTCTATACTCCTCGTAGTGTCGTAGAGCTTCTGGTGGAGATGCTGGAGCCTTACAAGGGCCGTGTGTTCGATCCTTGCTGTGGTTCGGGCGGTATGTTTGTGCAGTCGGAGAAATTCGTCCTTAGCCGTCAGGGCAAGGTCAACGATATTTCCATCTATGGTCAGGAGAGCAACCAGACCACGTGGCGACTGGCTAGAATGAATCTGGCGATCCGCAGCATTGACAGCTCCCAGGTGAAATGGAACAACGAAGGCTCTTTTCTTAAGGACGAGCATAAAGACCTGAAGGCGGATTTTGTCATTGCCAACCCGCCTTTCAACGATAGCGATTGGAGCGGGGATTTGCTCAAAAAAGACGCTAGATGGAAGTACGGCGTTCCTCCTTCGGGCAATGCGAACTATGCGTGGATACAGCACTTTCTCCATCATCTCAGCCCTGTGGGAATCGCTGGCTTTGTTCTGGCAAAGGGTTCGCTCACATCCAAGACATCGGGAGAAGGGGAAATCCGAAAGGCCTTGATCGAAGCGGATCTGGTGGACTGCATCGTCAACCTTCCTGCCAAGCTGTTTTTGAATACACAGATTCCCGCGTCTCTGTGGTTTTTGAGACGAGGAAAAACAGAGCGAAGGAAGGAAATCTTATTTCTGGATGCCCGAAACGAAGGCCATCTGATCAACCGAAGAACCAGAGAGCTTTCGCCTGAGGATATTCAGAAGATAGCCAATACCTACCATGCCTGGCGTAATCCGCAAGGCAAATACGAAGATGTGAAAGGCTTCTGCAACTGCGCTTCCCTGGATCGGGTCAGGGAACTGGACTACGTGCTTACACCAGGCCGATACGTTGGGCTGCCAGAAGATGAGGATGATTTCGATTTCAACGAAAGATTCAGCAAGCTCCAGGCAGAACTGGAAGGGCAACTGAAAGAAGAAGAGAGGCTCAATGCTCTGATTCGGGAAAATTTGGGGAAGGTGAGGCTGGTATGAGCGAGTGGAAGGAAGTAAAATTGGGGGAAGTGGCGGAACTGGCTAAAAATGTATACATACCAACAGGCAATGATTCATTTCTCTATATTGGTTTAGAACATATTGAACAAGAGACGCTTAGGCTGAATTCCATTGGACGATCTACTGATGTTACGAGTAATAAATTCAAATTTTTTAAAAACGATGTACTTTTTGGGAAATTACGTCCATATTTCAGAAAAGTAGTTAAACCATATTTTGATGGTATATGCTCTACAGATATTTGGGTTTTTCGTGCTAAAAAAGGTTACGATCAAGATTTCCTTTTTTACTTTATAGCAAATTGGGATTTCGTGAATATTGCAAATAATGGTGAGAGCGGGACTCGAATGCCAAGAGCTGATTGGAAATTTCTCAAAGAAACGCGATGGAATCTCCCCCCTTTACCCGAACAACGTGCCATTGCTTCCGTGCTTTCCAGCCTGGATGACAAAATAGACTTGCTGCATCGTGAGAACAAAACCCTGGAAGTTATGGCTGAAACGCTCTTTCGACAGTGGTTTGTGGAGGAAGCGGGAGAGGATTGGGCGGAAGGAAAAATCCCAGATGAATTTACTTTTGTAATGGGTTCATCACCCCCTGGTGAAAGTTATAATGAAAATGGCGATGGTATTCCTATGTTTCAGGGTAATGCAGATTTTGAATTTCGTTTTCCTAAGAAAAGAGTCTATACTACTGCTCCTGTTAGATTTGCAGAAAAGTATGATACTCTAATTAGTGTAAGAGCACCTGTTGGAGCACAAAACATGGCGCAAGAAAAATGCTGCATAGGTAGAGGTATTGCTGCTTTTAGATATAAAAATAATCATGGAACTTATACTTATACATATTACAAAATGAAGTCCCTAATCGGAAAAATTGAGCAATTCAATGATACAGGGACGGTCTTTGGTTGTATAAATAAAACTGATTTTGAGACATTGGATATTCTTATTCCTCCCGTTGCGGCTGTCAATAAGTTTCAAGCAGAGGTACAGCCAATAGACGATAAGGTAATATTGAATTCCGCCCAAATCCGCACCCTATCCGCCCTCCGCGACACGCTCCTGCCCAAGCTCATGAGCGGGGAAGTGAGGGTAAGCTTGTGAGTCCGAAGATCACCGAGTCTGCCATAGAATCCCTTGCCATTGAGCTTTTAGAGAAGCTGGGCTATACGCATCTCTATGGCACGGATATTGCCCCTGATGGGGCATATCCTGAACGGTCGTCGTTCGAGGATGTTGTGCTTGTGGCTCGTGTCCAGGATGCTGTGGCTCGCATCAATCCTGGTGTTCCTCTGGAAGCCAGAGAAGATGCGGTAAAGCAGGTACTCAGGCTGAATTCTCCCAATCTGCTTGCTAATAACGAGGCTTTTCATCGGATGCTGACCGAAGGCGTTCGGGTGAGCTACCAGAAGAATGGCGACATCAGGGGCGATCTGGTCTGGCTGATAGACGAGAGGAATCTGGACAACAACGACTTTCTGGCTGTGAACCAGTTTACTGTAGTCGAGAATGATTTGCATAAGCGGTTGGATATGGTTCTCTTCATCAATGGGCTGCCTCTGGTCGTTTTTGAGCTAAAGAATCCAGCCCAGGAAAACGCTACAGTCCGTTCTGCCTTTCAGCAAATACAAACCTACAAGGCCATGATTCCCCGATTGTTCGCCTATAATGGCTTTATCGTCCTTTCCGATGGATTGGAAGCCAGGGCTGGCACGATCTCTTCGGATTTCAGCCGATTCATGGCATGGAAAACCGTAGGGGCATCGCCTTTGTCCAGCCAGTTAGAAACTTTGATTCATGGTATGCTGAGGAAAAGCACTATCCTGGACATTCTCCAGCATTTCATTCTATTCGAGAAGGCCAAGAGGGAAGACAAGGGAATCATCACCATCGAGACGGTCAAGAAGCTGGCAGCCTATCATCAATACTATGCTGTAAATCGTGCTGTAGAATCCACTATGAGAGCAGCAGGATATGGTGGACTTGTCATGGAAGAACCAGAACAGTACGGCCTTAGCTCTACATTCACCCAACCTCCTGGGGATAGGAAAGGCGGGGTGGTATGGCATACGCAAGGTTCGGGCAAGTCGCTTTCTATGGTCTTCTATGTGGGCAAGATCGTTCTGGCTATGGACAATCCTACTATTGTCATGATTACGGACAGGAATGACCTGGACGACCAGTTGTTCGATACTTTCGCCTCTGCCAAACAGCTTCTCAGGCAAGAACCCATCCAGGCAGAAAATCGGGAGCATCTGAAGGAATTGCTCAAGGTGGGTTCTGGGGGGATCGTCTTTACGACCATACAGAAGTTTCTGCCTGAAGATGGCAATGTCTATGAACGTCTTTCTGAAAGGAAGAACATCATCGTGATAGCGGATGAAGCTCATAGAACGCAGTATGGACTGAAGGCCAAGACCAAAGAGGTCAAAGATGAAAAGGGTAATCTCATCGGAGAGAAAACCATCTACGGCTTTGCCAAATACATGAGGGACGCTCTTCCTAACGCCACATATCTGGGCTTCACAGGAACTCCCATCGAGAGCGATGATGTGAACACCAGGACGGTTTTTGGCAACTATGTTGACATATACGATATTTCCAAAGCAGTGGAAGATGGGGCTACGGTCAGAATATACTATGAGAGTCGCTTGGCTAGAATAGAACTGGATGAGGAAGGCCGTAAGCTTGTCCAAGAGATGGATGACGAGCTGGAACAGGAAGAGGAGTCCGAGAAAGAGAAGGCCAAGAGTAAGTGGACTAGGCTGGAAGCTCTGATCGGAAGTGAGAAGAGAATCCAGCAGGTAGCCCAGGATATAGTTACTCATTTTGAGCAAAGGCAGGAGGTCTTCTCTGGCAAGGGAATGATCGTAACCATGTCCCGCAGGATCGCTGCCGATCTCTATGGGGAAATCATCAGGATACGCCCAGAATGGCATTCTGATGATCTCAGGAAGGGAAAGATCAAAGTAGTAATGACTTCGGCTTCTTCTGATGGGGTAAAGATTTCCAAGCACCATACCACCAAAGAACAGCGCAGGGTCTTGAACGAAAGGATGAAGAATCCAGAAGGCGAGCTACAACTGGTGGTTGTCCGAGATATGTGGCTTACAGGGTTCGATGTACCCTGGCTGCATACGATGTATCTGGACAAGCCCATGAAAGGCCATAATCTGATGCAGGCCATAGCACGAGTGAACAGGGTGTACAAAGACAAACCAGGTGGCCTGGTCGTGGACTATCTTGGCATTGCAGCAGATTTGAAGAAAGCCCTGTCTTTCTATACAGACAATGGAGGCAAGGGTGATCCAGCCATTGCCCAGGAAAAGGCAGTGCAGATCATGCAAGAGAAGCTGGAGGTCGTTTCCCAGATGTTTTATGGATTCGATTACAAAAAATACTTTGAAGCCAACACAGGAAGAAAATTGTCCCTTATCCTCGAAGCCGAGGAACATATTCTTGCTTTGGAGCGAGGAAAGAAACGATTCCTGGACGAAGTGACGGCTCTATCCCAGGCCTTCTCCCTTGCCATCCCTCAGGAACAGGCACTCCATGCCAGAGAGGAAGTGGCGTTCTTTCAGGCAGTGAAAGCCAGGCTGGCAAAATTCGCCAAAACCGATTCCGACAATACCAACGAAGATATGGAAACAGTCATACGGCAGGTCATAGACAAGGCATTGGTCACAGAGCAGGTCATTGATATTTTCGATGCTGCTGGCATCAAGAAACCCGATATTTCCATACTTTCCGAGGATTTTCTCCTGGAAGTCCAGAACATGAAGCATAAGAACCTGGCGATGGAAGTCCTCAAGAAGCTCCTGAAAGACGAGATCAAGGCACGAATCAAGAAAAATCTGGTTCAGGGCAAGTCCCTGATGGAGATGCTGGAAAATTCCATCCAAAAATACCATGCCAGAATACTCACAGCAGCCCAGGTCATCGAAGAACTCATCCATCTCGGCAAAGAGATCAAGGATATGGACAAAGAACCAAAAGAAATGGGCTTATCCGACTATGAATACGCCTTCTACACCGCCATCGCCAACAACGACAGTGCCATCCAGGTAATGAAAAAAGAGAAGCTAAGAGAGCTGGCAGTCGTCCTCTTCAACAAGGTCAGAGAAAACGCCTCCATAGACTGGACGATCAAGGAGAGCGTCAAGGCAAAGCTAAAGGTCATCGTGAAACGCATCCTCCGACAATACGGCTATCCCCCAGATATGCAGATGCTGGCAACAGAAACCGTGCTAAAGCAGGCTGAACTGATCGCCCAGGAAATGAACAGATAAGAATCATCCTAACCAATATGACTAAGCAATAATCGCTTTTACCCAATGATTTGTAGCCGCAGGGTTGCGCCGAAAATGACGATCTATTCGGAAAAGACGACCTTCAGCGCAATCCCTGCGTCTTTTGCTAATAGAGACTAATTGAATCGAATCTTTTTATAAGCCAGTTAAAGGGTATTTTCCAAAGACGCAGGGATTGCGCTGGCGTTGGGCTT
>CALKWO010000035.1 GCA_938003875.1 uncultured bacterium
GCGGAATGTAGGATAACGATAAGATTACAGCTTACGCACGGGAAAGATTGCCTCCGAAGGAGGCTAATTTAAGGATACACAGAAGTAAAATTTACATAACAAGACTTAGCCAAAGCGGGAAACCAGGGGGCAGTGCCCCTGGTGATCTACTATTTGCTCTTGTCAGGATAAGGAGGAGTGGAGGGGAGAGGGTATTGATTTTCTTTGAGTTCTTTTAGAATTTGCTCGATTCCTGCTTCCAACTGCTGGTCATAGCCTGAAAATTCCTGAGCAGGATCATTTTCTACTACAATATCAGGGTCAACACCGTGGCCTTCCATGATCCATGATTTTCCTTCTATATCATAGCGGGAAAATTCGGGCTTATACAGATAACCTCCATCCACAAAAGGAAGGCTACCACGAATTCCTACGACTCCGCCCCAGGAACGCTTTCCAATGAGCTTGCCTAGTTTATGAAAACGGAAGCGATAGGAAAAGATGTCGCCATCAGAAGCGGAGAATTCATCCATCAGGCAGACTTTAGGGCCGTAGTGCATTTCGCTGGGATTGTATTCTATGGTCGTATTGCGTGCAATGCCAATCATGCAAAGCTCACGTCTTAGCCTTTCTATAATCATAGGAGATACATTTCCACCGCCGTTGCTGCGCACATCAATAATGAGAGCTTCTTTTCTTGTTTGTGGATAGAAATATGCCACAAACTGGTTCAGGCCATGGACTCCCATGTCGGGAATATGGATATAGCCTGCTTTGCCTGCTGTAGCTTCTTTCACTCGTGCAATATTCTTTTGTACCCAGTTGTAGTAGTACAGATTTTCTTCATCTTCTATGGGAATGACAACTGTATCCCAACTGCCTTCTATTTCGGGTTTACGATTCAATGTCAATGTAATCTGTTTTCCTGCCATGCCAACAAAGCTAGCATAAATATCTGGCATAGATTGTGTGGATGCTCCGTTGACTGCCAGGATATAGTCTCCTTCTTTTGCTTTAACGCCAGCCTCTCGCAAGGGGGATCGCAAATCAGGATTCCAGTTTTGCCCCAGGAGAATTTTTTCGATACGATAGAATTTGCTGACAGGATCCTGTTGTAGCGTTGCTCCCAACAAACCTAAGGGAATTCTCTTGGGCTTGGGGAAATCTCCACCACCGACATAGCTATGCCCTGCATTCAATTCGCCAACCATTTCTCCTAAGATGTATGCAAGATCTGTTCTATGGCGTGCAAAAGGAACAAGGGTAAAGTAGTTTTCTCGTATTTTCTTCCAGTCCACTCCATGCATATTGGGCGCAAAGAAGAAATCCCTCATCTGCCTCCAGCTTTCATGAAAAATCTGCTTCCATTCTTCCTGACGATCCAGATTCATCTTCATATCGCTCAGGTTTAAAGTCTCCTTCATATCGAGTTTTTCTGAAGGAAGAGAAACAATAGCGAATTTGTCGTGAATCTTTACAATCATTTTTTTCCGATCATGGGAAATGCTGAAGTTGTCTATTTCGCCTAGCTCGTTCTCTTTCGCCTCTTCCAGATCAAAAGTATATAGAATTGTATTTTCCCTGGCTTCTCGTGTATAATATAGCTTATTCCCTGCTGTTACCAGAGATGTATAATACCCTCCTTCTACAGGGACTTCTATGATTCTATCCTGGATTTCTTCTATGACTATTTTGGCCTGCTTTTCTTCTGGTTCTTTTTTCTCTTCTTCTGCTTTATCCTGCTTGTCTTGTTTTACAGTGACTTCATCGCTTTTCGGGGCAAAAGGGGATTTCACATCCTGGTTGAGAGTGACCAGATAGATTTTGTCCATATTTTCATAACTATAGTTCCATTCTATCTGGCTATAGGTTGGGGAAAAATTACGCTGAGAAAGAAAAAACAGGTATTGTCCATCATCGCTGAAAACTCCAGAATGCGATGCATGCCATCCATCTGTAACAGGATAGGATGTGTTCTGTTCCAGAGAATATAGATAGAGTGTCATCATCTTTTTTTCTTCAGAGCCTTCATATACGATCCATTTGCTATCAGGAGACCAGTTAAAGGTATCGATTTCCCATGTGGGATTTTTCACGATGACCGTTACCTTTTTGCTGGTAATATCTACAAATTGAAGACGCTGCATTCGATCATTCCAGAGTATTTTCTTACCATCAGGCGACCACATAAGTCTATACTTATAGCTATCACTCTCCTGTGTGATTTGTATGGTCTTTCCTCCTTCTTGGGGAAGAATGTATATTTCATCTTCTCCAGAAGCATCCGAGATGTATGCCAGAAATTTGCCATCAGGAGACCAGCTAGCATTTCGTTCATGAATACCAGAAGAATTGGTCAGATTTCGGGTATTGCCATGCTTCTCTGGGACAGTAAAGATTTCTCCTCTTGCCGTGAACACAGCACGTTTTCCCTCTGGAGAAATATCAAAATCGGTAATAAGATTGCTTACATTTATAATGCCACCACGTGCAGAATTATAATCTTCATGAATATATACAGGTATGCGATGCAGACTTGCTTTTTCTAAATCATAACGATAGAGATACCCGCCATTCTCCATGATGATATTCTTATCGCCTAAAGAGGGGAATTTTACATCAAAATCTTGAAATTTGGTTATCTTTTCGGTGGACTGTGTTGCCAGATCATAGCAAAAAAGATTCATACGCTGGTCACGATCCGAAAGAAAGTATATTTTGTTGCCATACCACATAGGGATAATATCTTGTGCTGGATGATCCGTGATCTTGATGGTTTTTTTGCTGGCAAAATCATAGATAGAAATATCGTCTGCCTGCCCTCCTCGATAGCGTTTCCATGTACGGAATTCTCTAAAGATTTGGTTATAGGCTAACTTTTGAGCGTCGGGGGAATAGGAGCAAAACCCGCCTCTGGGTAAAGGCAATGCTTCTGACATTCCGCCTTCTTTTGAAACAAGATACAACTGGCCTTTAAATGGATCCCATTGTTTAGCACGAGAACGGTATACAATAGTGTTGTTATCTCGCCATCCCATTACAATGTTGTTTGGCCCCATACGATCCGTAATATCGTCTCTCGATAGAGTGGCGGTATATGTCAATCTTACAGGGACACCACCCTGGCATGGTATAATATAGACTTCGGTATTGCCATCGTATTGCCCACTGAAGGCAATGTATTTGCCATCTGGGGAAAAACGGGCAAACATTTCAAATCCTACATCGCTGGTCAGCCTGCGGGCAACTCCACCTTCAACAGGAACAGTATAAAGATCCCCGCCAAAAGTAAAAACCACCTGGCTACCATGAATTGCAGGAAATCGCAAGATGCGGGCTTCTTGTGTAAACAGCATAGCATTACACATAAGCACAAGAAAAAGCAAAAAAAATACTTTAAACATATTTACATTACCTCAATAAAACGAATTGCATAACGGATTACAAATCCATTACAAAATATTACATCATATTGAAAGCTACAAATCATTACAAAATAAGCAATTACAGCGCATCTAGGATAGATTGCATACATTAAAAAGAACCACAGATAGACACAGATAAACACAAATAAAAAAAATTTTACCACGAAGAACACGAAGGACGCGAAGTTTAAAAATTATCTGCGTTCATCTGTGTTCATCTGTGGTTTCAATCGCATATTATTTGACTCTGTATGCAACGCAAGTGAGAAGTGCTATATTCCTTAAGATGTATGACCTAGACGTACCTAGACGTACGGCCAGGTCTACAGATTAAAACATCGCTGCTTGGATTGATTTTTTGTATGGAATTCCTATACCAAATAAACCCAAGAAAATCATCAGCCATGAGGTAGGCTCAGGAACGCATAGGGCTGTTAGAGTATAGGTAAAGCTTTGCCCTGCCGAACCAAAGGCAGCATTCTGGTCTGTGAGAATCGTCAAGGTTGCATTTCTATAGTGGAATCTCCATTCTGGATTTGTGGCTGTAATGATCAGATCAATATAGGCATTCTTGCCCAGAACAGTGTGGGGAGTAAAATTCTGTATAGAAAAATAGCTGCTGTCTATCCCAGAAATCGTTGCGCTTAAAAGAGTAAGATTGGTGAGATTTCCTAAATCCGCATCAGGTGTAAGATTTTGGATTCTCAGAACGTACTGGTTGCTGGAATAGGCTTCCACTACTCCGAAATCTATGACAGAGCCTGGAGCCACAGAGCTAACATACTCTGGACTTACTGCCAATGCGGAAAAATTTGTTGTCATGCTCTGAGAAGTGTTACTTCCATTGGTGTTTCCATTGGCAAAGTTGATCTGGACGCTGGCACTATCTGTCCCACGTGTGGTAGGAGTATATTGGTAGCTAAGGGTTTGTGTGCTTCCATCAGTCAGGCTCACATTGACTCCATTACCAGAAATCGCAGAACTTCCTGTGGGCGCAAGTACAGTTCCTCTCAAGTTGCTTGTTTCTCCCAGACCAGAAAGGTTTCCATCTCCTATATTTTTTATGCTAATAGTGCCCGTATTGGTTGTTCCAATACGTGTAGTACTGATGTTGTTGCTTGTCACCTGGTTGACTGCTGCTACTCCTGTTCCCTGAAGAGTACGAGTGATATTCGCATCATTGCTGTTGATAGAAACATTCGCTGCATCATATCCTCTCTGAGTTGGAGCATAGGTGAATGTTCTGGATTGCGACTGGTTTTGGCCCAGGGAAAAGCCTACGGTTCCTGTGGAAGGGCTGAATTCTGTACCAGAAGGCGCAGCATAGATTGTACCCGTGAGGGTACTGCCGCTACCACCAGTATTGGTAACAGTAATATTAGAATTTTTAGAACTGCCAACTAAAACATTGCCAAAATTTACGCTATTGGCGGATATCGTGGGGGCAGCCGTAGGGGAAAATGCAGTAAGAAGACGAGTCCAATCTCCAGGGTCACTGGCTGCCCAGCTAATTGTTACTTGGGAGCCACTCATGTTTGTAGTATCACCACTTTCTAAACCACGAGCGGTAAAATCATTATAGTTAAGACCAGGAAGGCCTAGCTGGGCATCGCTATCGAAAAGCTTTTGGTCGGCTGTAATAAAGGCAAAAATATCCGAATCAAAGTGCATGGTAGCATTTACCGTACCGCTGCTCCCATTGCCTGGATCCCATTGAACATAATGACTGGAGACAATGGTTCCAGCTTTAAGATAGTATTTGCCGCTGACTATTTTCACAAAGGGGGCATTTGCATCGGCGACACGGTCTACCGCAAGATCGCTTTGCAAGGTGTAATTCTGGACTTCATTCCAAACCAACAAGATCCCATTGTTTGGATTTTTTGTGATGGGATTGGGTGGAGTCGTTGTGATTTGGTATGCATAAGCCCCACTGGTATTGGAAAAGCCTAAAGCAGTAGCTCCAGCAATTCCACAAGCCATAAAAATCAGGAGGTAAAAAATGGGGAATTTCATTGTATCTCCTATGAAATCAGGATGTTAAAATTATACAATACGACGCATTTGGTAGTGTTACAAACTAAAGGCAAACTCTTAGTCCGATATTGTTTTCTTTGTAATTCATACGGCGGGAATCCCTGTAAGGACAGCTACAATCCGTAGCGCAATTATACCAGCTTCCACCTCGAATGACAAATCCATTTCCTTCTGCAGGACCTATAGGATCCATTTGATCTTTTGTTGGATAGGAAGCATAGGTATCTTGACACCATTCCCAGACATTTCCCAAAATATCATGTAATCCTAAAGCATTAGGATGGAACTTTCCTACTTGCGTTGTTCCAGCATGAAGGTCTTTCCAATTGTTTATGAAGCCAAAAACCATCGTTTGGTTATAGTCCATTATATCCTGTTGCATCCAATAAGAAGCAGTGTTGGCTTTGCTTCTATCCCATGTATCTCCCCAATAAAACAGGGTGCTGCTTCCGCCTCTTGCTGCATATTCCCATTGCGCTTCTGTAGGTAGTTTAAAACCAGCTTTCTGGCAAAAATCTATGCAGCTTTTCCAATCTACACTCTCCACGGGAAGATTTTCACCCTTGAAATAAGAAGGATTTTTTTTCATGATTGCCTGCCATTGTTTTTGAGTGATCGGAAATTTTCCCATATAAAAAGAGCGAGTGATAGTAACTTTATGCTTCCTGCCTGTAGGGAAAAGGCTATCTTCAGGAAAACCCATCCAGAAACAACCTGGAGGAATCAGACGAAAAAGAAAGCTTACGCCAGATATTTTCACTTCTTTCTCTATAGGAAGATTTTGCCATTTAGCATACAATTCCTGATATGATTGCATATAAATACTTTGTTGAAAAGAAGTTAGATTTGTCCATGTGTCTTGTGTGAAATCCACCCATCCCTGGCTGCTGCTCCAGCAATCCCGCCATAAAGGAATTGTCCAATCTTGTGGCATTTCCATAAGAACTTCAATGGCATTTTGAGCAAATTTTTTTCCTGGAACAAGCCATATATTTCTTAGCTTTCCTTGAATAAAATACTTCCATTGATCTAGCGTTTTATCGGGACAAGGATTTATATTTTCTTGTGTCATGATGGCTTTGACAACAACAGGCTCCTGGGTTTCTTCCTTTGCCAAAAGCAAAAGCTCTTCTACGCGCTTTCTTCTTGTGGGAAAAGGAGAGGCGAACTCATCCAGTATTTTACGAATGGCCTCCATTGCTTCTTTTTGTGTACCCTGTGTCAACGCAAGCCTGAGACCTAAAGCACCTAATTCATCCTCCTGCAAGAGTCGTTGAAGATCATAAACGCTTTCGTCTTTATAGGAAGCCTGCAAAATATCTAAGATTTTTCTACTGATTTTTGCTGTATCTATACAGGAAAGAAGCATCTCTGCAAGCTTTAGTGCATTTGCCTTGATACCCATGTAAGGCCAGGAATCTTTTCTGATATCGGATTCATCGACAACCGCTATTTCAAAATTCTCGCCATAACTATAAATATATTCCTTCGATGGTATAGAAGGGAGGAAAGAAAGCTTTACCGCATTTTTTAAAGAGGCAAGAATATTTTCTACCAAAGCTGCAAGCTGCTCTTCCTGCAAAATCTCTATTTTTTTTCCATAAGGCTTAGGATATGCCAGAAAAACTGCCTCTGGATTGTCCTGGTTGCCGATAATCATCAATCTAGGAGCAAGCACTGGTTTTTGAAAACCCTGGCATTGCAAAAGATTGTTTCTTCTCGCAGGCCAATAGGGATTATTAAGATAGATTTCAGGAGAAAGCTCCAAAATTTCTATTTCCCTTTGCTGCTCTCTTTGCAAGGAATAAAAAAAATTGCCCTTGAGATATTGTGTCAAAGCATTGGCAAATTCTTTGGCAGTCTGGTAGCGTGCTTCTCTTTCTTTTTCTAATGCTTTCAGGCATATAGACTGAAGTGCCGAATCCACACTTGCTGGCATAGGCTTCGGATGCGAAGATCTTACACTTTTAGAAAATTCCTGATAGCTATTCCCAGGAAAAGGCATGTATCCACTTAATAACTGATATAAAATGATACCTAACGCCCATACGTCGCATCTGTTATCTAGTGGCAATGCCTTAAATTGTTCAGGAGACATATACGCAGGGGTTCCCAAAATAGTATTGCTATGAGATAATATCATTTTATCTTCCGAAAGCCATTTTGCAATGCCAAAATCTAAAACACAAGGATCTCCTTTTTTGTCCACTAGAATATTCGATGGCTTAATGTCTCGATGCAAAATTTGTTTTTCGTGCGCATATTGTATAGCTTGGGCAATCTGGATCATAAGAGATACCTTGGTATTCTGGTCTCTATTCCAGGCATATCGAAAAAGGTCTTCCCCTTCTACATAGTTCATGATCAGGCAGACAACCTCTTTTTTCTGAGAATCTATGGCTCGCCCTGCATCCAAAATCTGTACGATATAACGATGATTCAGCCTTTGCAACAATTCTTTTTCAAGAATATTTTCGGTTCTATCGTTGAGAATTTTCAAGGCAACGGTGATATTATCGCTGGTTGTGGCCTTATATACCTGAGCAAACGCCCCTTTTCCTATGAAGTCTCCTTTATTATTTTCTACAAGGGGTTTATAGGTATAAACCCGACCATTCAGGGTAATCTTCATCGCTGTTCCTTAAAAAGATAAAATATTCACAATTTTTCTGCTACAATAAATAACCAGGTGTTTCAAAATTTTTATATCGAGATAGCTCCCTGTTTTTCCTTATAAATTTTTCAATGCCTCGCAGAGAAGAACTTCGAGATTTTTGGGATTAGGTATTTCTGCCAGGGCTTTACGCACAGCTTCCCATGCCTGTGTTTCCTGATACCCTAGTCCCATCAAGGCTTTGATGGCATCTACACGGAATCTGCTGCCTTCTGCTGGGTTGGATTCCAGTTCATTTTTAGGCAAATTCCCTTTGAGTTCCAGAACGATTCTGCTTGCCATCTTGGGGCCAATGCCCTTAATTTTTTTAAAAAAAGATAAATTTTCCTGCATGATAGCTTCATAGAACTCCTGGGGGGTTCCTGCACCCAGGACATTCAGCGCGAGTGATGGGCCAATGCCGCTCACAGTCTGTACCTTATCGAACAAATCCCTGTCTTGCAGGTTCAGGAAGCCAAAGAGTCTGAGACTATCTTCTCTTAGGCAAAGGCTGATAAATAGCCTGGCTGTTTCTCCTTGCTTCAGTCTGTCTTTTACATTGGACGGGGTATGTATCTTAAAGCCTACACCAGAAATTTCCAAAACAACAATCTCAGTGCTGATAGAAGCAACTTTTCCCTGAAGATATTCAAACATAGTTTTCTCTTAAAAAATAAAATTTTCCTGTTGATTTTCTTTTTAATCTATGAAAAAATTTGTCTGATTTCAATGGAAAACTTTTATAAAACAGGAAAAAATGAATAGAACTATTGGATTACAAGATATAGTACGTATTTTTATCTTTTTGTTAGGCACTTGTTTACAAATTGCCACCTTAGTTTTAATGGCTAAGCGCAAAGGGCAGAAAAAAAGAGAGCTGATATTTTCTTTTTTTATATTTTCTGTCTTAGGATGGAATTTAGGCATCCTTATATCTCTTTTTTGTGGTTATTTGTATTGGAGCTATAATACAGTCGAAAAAATTTTTGCCATTGCTGCCGTGTTTAGCTTTACTCTGGTTCTACCCTTGCTGAACCATACATTGATTGGCTTTGCTAGAAGAAAATACTTTTTGCTTAGACCTCTTATATGCTATTGCTTATATATTGCTCTATATCTGCCTGTTTTGCTATTTTCTTATTACTTGTGGATCATTGTAACACTATCTCCAGAAACGAATTTTTTGATTTTGGAAAATTTTATATCCCAATGGATTCCCTGGTTTTTTGTTTTATTGCTGATTGCTTTATATATCACCGTAGTTTCAGGCCGTAAAGCAAACGATGAAGATGAAAAGAGCTGGATGAAAATTCTTCAATACACTTTGACAATCCTTGTCTTGCTCTATTTTGTCTGCTATATTATGGACGCATGGAAAATTTCCTGGATAGGCAATTATCTGTCTATGCTTACCCAGATGATAACATTTTGTCTTCCTCCTATGTTGGGATATTATATGTATTCCTATTCTTATATTGAATATGTATTTAAACGAGGAGTCATTTATTCTGTTCTTGCCATTCTCATTGTTTCCTTTTATGCATCAGCAATACGACCTATGGGTGATGCTATGGAAAAGAAGTATCTTATCAATTTTCGCATGATTGAAGGAATTCTCGTGTTGGCCCTGGTTTTCTTTTTCGAGCCTATGAAACGTGGGCTTCAGGAGTGCTTCAACCGTGTTTTCTTTAGAGAAAAGCAATACTATCGTAAAATTTTTAGCGATATTTCTACAGCCATCAACCATTCCAGCTATCTGGATTTAGAAAACCTCTTGGATGATGTAGCCAGAACCATTAGCAGAGCAATGAAAATCAGAGAGGTTTCGTTCATTTTTTTTAGCAAGGAAAAAGATAAAATCGCCATCACAGCCAGCACTCTTGCTATTGATTCGGAAGATATACAAAGCATCATAAAGTATATCTCCAGCCACCATCTCTCTGTTCTTGATGTTTATGACCTGAACGAAGAGGACATAGATATTATCAAAGAAATGAAAAAAATAAAAGCATTTACTATCATTTCTGCATACAACGAAAGCCGCTTGATTGGCATTCTTAGTATTGGAAAGAGGCTGATTCGTCATCGTCTGCTTGCAGAAGAGGAAGAAATGCTCATTTTGCTCCTGAATCAAATGGTGATTGCTATTGAAAATACAAGGCTTGTAAGGCAAAAATTTCTTCTCGAAAGAAAAATATACGAAAATGAAAAGCTTTCTTCCCTAGGAAGGCTTTCTGCCAGTATCGCTCATGAAGTCAAAAATCCGCTTTCTTCTATCAAAACCATTACAGAAGTGACCAAAGAAGATCTTCCTAAAAATGATCCCAAGCAAGAAGGACTAGATCTTATTCTAGGAGAAATTGAAAGACTCTCGCGCGTTGTCAACCAGCTTTTACGATTTGCAAGGCCTCATTCTTCCCATTTGGAAGAAGTAAATATACGAGAGGTACTACGAGATGTAATCACCCTTTTACAAAAAGAAGCACACCGTAATCATGTGGAATTAATACAGGAGGGAGAGGAGAAAATTTCTTTTTTATCGGATAGAGATGCGCTGATGGAAATCTTCTTTAACCTTATAAACAATGCTATCCAGGCTTTGCCAGAAGGTGGAATCGTAAAAATTGCTTATATTTTAGAATACCAAACAAATATTCCACGTCTCATGAAAATTTCTGTTAGCGATAATGGCCCTGGTATTCCAGCATCAGATAGGGATAAAATATTTGAGCCTTTTTATACAACCAAACAAAGTGGAACAGGTTTGGGCTTAACCATCGTCCAGCAAAGGCTAAAAAAGCTTAAAGGTGATATTTTGGTTCGTGATAACCATCCTGGATCGGCCTTTGAAGTACACTTGCCTGTAGAACAAGTGCATAGCGTAGAAATCCCATTTTCTTTAAAAAATCTAAATCTATAAAGGAAAA